>NZ_JBVIYR010000006.1:0-290266 GCF_055592385.1 Streptomyces sp. NPDC041124
AAACGCCCGGTTACATTCCGAACCCGGAAGCTAAGCCTTACAGCGCCGATGGTACTGCAGGGGGGACCCTGTGGGAGAGTAGGACGCCGCCGAACTCCTATTAGAGCTCTGGCTCTTGGGCATACAGCCCGAGGGCCAGAGCTTTTTTGCGTTGAGGTAAGGTCGGGGAGCATCGTCGACATCATTTCCCACAGGAGGATCCCGGGTGGAGGTCCAGGAGACGCGGGTGCAGACAGACCGCGTCCTCACCATCCCGAACGTGCTCAGCATGGCGCGGCTCGTCGGCGTACCCCTGTTCCTGTGGCTGATCCTCAGGCCGGAGTTCGGCGGTCCGAAGAGCGACGGCTGGGCGCTCCTCGTGCTGGCCCTCAGCGGCGTCAGCGACTACCTGGACGGCAAACTCGCCCGGCGGTGGAACCAGGTCAGCAGCCTCGGCCGGCTGCTCGACCCCGCCGCTGACCGGCTCTACATCCTCTCCACGCTCGTGGGCCTCACCTGGCGGGAGATCCTGCCGCTCTGGCTCACAGCCGTGCTGCTGGCCCGCGAGCTGGTCCTCCTGGTGATGGTGGGGATCCTCAGGCGACACGGCTATCCGCCGCCCCAGGTCAACTTCCTGGGGAAGGCCGCCACCTTCAACCTCATGTACGCCTTCCCACTGCTCCTGCTCAGTGACGGAACTGGCTGGATCTCGTCACTCGCCGCAATTTTCGGCTGGGCGTTCGCCGGATGGGGTACAACCCTGTATTGGTGGGCAGGAGTGCTTTACGTGGTCCAAGTCCGCCGTCTGGTTCGTGCGGACCCTGTGGCCGATTGACCCCGCTGATCAGTACGCGCAACGTCGCGCGACGACCCGCACTGTAAAAGTGCCGGCCCCTCCTGGCGGGTGAAGTCGGTCCGACCGTCGTCTCTTCGAGGAGGACGCTTCCGACATGAAGGCCGTCGTGATGGCCGGAGGCGAGGGCACCCGCCTTCGCCCTATGACCTCAAGCATGCCCAAGCCGCTCCTGCCGGTGGCCAACCGGCCGATCATGGAGCACGTGCTGAGGCTGCTGAAAAGGCATGGGCTCAACGAAACCGTTGTGACAGTCCAGTTCCTTGCGTCGCTCGTCAAGAACTACTTCGGTGACGGCGAAGAGCTCGGAATGGAACTCACCTATGCCAATGAGGAGAAGCCCCTCGGCACCGCGGGGAGCGTCAAGAATGCGGAGGAGGCGCTGAAGGACGACGCCTTCCTCGTCATCTCCGGCGACGCCCTGACCGACTTCGACCTCACCGAGCTGATCAATTTCCACAAGGAAAAGGGCGCCCTCGTCACGGTCTGCCTGACCCGTGTGCCCAATCCGCTGGAATTCGGCATCACCATCGTGGACGAGGAAGGCAAGGTCGAGCGGTTCCTCGAGAAGCCGACCTGGGGACAGGTCTTCTCCGACACCGTGAACACCGGCATCTACGTGATGGAGCCCGAGGTCTTCGACTACGTCGACCCCGACGTGCCCGTCGACTGGTCCGGTGACGTCTTCCCGCAACTGATGAAGGAAGGCAAGCCCGTCTACGGCTACGTCGCCGAAGGCTACTGGGAAGACGTCGGCACGCACGAGAGCTACGTCAAGGCCCAGGCCGACGTCCTGGAACGCAAGGTCGACGTCGACATCGACGGCTTCGAGATCTCCCCGGGCGTCTGGGTCGCCGAAGGCGCCGAGGTGCACCCCGACGCCGTCCTGCGCGGCCCGCTCTACATCGGCGACTACGCCAAGGTCGAGGCCGGCGCGGAAATCCGCGAACACACCGTCGTCGGATCCAACGTCGTGGTGAAGAGCGGCGCCTTCCTGCACAAGGCCGTCGTGCACGACAACGTGTACGTCGGGCCGCACAGCAACCTGCGAGGCTGCGTCGTCGGCAAGAACACCGACATCATGCGGGCCGCGCGGATCGAGGACGGCGCCGTCATCGGTGACGAGTGCCTGGTCGGCGAGGAATCGATCGTCCAGGGCAACGTGCGGGTCTACCCGTTCAAGACCATCGAGGCCGGCGCCTTCGTCAACACCTCCGTCATCTGGGAGTCCAGGGGGCAGGCGCACCTGTTCGGAGCCCGGGGCGTGTCCGGCATCCTGAACGTGGAGATCACACCGGAACTCGCGGTCCGGCTGGCGGGTGCGTACGCCACGACGCTCAAGAAGGGCTCCACCGTCACCACGGCCCGCGACCACTCCCGCGGCGCCCGTGCGCTCAAGCGGGCGGTGATCTCCGCGCTGCAGGCCAGCGCCATCGACGTACGGGACCTGGAGAACGTACCCCTGCCCGTCGCGCGGCAGCAGACCGCGCGGGGCAGCGCGGGCGGCATCATGATCCGGACCACGCCCGGCGTGCCCGACTCCGTCGACATCATGTTCTTCGACGGGCAGGGCGCCGACCTCTCCCAGGGCAGCCAGCGCAAGCTGGACCGTGTCTTCGCACGGCAGGAGTACCGGCGTGCCTTCCCCGGCGAGATCGGGGACCTGCACTTCCCGGCGAGCGTCTTCGACTCGTACACCGGATCGCTGCTGCGCAACGTCGACATCACCGGAATCGCCGAGTCCGGACTCAAGGTGGTCGTGGACGCGTCCAACGGCAGTGCCGGACTGGTCCTGCCGAGCCTGCTCGGCAAGCTCGGTGTCGACTCGCTGACCATCAACCCCGGTCTCGACGAGTCCAGGCCGACCGAGACGGCCGACGTACGACGCGCGGGGCTGGTCCGGCTCGGGGAGATCGTGGCGTCCTCCCGAGCAGCCTTCGGCGTACGGTTCGACCCGGTCGGCGAGCGGCTGTCCCTGGTCGACGAGAAGGGGCGGATCATCGAGGACGACCGGGCGCTGCTCGTGATGCTCGACCTCATCGCCTCCGAGCGGCGCAGCGGCCGCGTCGCCCTGCCGGTGACCACCACCAGGATCGCCGAGCAGGTGGCGGCCTACCACGGAACGCAGGTCGAGTGGACGACCACCTCGCCCGACGACCTGACCCGCGTGGGCGGGGAAGAGGGCACGATCTTCGGCGGTGACGGCAAGGGCGGCTTCATCGTCCCGGAGTTCAGCAGCGTCTACGACGGCACCGCGGCCTTCGTGCGGCTCATCGGGCTCGTCGCCCGCACCCAGCTCACGCTCAGCCAGATCGACGCGCGCATCCCCCGGGCGCACGTGCTGAAGCGGGACCTGGCCACCCCGTGGGCGGTCAAGGGCCTGGTGATGCGGCGGGTCGTCGAGGCGGCCGGAGACCGCTTCGTGGACACCACCGACGGTGTGCGCGTGGTGGAGACCGACGGCCGCTGGGTGATGGTGCTGCCCGACCCCGCCGAGGCGGTCACCCACCTGTGGGCCGAAGGCCCCGACGACGCGTCCGCGCAGGCACTGCTCGACGAGTGGTCCGCGGTCGTCGACAGCGCGGGCAGGTAGGCCGGCAGCGCCCGACGACGGACCGAACGCCTGACCGGTGTGTCGGACAGGTGCCCCTGACGGGGCCCGTCCGGCACGCCGGTCAGGGCCGTTTCGGAGGTAGCGGCCGCGGCGTGCGACGATGTGCGGCATGCCGCAGCAACCCCCCGTTCGGAGCACCCCCGCGCGGCCCGCGCGCCCGGACGCCTCCATGTCGTTGCTCACCAACGTCATGGACCACAGCCTCGACGACGGATACGCCGAGGCCGCCGCGCGCAAGCAGTCCCACGGTGACGGCGGCCTGCCGAAGACCCTCCGGGCGAAGCTCGGACTGGCCGGCGGCCTGGTGCTTGCCGCGCTGATCGTGACCGTCGGTGCCGCGCAGGCCCGGGTGGAGGCTCCGGTCGTCGCGAAGGAACGCGAGGAGCTGATCGACCGGATCGACCGGGAGACCCGGGCCGCCGACAAGCTCGAGGACAGCGTCGACGGGCTGCGCGCCGACGTGAGCGCACGGCAGCGCGAGGCTCTGCGGGACAGCGGGGGCGGCGACCGGTCCACGCTGGTGGGCATACTGTCCGGCGCGAGCGCGGTGCACGGCCCCGGAGTGCGGCTCGTGGTGGACGACGCCAAGGACGCCGGCGGGGGCGGTGACGGTGACGCCCGGTCGGCCTCCGGATTCTCCGACACCGGCAGGGTCAGGGACCGCGACATGCAGCGCGTGGTCAACGGCCTGTGGGAGTCGGGTGCCGAAGCGGTCTCCGTCAACGGACAGCGGCTCACCGCCCTGTCCGCGATCAGAGCCGCCGGAGACGCGATACTGGTCGACAACAAACCGCTGGTGCCGCCGTACACGGTGCTCGCGGTGGGGGACGGGCGGCCGATGAGTGACCGGTTCCAGAACGGCGCGGACGGGCTGTACCTGCACGCCCTGCAGGAGAACTACGGCATCAGGACGGCCATCTCCGTGGAGGACGACGTCCGGCTGCCCGCCGCGCCGAGCGTCATCGTACGTACCGCACAGCCGATAACCGAGAAGGGCACATCGTGATCGCCGTACTGGGCCTCGTCGTGGGAGTCGTGGCCGGACTGTTGGTCCGGCCCGAGGTCCCGGCGGTTGTCGAGCCTTACCTGCCGATCGCCGTCGTCGCGGCGCTCGACGCCGTGTTCGGGGGACTGCGGGCGATGCTCGACGGCATCTTCGACGACAAGGTCTTCGTGGTCTCGTTCCTGTCGAACGTCGTCGTCGCCGCGCTGATCGTGTTCCTCGGCGACGAGCTCGGCGTGGGCGCCCAGCTGTCCACCGGTGTGGTGGTCGTCCTCGGCATCCGCATCTTCTCCAACGCCGCGGCGATCCGCCGGCACGTGTTCCGGGCGTGACGCCGATGAACGAACACGAGCACGACGAGACCACACGCCCGACGGTGACCCCGCCCAGGACCGCCCCCGAGGCCCCGCCCGCGGTCGGTCTGCGCAGGGAACTGCCCGCGGAGGTGCCCGCGAGTGCGCCCACACCCGCCGAGGAGGCCGTCCCGCGGGAAGCGGCCGGGCCCGCGCTGACCGGGCGGCAGAGGCTGGTGAAAGGGCTGTGGCCGCCGCGTCTGACCCGGGCGCAGCTCATCGTCGCCCTGCTGCTCTTCGGCCTCGGCTTCGGTCTGGCCGTCCAGGTGGCCTCCAACAGCGACGGCGACAGTGCGCTGCGCGGGGCACGCCAGGAGGACCTCGTGCGCATCCTCGATGAACTCGACAACCGAACAGAACGTCTTGAAGACGAGAAGCAGGGCCTCGAGAAGCAGCGCGAGGAGCTGGAAAACAGTTCCGACCAGGCCGAGGAGGCCCGCAGGCAGACGATCGAGAAGGAGAGGCAACTCGGCGTCCTGGCCGGCACCGTCGCCGCGCAGGGGCCCGGGATCACCATGACCATCGAGGACACCAAGGGGATGGTCGAGGCGGACATGCTGCTCGACGCCGTCCAGGAGCTGCGAGCGGCCGGTGCCGAAGCGATTCAGGTGAACGGTGTACGGGTGGTGGCGAGCACCTACCTGACGGATTCCGGCAGCGGTGTCGCCGTGGACGGGAACAAGATCACCGCGCCCTATCGTTTCAAGGTCATCGGCAAGTCGCAGGACCTCGAGCCGGCGCTCAACATCCCCGGAGGCGTGGTGCAGACTCTCGAGAAGGAACAGGCCACCGTTACCGTAGAGCGGTCCACCAAGATCGTTGTGGATGCCTTGCGGGCGGCGGAGCGGCCTGACTACGCTCGGTCGTCCTCCCGGTGAACCGAGGGTGCATGGGGGGCTTCCGGCGAGGGCATGAGGTTGCGGGGGGTCGGCGCACCGAATGGGTGGTGCGTGGTGGAAACTGTCTGGCGGAGGCGGACGTTGTGAAGATGTCCGGGTCGGCCAATGTGTTCAGTCAGGGTTCGTCCTGCCCCACGGGCGGGTCTGTTTCGGTCAAGGGGAATCGCCCGTGAAGTTGTTTGCGAAGTTGTTCGGCAAGAGCGCGCGGCGAGAGGACGGCGGCAACGCGACCGCTCGTCACCGCGCACAGCCTGACGCGGAAGGTCAGCGTCCGCTGTTCCGGGACCAGGTGGGTCAGGGTGCGCCGTCCGTCGACCCCGCGCAGTCGGGCGGCATAGGTTTCGGGCAGCAGCCGACCCCGGGTACGGGTGGTGGATACTCGGACCCGTACGCGTCCCAAGCCCCAGGTGGGCAGCCGCGGCAGGAGGATCCGTCCATGTCGGCCCTGGTGTGTACGAGGTGCGGTAACCGCAACGCGGAGAACAGCCGCTTCTGCTCCAACTGCGGCGCGCCGCTGAGGCCCGGCGTCACGCCGGAGCGCCCTTCGGAGACGACGTCGACGATCTCCATCTCCGGTCTCGAGGCCTACGACGCCGAGGCCACCGGTCAGACGCAGATGCCGACGCTCTCTCCGGAGGCGCAGGCGGCCGTCGACGCGCTGCCGGTGGGCTCCGCTCTCCTGGTCGTGCGCCGGGGGCCCAACTCGGGCAGCCGCTTCCTGCTGGACGGCGACCTGACGACGGCCGGGCGTCACCCGCAGAGCGACATCTTCCTGGACGACGTGACGGTCTCCCGCCGGCACGTGGAGTTCCGCCGCAGCCCCGACGGTTCCTTCACCGTGGCCGACGTCGGCAGCCTGAACGGCACCTACGTCAACCGGGAGCGGATCGACCAGGTCGCCGTCTCCAACGGTGACGAGGTGCAGATCGGCAAGTACCGGCTGGTCTTCTACGCGAGCCAGCGGGGCTACTGACGGCCCCGGTTCCGGCCGGGGGACCCCAGGGAAGGTCCATGCTTCAGACACCGAGCGGCGGTGCCGGTCACGGCGCCGCCGCCGCGGGCACCGGACTGATGAGCATCGGGGCGGTGCTGACCGTGCTGCGTGAGGAGTTCCCCGAGGTCACCATCTCCAAGATCCGCTTCCTCGAGTCGGAGGGGCTCATCGAGCCGCAGCGGACGCCCTCGGGGTACCGCAAGTTCAGCACCGGGGACGTCGAGCGCCTCGGCCACGTGCTGCGGATGCAGCGGGACCACTATCTGCCGCTCAAGGTGATCCGGGAGCACCTCGCGGCCATGGAGCGCGGAGAGGCCGTACCGCTGCCGGTTCTGAGCCGTCCGGGTGACGGTGAGGCCGCCCCGGAGCCGGCCCCCGACGGGCCCGCACCGGCCCGTATCGGACGTTGCCAGCTGCTCGCCGCCGCAGGCGTCGGGGAGAGCGATCTCGCCGAGTGGGAGTCCTACGGTCTGCTCGCCCCCTCGGAGGGCGGGGTGTACGACGCCGAGGCGGTCACGGTCGCCGGGCTCATCGCGGAGCTGGGGCGGTTCGGGATCGAACCACGTCACCTGCGGGTGATGAAGGCCGCCGCGGACCGGGAAGCCGGCCTGGTGGACCAGGTCGTCGCCCCGCTGCGGCGCCACCGCAACCCGCAGACCAGGGCGCACGCGGAGGCCCGCACCAAGGAGCTGGCCGGACTCGCGGTGAAGCTGCACGCGACGCTGGTGCAGTCCGCGCTCGGGGTGCGACTGCCCTGATCGCGCGGGTTCGGGAGACCGGATCGGCCACCCGATCCCTGCCCGACTACCCAAACGTCCCGGGCACGGCCTAGGGTTGCTGTGTGAACGAGCTCGATGTCGTAGGTGTCCGGGTCGAGATGCCCTCCAACCAACCGATCGTGCTGTTGCGTGAAGTGGGCGGCGACCGCTACCTCCCCATCTGGATCGGACCGGGGGAGGCGACGGCCATCGCCTTCGCCCAGCAGGGCATGGCACCGGCACGGCCGCTGACCCACGACCTTTTCAAGGACGTGCTCGAAGCCGTCGGACAGGAGCTCACCGAGGTACGCATCACCGATCTGCGCGAAGGTGTCTTCTACGCGGAGCTGGTCTTCGCCAGCGGGGTCGAGGTGAGTGCCCGCCCGTCCGACGCCATAGCGCTGGCGCTGCGCACGGGCACGCCGATCTACGGCAGCGACACGGTGCTGGACGACGCGGGGATCGCCATTCCGGACGAGCAGGAGGACGAGGTGGAGAAGTTCCGCGAGTTCCTCGACCAGATCTCGCCGGAGGACTTCGGCACCAGCAACCAGTGAGGGAGGGCGGCCGCCGCGACGGCTGGGCTGAGGGCCCGTGCGGCAGGCATTCGGCTAGCCTTTCCCCGGGGTGGGGCACGGTAAACCACTCTTAGGGTGATTATCACTCGGCGTGCCGAGTGTGGCGATCGTTGACGCACCCTTGGCGACTGCCTACCGTCGAGGAGGCAGGTCAAGGACGGAGGTCGGCGTGAGAAGCAGCGGCGACGGTACGGCTGGGGGTGCCCCCGGACACGGTCTCGGGGCGAGCGGGCCGTACCCTCCCCAGAGCTCCCGGCTCCGCCCGAGTGCGGGCCACCCCGGGCACGGCGGGGCGACCGGGGCGGTTCCTCAGCGGCCGACGGCCGTGCCGGCCGGCGGAGAAGAGGTGGGGGCCGCCGAGGAGATCGGCTACCGGGGGCCCACTGCCTGTGCCGCCGCGGGCATCACCTACCGGCAGCTCGACTACTGGGCCCGTACGGGTCTGGTCGAGCCGAGCGTGCGTCCGGCCCACGGATCGGGGACGCAGCGGCTGTACAGCTTCCGTGACGTCGTCGTGCTGAAGATCGTCAAGCGGTTCCTCGACACGGGCGTGTCGCTTCAGAACATCCGCAGCGCCGTGCAGCATCTGCGCGAGAGCGGCTTCAGCGATCTCGAACGCATGACGCTGATGAGCGACGGCGCCACCGTCTACGAGTGCGGCTCCCCGGACGAGGTCCACGCCCTGCTCCAGGGCGGCCAGGGGGTCTTCGGCATCGCCGTGGGTGTGGTGTGGCGGGACGTCGAGAGCGCCCTGTCGCAGCTGCACGGGGAGCGCGTCGACACCGGGGAGACCCTGGTCGGCCACAATCCGATGGACGAACTCGCGCGCCGCCGCAACAAGGCCGTCTGAGGAAGGCCCCCCGGGCCTGCCGAGGAGGGCGTTGTCAGTGGCGTAGGGCAGCATCGGACATGTGAGATCCGCGCCCACGATCCTGCATCTCGACATGGATGCCTTCTTCGCCTCGGTGGAGCAGGCGTCCAAGCCGAGTCTGCGCGGGAAGGCCGTAGTCGTGGGCGGGCTCGGGCCGCGCGGTGTGGTCGCCACGGCGTCGTACGAGGCACGGGTCTTCGGCGTCCACTCGGCGATGCCCATGGCACAGGCCCGGCGCCTGGCGCCGAACGCCGCGTACCTGGTGCCCAGGTTCGCCCTCTACCGCTCGATCAGCGAGCAGGTGATGAGGCTGCTGCGGGCCCTGTCGCCGCTGGTGGAGCCGCTCAGCCTGGACGAGGCCTTCGTGGACCTGGAGGCCGGTGGCACCGCCTGGGACGAGCGGTCGGCCCGCCTGGCGGGGGCGAGGCTGCGCGCGGACATACGGGAGGTCACGGGGCTCACCGGGTCGGTAGGGCTCGCCGCCTCCAAGATGCTCGCGAAGATCGCGTCGGAGCAGGCGAAGCCGGACGGGCTGGTGGTCATCGAGCCGGGTACCGAGCGGGCCCTGCTGGGGCCGCTGTCCGTGCGCACGCTGCCCGGCGTGGGCCCCGCGACCGGCGACCATCTGCGCAGGGCCGGGATCCACACGGTCGACGAACTCGCCGGAGCGGGGGAGGACGAACTCGTACGGCTGCTGGGCAAGGCCCACGGGCACGCGCTGTTCGCCATGGCGCTGGCGCGGGACGAACGGCCGGTGGTGGCTGAGCGGGAGACCAAGTCGGTGTCCGTGGAGGACACCTACGACGTGGACATCCACGACCGGGTGCGGGTCGGCACGGAGGTGCGCCGGCTCGCCGACCGGTGTGTGAGCAGACTGCGCGGGGCGGGCCTGTCGGGGCGGACCATCCAGCTCAAGGTGCGGCGGTACGACTTCTCCACGCTCACGAGGTCCGAGACGCTGCGCGGGCCCACGGACGATCCCGCCGTGGTGCGGGAGGCTGCCGAACGGCTGCTGGAGTCGGTCGACACCACGGGCGGGGTGCGGCTGCTCGGGGTGGGGGTCAGCGGACTGGCCGACTACACCCAGGAGGACCTGTTCGCACAGGCGGCGGGCGTGGCCGGAGAGGAATCCGCCGGGGAGGAGCCCGCGGCCGCGACCGTGGCGGACAGCCCGCCACCCGCCGAGCGGCACTGGACCGCCGGCCACGACGTACGGCACGCCGGACACGGACACGGCTGGGTGCAGGGCAGCGGCCTCGGCCGGGTCACCGTGCGCTTCGAGACCCCCGACTCCCCGCCGGGCCGAGTGAGGACCTTCCGCACCGACGACCCGGCCCTGCAGCCGGCGGATCCGCTGCCGCTGGTGTCGCGCGGACCCGGGAAGGACGAGGGGGCGGAGAACGGGGGAGGAGCGGAGGGTTCGTGAGCGCGGCGGGTCAGACCTGCTTGTCCCGGCCCGCGAGTTCGCCGAAGTCGCGGTCCCCGGGAGGAGGCGGCGCGGCGATGTCCAGACCGTAGTGGTGGTAGAGCTGGAGTTCCTGCTCGGGGGAGAGGTGACGGCCCACGCCGAAGTCGGGTGCGTCCTTGATCAGGCTCCGTTCGAACGGGACGTGGAGCGCCCCGTCGATCAGTTCGCTCGGCTCCAGGGGGACGAAGGCGTCCCTGCTGAACAGGCCGGTGCGTATGGCCGCCCACTCCGGCACGCCGGTGGCGTCGTCGAGGTACACCTCGTCGATGGTGCCTATGCGGGTGCCGTCGCGGTCGAACGCCTTGCGGCCGATCAGGTGGCGCGGATCGATGTCGGTCTGCACGGGCCCTCCACTGGTCGCACACTCATCCGTAAGCACTACAAAACGGCACAATCGGCGGGGCGGCCACTCGAAGACCCGGTCGTGTGCTCGCTGGTACGCTGGCAATCGGCTGCTGACCCCGTGCGGGAGAGTCCTCCGGACACCACCGGAGGCGCCGAAGGAGCAAATCCTCCCCGGAATCTCTCAGGCACACGTACCGCACGGACGAGGTCACTCTGGAAAGCAGAGCGGGTGTCGACGGCTTCCGCTCTCACCGACGGTGAAAGCCGGACCGCCCCGGGCGTTCCGGTGAAGCTCTCAGGTTGAGATGACAGAGGGGGAGGCCGTCCGGGCACCTGCGCCGTGGTGCCCCTCGAAGGTCGTCGGACCAGGAGGCCTCCTCAATGACCGCCCCTCGCACTCCGCTCTCCGCACTCGAACGGGGAATACCCTTCGAGCAGCGCCACATCGGCCCCGACCACGAGGCCCGGGCCAAGATGCTCGCCCAGGTCGGCTACGGCTCGCTCGACGAGCTGACCGCCGCCGCCGTGCCGGATGTGATCAAGAACGCCGAGGCGCTTGACCTGCCGGGCGCGCGGAGCGAGGCCGAGGTGCTGGCCGAACTGCGGACCCTGGCCGACCGCAACGAGGTGCTGGGCTCCATGATCGGGCTCGGCTACTACGGCACCTTCACCCCGCCCGTCATCCTGCGCAACGTGATGGAGAACCCCGCCTGGTACACGGCCTACACGCCGTACCAGCCGGAGATCTCCCAGGGCCGGCTCGAGGCGCTGCTGAACTTCCAGACCGTGGTCGCCGAGCTCACCGGGCTGCCGACCTCCGGCGCCTCCCTGCTGGACGAGGGGACCGCCGCCGCCGAGGCGATGGCTCTGTCGCGCCGCATGGGCAAGAACAAGAAGGGCCTGTTCCTGGTCGACGCGGACGCCCTTCCGCAGACCATCGCCGTGATCGAGACCCGTGCCGAGCCGACCGGCGTCGAGGTCGTCGTCGCCGACCTGAGCGACGGCATCCCCGCCGAACTCGCCGAGCGCGACATCAACGGCGTGCTGATCCAGTACCCGGGCGCCTCCGGTGCCGTACGCGACATCAAGCCGGTCATCGACCAGGCGCACGGCCTCGGCGCGCTCGTCACCGTCGCCGCCGACCTGCTCGCCCTGACCCTGCTGAAGTCGCCGGGCGAGCTGGGCGCGGACATCGCCGTCGGCACCACGCAGCGCTTCGGTGTGCCGATGGGCTTCGGCGGACCGCACGCCGGTTACATGGCCGTGCAGGAGAAGATGGCGCGCAGCCTGCCCGGGCGGCTCGTCGGCGTCTCCGTCGACGCTGACGGGCACAAGGCCTACCGCCTCGCCCTGCAGACCCGCGAGCAGCACATCCGCCGTGAGAAGGCCACCAGCAACATCTGCACCGCCCAGGTGCTGCTCGCTGTCATGGCCGGAATGTACGCCGTCTACCACGGGCCCGAGGGCCTGCGGGTCATCGCCCGGCGCACCCACCGGTACGCCACCGTCCTCGCCGAGGGGCTGCGGGCCGGCGGTGCCGAGATCGTGCACGGCTCCTACTTCGACACGCTGACGGTGCGCGTCCCCGGACGGGCCGCCGAGATCGTCGCCGCCGCCCGCGGCAACGGAGTCAACCTGCGCGGCGTCGACGCCGACCACGTCTCCCTCGCCTGCGACGAGACCACCACCCGGGCGCACCTCGCCGCCGTGTGGAGCGCCTTCGGTGTCGAGGGCGACATCGAGGCCCTGGACGCGTCCGCGGCGGACACGCTCCCGGACGCCCTGCTGCGCGACGACGAGTACCTGACCCACCCCGTCTTCCAGCAGCACCGCTCCGAGACCGCGATGCTGCGCTACCTGCGCCGGCTCGCCGACCGCGACTACGCGCTGGACCGCGGCATGATCCCGCTGGGCTCCTGCACCATGAAGCTCAACGCGACCACCGAGATGGAGCCGGTCACCTGGCCCGAGTTCGGGCAGCTGCACCCCTTCGTGCCCGCCGAGCAGGCGCAGGGCTACCTCACGCTCATCCGTGAGCTGGAGGAGCGCCTCGCCGAGGTCACCGGCTACGACAAGGTGTCCCTCCAGCCCAACGCCGGCTCCCAGGGCGAGCTGGCGGGCCTGCTCGCCGTCCGCGGCTACCACCGGGCCAACGGCGACGAACAGCGCACCGTCTGCCTGATCCCGTCCTCCGCCCACGGCACCAACGCCGCCAGCGCCGTGATGGCCGGCATGAAGGTCGTCGTCGTCAAGACCTCCGACGACGGCGAGGTCGACGTCGCGGACCTGCGGGCCAAGATCGAGCAGTACCGTGACCAGCTGGCGGTGCTGATGATCACGTACCCGTCGACGCACGGCGTGTTCGAGGAGCACGTCGCCGACATCTGCGCCGAGGTGCACGAGGCCGGCGGCCAGGTGTACGTGGACGGCGCCAACCTCAATGCCCTGGTGGGACTGGCCAAGCCGGGCCACTTCGGCGGTGACGTCTCGCACCTGAACCTGCACAAGACCTTCTGCATCCCGCACGGCGGCGGTGGCCCCGGCGTCGGCCCGGTCGGCGTGCGGGCGCACCTCGCGCCGTACCTGCCGAACCACCCGCTCCAGCCGGAGGCCGGTCCGCAGACCGGTGTGGGACCCATCTCGGCGGCGCCGTGGGGTTCTGCGGGCATCCTGCCCATCTCCTGGGCGTACGTGCGCCTCATGGGCGGTGAGGGCCTCAAGCGGGCCACCCAGGTGGCCGTCCTCAGCGCCAACTACATCGCCAAGCGTCTCGAGCCGCACTTCCCGGTGCTCTACACCGGCCCCGGCGGGCTGGTCGCGCACGAGTGCATCATCGACCTGCGCCCGCTGACCAAGGCGACCGGCGTGACGGTGGACGACGTCGCCAAGCGCCTGATCGACTACGGTTTCCACGCGCCGACGATGTCGTTCCCGGTGGCCGGCACGCTGATGATCGAGCCCACCGAGTCCGAGGACCTCGCCGAACTCGACCGGTTCTGCGAGACGATGATCGCGATCCGCGCCGAGATCGAGAAGGTCGGCTCCGGCGAGTGGCCCGCGGACGACAACCCGCTGCGCAACGCGCCGCACACCGCCGCCGCCCTCGGCGGGGAGTGGGACCACTCCTACGCCCGCGAGGAGGCCGTCTTCCCGGCCGGGGTGAGCGCCGCCGACAAGTACTGGCCGCCGGTGCGCCGCATCGACCAGGCCTACGGCGACCGGAACCTCGTCTGCTCCTGCCCGCCGCTGGACGCCTACGAGGACTGACGGAGGACGAAGGGCCCCGCTCCGGCACCGGAGCGGGGCCCTTCGCCGCCTGCCGCTAGGCCGGATACGCGTGCGTCTGCGTCGCCTTGACCGCGGCCCACACCGGCGCGCCCGGATGGAGGTCGAGTTCGGCGGCGGCGACCGTGGTGAGGTCGGCGGCCAGGGACAGTTCGCCGGTGAGTTCGGCGCGGATCTGGTCCCCGTGGGTCTCCAGGCCGGCGACCGCGCAGTGCCAGACGTTGCGGGCGCTGGAACCGGTGGGCCGGTTGCGGTGCAGGGTCACCGCCCCGGGCGGGAACGCCACGAACGCGGGTCCGGCGAGGTGCTCCGTGGTGCTGACGGAGGGGCCCGTGTCGAGCCGCACCGTGTGGCCCTCGGCCCGCCCCCGGTACAGGTTGAGACCGACCAGCCGGGCGACGTACTCGGTGCGCGGGTGGCGGGCGATGTCGGAGGGGGTGCCCTCCTGCACGACGCGCCCGTGCTCCACGACCACCAGGCGGTCGGCGAGCACCATGGCGTCCAGCGGGTCGTGCGTGACCAGGACCGCGACGGCCTCGAACGCGGCCAGATGGCGGCGCAGCTGCGCGCGCACCTCCAGCCGGGTGCGGGCGTCCAGGGCGGCGAGCGGTTCGTCCAGGAGCAGCAGCCGGGGGTGGGTGGCCAGGGCGCGGGCGAGTGCCACGCGCTGCGCCTGGCCGCCGGAGAGGTGCCGGGGCTTGGCGCCGGCGTGCTCGGTGAGCCCCATCCGCTCCAGCCACTCGGCCGCCCCGGCGCGGGCCGCCGCCTTGCCGGCGCCCCGGCAGCGGGGTCCGAAGGCCACGTTGTCCAGGGCCGTGAGATGCGGGAAGAGCAGATAGTCCTGGAAGACGACCCCTACCGGGCGCGATTCGGGCGGTGTGCGGAGCAGGTCCGCGCCGTCCAGCCGCAGACGGCCGGAGGTGAGGGGAGCGAGGCCCGCCAGGGCGCGCAGGGCGGTGGTCTTGCCCGCGCCGTTCGGGCCCAGCAGGGCGACGACGTCACCGGGGGCGGCGGCCAAGGCGATGTCCAGGCGGAACGAACCGCGGTCCACGACGAGGTGCGCGTCCAGCCCTTCGGGAGCGGTCCCGAAGGGGATGCCGGGCGTCTTGTCGGGTTTCTCCCGCATCATCGTCACCCGGCCCTCATCCAGCGGTCCCGCAGCCCGGCCAGTACGGCGATGGACACCGCCAGCAGGACGAGACTGAGGGCGATCGCGGCGGCCGGGTCGTTCTGCAGGGCGAGGTAGACCGCGAGCGGCATGGTCTGGGTGCGGCCGGGGAAGTTCCCGGCGAAGGTGATCGTCGCGCCGAACTCCCCGAGGGCCCGGGCCCAGGCCAGTACCGCGCCGGCGGCGACGCCGGGTGCGATCAGCGGCAGGGTGACGCGGCGGAACGCGGTGAAGCGGGAGGCTCCCAGGGTCGTGGCCGCCTCCTCGTAGCGAGGGTCGGCTGCCCGCAGCGTGCCCTCGACGCTGATGACGAGGAACGGCATCGCCACGAACGTCTCGGCGAGGACGACGCCCGCCGTGGTGAACGGCAGGGTGATGCCGAACCACGCGTCCAGCCACTGGCCGACGACGCCGTTGCGGCCGAGCGCGAGCAGCAGGGACACTCCGCCCACCACCGGGGGCAGCACCAGCGGGAGCGTCACCAGGGCGCGGACGAGACCGCGTCCGGGGAAGTCCGTACGGGCCAGCAGCCAGGCCAGCGGTACCCCGACGACCAGGCTCAGCGCGGTCGCCAGGGTGGCGCACAGCAGCGACAGGCGCAGCGCCTCCCACACCTCGGGGCTGGTCAGCTGCTCGGGCAGGCTGCGCCAGGGGGCCCGCAGGAGCAGGGCGAGGAGGGGCACCAGGAGGAACGCCAGGCCCAGCAGGGCGGGCACGAGGAGGGCGAGGGGGACACCCCGGCCGGGCGTGCGCGGGCGTGAGGTGCGGGGCACTTGACGGCCGGTGGTCACGGCTCCAGGAATCCCGCCTCGCCGAGGACCTTCCGGCCTTCCGCGGACGTGACCGACTCCACGAACGCCTTCGCCGCCGACGGGTTCGGGGCGTCGTCGAGCCGGGCGATCGGATAGTCGTTGACGGCCTCGGCGGATTCGGGGAAGTGCACGCCCTCCACCTTGTCACCGGCCGCCCGGACATCCGTGCCGTACACGAGGGCGGCGTCCGCCTCCTTCAGCTCGACCTTCGTGAGCGCGCTCCTGACGTCCTGCTCGTAGGAGACGGGGGTCAGCCCGACGCCGCCCGCGGCGAGCGCGGTCCGTGCGGCGGCGCCGCAGGGGACCGTCCTGTCGCACAGCACGACCTTCAGCCCGGGCGCGGTCAAGTCCTGAAGGGTGCTGATCCCGTGCGGGTTGCCCGGCGCGGTCGCGATCTGCAGCCGGTTGCGGGCGAACGTGCTCGGGGCGCCGGCCGTGCGGCCCTCGTCCGTGACGAGCTTCATCGTCTTCGCGCTGGCCGCGGCGAAGACGTCGGCGGGGGCGCCGTTGCTGATGCCTGCCGCCAGGGAGTCGCTGCCGCCGAAGCTGAAGGTGACCTCGGCCCCCGGGTGTCGCTTCTCGAACCGCTCGCCCAGCTCCGTGAAGCTCTCCTTGAGGGAGGCGGCCGCGAACACGGTGACCGTGCCGGTGACGGCGTCCCCCTCCGCTGCGGGGGAGGATCCCGAACCCGACGGGGAACAGCCGCTCAGCGCCAGTACGGTGACGGCTCCGAAACCGGTGAGCCGGCGGGACGCGCGGGCCCGGCGCGTGCGACGGGTCATCTCGGAGACTCCCTCGGTGGTCGGAGGAAGAGCCCGGGGACCCTCCCGATACGCCGATCATACCGGCGCATCTGCCACGTCGAAGTCACCTTTACTCTCGCGTGAGCCAGGAAATGAAGGCCCCGTGCTTGCAGATGCGTACGAGACGGTGGGCTTCCCCGTTCACACGCGGTCGATATGGACGCTGGTCGACTTCACACGGGCGGTGGCCTCCATGCCGACCTCCAGGCCCAGTTCCTCGACCGCCTCGCGGGTGAGCAGGGAGACGAGACGGTGCGGACCCGCCTGGATCTCCACCTGCGCGGCGACGTCACCGAGCTTGATCGCCGTGACGATGCCGGGGAAGGCGTTACGGGCGGAGGTGTACGGGGCGTCCTCCTCGGTGGTGCCCGCCCTGGCGAGTTCGACGGAGAACGCGGCGAGGTCCCGTCCGTCGACGAGCCGCCGTCCGCCGTCGTCGCGGTGGGTGGTGACGCGCCCCGCGTCCGCCCAGCGGCGGGCGGTGTCCGGGCTCACTCCGAGCAGCTTCGCTGCCTGGCCGATGGTGTAGGACTGCATGCGGGTCACGATAGGGCGCGGGATGGGGGCGGGGTGGGGTGGTGGTCAGGTCCTGCGGGCGCCTGTGAGCGGCTGAGCGGCTCCGGACACCCGTCGGGGCCGGTCCGCATGAGGTGTTCGCGGTCCGGCCCTGCGGTGCCCGGGCGGGGCTCAGGCGGTGGTCAGGCTGGCGCCCCGGGTGCGCTGCGGGGCGATGACCCTCCCGTCGGGCAGGAGTTCACCGGTGTCCTCGAAGAGCACCACACCGTTGCACAGCAGGCTCCAGCCCTGCTCCGGGTGGTGCGCCGCGAGACGGGCGGACTCCCGGTCGGCGGAGTCGGCTGAGGGGCACGGTGGCTGGTGCTGGCACATGGGTGGGATCTCTCGCTCTGTGGTGACCTGTGAGTCGTCTGTCGTTTCGCGGCGTGAAGCATCGTTCATGGCCGCCCCCCGTTGTGATAGGCCGGTCGGAAACCAGTGTTGCCCCACGGACGACGTTCCGCAGGGATTTCGCGGCACCGCTCCTCACACGTTGATGACGCATCACCCGCGCGGACGGTTCATCCCAACTGCACTGTCACTTCGGGTGGTTCACCGAGGCCGGATGGGGCTGGTCCGCCGGCCCGGACAGGAGCGCACCCCGCCCCCGGGGGTACCGGGGCGGGGTACACGGAGGTCAGGCCGGCGATCCGAGCAGGCGGGTCGGGGTCACCCGGTGCGTCAGCACCGGCAGCAGATCGGTGACCCGGTGCGGGCGGTGGGCGGCGATGCCCGGGGGCGCCGGTGCGAGCGGGACGAGCAGGTCGGTGGCGGCCGGGTGGCCCGTGGAGCCGTCCGCGGTGGGATCGCCGTGGAGCCAGAGCGTCAGCATGTAGAGACCGGGCACCGACAGCAGCCGGGGCTGGTACGGCTGCGCCATGGCCTCCGCCTGGCGCAGGGCGCGTTCGGTGGAGGCGATGTAGGGGCCCTCGAAGAAGCGGGAGAACGCCCAGCCGTCGGCGGTGAGCACGGTGTCCGCGGCGGCCACCGCCCGGTCGCCGGTGCGGATCAGGAAACGCCACCCGGCCAGCCGGGTCGCGGTCCCGGCGTCGGCCGTGACCCGGTCCAGGACGTGCACCGGAAGAGGCAGCTCGGGTGAGGCGGGGCCCTGGGCGCCCAGCAGGGAGGGGGTGCGTGCCTCTCGGACCGCGGTCGGTGAGGAGAGCGCGGTCAGGACGGAACGCAGTGCGGGCGCGGGAGCCGGGGAAACGTGCAGCGGCATGGTGGGTCGCCTCTCATTCGAAGGCACAGTGGCGCGAGGGCGGGGCGTGGCGGGGCGGACGGCGCTGTCAGCTCGCGAAGGTCAAGAGGCAGGGGCCGGGGTCTGAGCGCGGGAGACGGGGGTGAGGACTGTCGCACGCCGCCTCTCGGCTGGATCACTCGACCGCGGGCGCCAACCTTCTGCCTTGTGGGCGAAGTTTATACGACACGTGTTCGGCCTATGTTTCGTCTAGCTGTTTCCGGCCCGGCGGGCAAGGGTACTTCTGGCCGGTGAAACGCGAAAATGATCCCGATTCCACGACGGGTGCGCGCCGGTGACCTCGGATAACGACCGCCGAGCGGTCGGCCAATTCTCATCGGCTTTTTTCACGAGCCCGTAACCGGCGTGTGCCGTACGGGTCGCGCCATGCCCCGTGAATGTGCCACTGGTCACCTTCGGATCAGACTAGCGGCTGACAGCTCACTCCGGGGCGTTATCGATCGCATCCGCGGGGCATCCTCCCTTGTGGACCGGGACCCCGGCGGCCGTTCTTCGGCCCGCCCATCCGAGGAGGGACGCTTCGATGGGGGAAAAGGTCGTGGCAGGTCAGTTCGACCTGTCCGATCGCCAGCGCTACCGCGAGAAGCTCCGCCGTTGCCTGACGGGCCTGGAGCGACTTCTGGCGGAGAAGCGGTTCGATCGCCCGAAGAACCTCATGGGGCTGGAGATCGAGCTGAATCTCACGGGCGCCGACGGCATGCCGAGAATGTTGAATGCGCAAGTCCTCGAACGGATCGCCAGCCGGGACTTCCAAACGGAACTCGCGATGTTCAATCTGGAAGTGAACATCGCGCCCCACCGATTGGGCGGACGGGTATTCGACCGGCTCGACGAGGAACTGCGTACCTCGCTCGCATATGCCGACCGAAAAGCCGGCGAGGTGGACGCGGGCATCGTGATGATCGGCATTCTTCCGACACTGGACCGGGACGATCTGGTCTCCTCGAACCTTTCCGCCGTCGACCGCTACGCGCTGCTCAACGATCAGATCGTGGCAGCGCGCGGTGAGGACTTCACCCTCGACATCGACGGTGTGGAGCACCTCAGCTGCACCTCGAAGTCCATCGCCCCCGAGGCCGCCTGCACATCGGTGCAGTTGCACCTCCAGGTGACGCCTGAGCGTTTCGCCGGCGTGTGGAACGCGGCGCAGGCCGTCGCCGCCGCACAGATCGCCGTGGGTGCCAACTCGCCGTTCCTGTTCGGCCGTGAACTGTGGCGGGAGTCCCGGCCCCCGCTGTTCCAGCAGTCCACCGACACCCGCCCGCCCGAGCTCCAGGCCCAGGGCGTGCGGCCGCGCACCTGGTTCGGGGAGCGGTGGGTGACCTCGGCGTTCGACCTCTTCGAGGAGAACCTGCGCTACTACCCGGCCCTGCTGCCCATCTGTGACGACGAGGACCCGCTCGAGGTACTGGACCGGGGCGGCGTCCCCTCCCTCGCCGAGCTCGTCCTGCACAACGGCACCGTCTACCGCTGGAACCGCCCGGTCTACGGCATCGCCGACGGCGTCCCCCACCTGCGGGTGGAGAACCGCGTGCTGCCCGCCGGCCCCACCATCACCGACGTCCTCGCCAACGCGGCCTTCTATTACGGCCTCGTCCGGGCCCTGGCGGAGGACAGCCGCCCGGTGTGGACCCGGCTGCCCTTCGAGGCCGCCGCCGCCAACTTCGACGCGGCCTGCAAGCACGGCATCGACGCCCGCTTCACCTGGCCCCGGCGCGGCCGCCTCGGTGGTCTGGGCGAGGTGGACGCGGTCACCCTCGTACGGGACGAGCTGCTGCCGCTCGCCGAGGCCGGACTGGACGCGTGGGGGATCGAACCCGCCGACCGCGATCTGTACCTCGGTGTGATCGAGGAGCGCTGCCGGCGCCGGGTGAACGGCGCGACCTGGCAGGCCGCCACCTTCCACCGGGCGCTCGATCTGGGGCTCAGCCGCGAGGCCGCCCTGGCCGCCACCACCCGCCGCTACCGCGAGCTGACGGCACAGGGAGATCCCGTGCACACCTGGCCGGTGGGACTCCCGGAACCGGTGCCCACGGGCTGACCCGCGCGGTGGCCCCCGGCCCGGGCCCACGGCCGCTGCCCTCATACTGATCGGACCGATCGGTGATGTGGAGGCAGGTGTGCAGGCGGAGGCGGGCCCGGGGGCCGATTCCCTTCCCGAGCGGAGGCCGTCACGGACGACGCTCCGCAACGAGACGCTGCTGGTGCTCGCGCTGTCGCTCGGTGCGAGCGCGGTCTCGGCGCTGATCAGCTTCGTCGGCTCGGTGACGAAACCGGGCGGACTCGAGGACCAGGCCGCCACCCTGAACGCCTCGGCCGCGCCGGGCCGCCCCTGGCTGGACCTGGCCTGGCAGCTCTTCGGCATCACCACGGCCCTCGTCCCCGTCGCACTGGTCGCGCACTTCCTGCTGCGTGAGGGCGTCGGGCTGCGCACCCTCGGCTTCGACCGCACCCGCCCCTGGTCCGACCTCGGGCGCGGAGCGGCGGTCGCCGCCGTCATCGGCAGCAGCGGCATCGCCTTCTACCTGGCCATGCGCGGCCTCGGGTTCAACCTCACCGTGGTGCCGGAGGCACTGCCCGAGGTGTGGTGGAAGTACCCCGTGCTGATCCTCTCGGCGTTGCAGAACTCGATCGTCGAGGAGGTCATCGTCCTCGCCTACCTGCTGCGCCGCCTCGACCAGTTGGGCTGGTCCCCGGGCGCCGCCATGGCGGGCAGCTCGCTGCTGCGCGGCTCGTACCACCTCTACCAGGGCATCGGCGGCTTCGTCGGCAACATGGTCATGGGCGTGGTGTTCGTGTACCTGTACCGGCGCTGGGGGCGTGTCGGGCCGCTGGTGGTCGCGCACACCCTGCTCGACATCGGGGCGTTCGTCGGGTACGCGGTGCTGGCCGGCAGGGTGGACTGGCTGCCGACGGCGTGAGGGGCGCGGCGCGGGGGAACGGGCCCCCGCGCCGCGGCGGGGTCAGACCAGCAGATCGCCTTCGATGACGGTCACGGCCCGCCCGCTCAGCAGGGTGCGTTCGCCGCGCACCTCGGTGCGGACACGGCCGGAGCGCGCCGAGGCCTGGAGCCCGGTGAGGACGGAGCGGCCGAGGCGCTCGGACCAGTACGGGGCCAGCGCGGTGTGCGCGCTGCCGGTGACGGGGTCCTCGTCGATGCCGACGTTCGGGAAGAAGCAGCGGGAGACGAAGTCGTAGCCGAGGGCGGGGTTCTCGGCCCGGGCGGTGGCGATGACGCCGCGTTCGGAGCAGGCGGACAGGGCCGCCAGGTCGGGCTTCAGGGCGTGCACGGTCCGCTCGTCGGCGACCTCGACCAGCAGGTCCCCGATGTCCGGGCCGGTGTCGAATGCCGCACGGGGTTCGGCGCCCAGCGCCCGCGCGACACCCTCGGGGAGGCCGACCGGGGTGAGCGGGGCCGTGGGGAAGTCCAGTGTGATGGTGCCGTCCTCGCCGGGGCTCGCGACGAGCACACCGCTGCGCGTGGCGAACCGCACCGTGCCCCTGTGCGCGCCGGTGCGGTACAGGACGTGCGCGGTGGCCAGGGTGGCGTGGCCGCACATCGCCACCTCCGTGGCCGGGGTGAACCAGCGCAGCGCCCAGTCGGCCTCGCCGCCGTCGGGGAGGGGGTGGGCGAAGGCGGTCTCGGCGTGGTTGACCTCCAGGGCGACGTTCCGCAGCCAGTTGTCGTCCGGGAAGGCGTCCAGGAGCAGGACCCCGGCGGGGTTGCCGGCGAAGGGCCGGTCGGTGAAGGCGTCGACGATTCGAATCCGCATGGTGCCGACCGTACGGGCTGAGAGAAGCCGCGGGCGAAGGCCGATCGGCGACGGCTGGACCTGTCGGTGACTCGCCGGGGTGTTCCCGCCGCCTGAGGTCCCTCGGTCGCCGAAGCCTTGTCGGACGAGCGCTTCCGATATATCGTTGAAGTATCGCGACAGATCAAAGAGGGAACGGTGGTGGCGATGCGTACCCACGGCTACGAGCACGGACACGGTCACGGCGGCCCGCGGGGCGGCCGGGGCGACTTCGACCGGCCGCGGGCGGCCTTCGGGCCCTTCGGCCCGGGGGGCCCGGGCGGTCCCGGTGGCCCGTTCGGTCCCGGATTCGGCCACGGTGGCCCCTGGGGCGGGCGCGGACGCGGGGGGCCGAGGGGGAGGGCCCGGCGGGGTGACGTGCGGGCCTCGATCCTGGCCCTGCTGAAGGACCGGCCCATGCACGGCTACGAGATGATCCGGGAGATCGCCGAGCGCAGCGGCGGGGCGTGGAAGCCCAGCCCCGGGTCGGTGTACCCCACCCTCCAGCTGCTGGAGGACGAGGGCCTGATCGTCAGCGAGTCCGAGGGCGGCAAGAAGCTCTTCTCCCTCACCGTCGAGGGCCGCACGGCGGCCGAGGAGGGGCCCGAGGCCCCTTGGGAGGAGGCCTCGCGCGGGGTCGACTGGGAGGCGCTGAGCGAGATCCGGCAGGCCGGCTTCGGACTGATGGAAGCCTTCGGGCAGGTCTGGAGGACCGGCAGCAAGGGGCAGCGGGAGAAGGCCCTCGCCGTCATCAACGAGGCCCGCAAGAAGCTGTACCTGATCCTCGCCGACGAGGACTGACCGGGAGCAGGGAGGTTGAGGGCTGGGGCGGCGCCGGGGCGTGCGCGAACCGGCGCGCGCCCCATGGTGGGAAACGCCCTGATCTCCTCCGCAAGGAGGAGATTCCGCCCCGGGCGTCCACTTCCCGTGGGACCCCAAGATGCTTCCCGCCGGGGATGCCACCGGGCCCGTGGGACTGATGGGGTGGGGATGTGCAACCCCGTATCCCCCGGCAGCAGGGCAGCGAGCTCCCGGAGCAGGGCGTCCCGCGCCCGGACGCCGACGCCGGGCTCACCCCCGAGCTGGCAGCGGCCGTCGCCGCCGCCCGCCGCAGGGCGGTCCGGGACGGGGACCGGCAGATCGACACCGCCCACCTGCTGCACTCGCTGCTCGACCACGACGCCGAGGTGCGAGCCGCGCTCGGCGAAGGGCCGCGGATGGCCCGGCTGCTCGGCTACCTGGTCCAGCGCAGCATCGGCTACGGCCTGCGCTGGCAGGGTGCCATCGAGGACTCCGGCGCCGTCCCCGTGGTGGCCGACGCCGCGGGCTTCTCACCACTGGCCGCCAGCTGCGTGGAGCGCGCCCGCGAGCGTGCCGTCCGCGGCGCGACCGGCCCGGCCTCCGGCACGGACCTGCTCGCCGCGATCGTCGCCGACCCGCAGGCACGCGCCGTCGAAGTGCTCGGACGGGCCGGGATCGACCCCCGAGAACTGCTCACCCGGCTCGAGGCGCCGTCCAGCCGGTGAGACAGGTGTCATGGGGGGTGACGCTCCTGTCGACGCCTGTCATCATGTGCCGGTGCCTACCTCTGTCACCACCCGGGCCCCCCGTGAAAAGAGTCTCGGGCTCGGTCTCGCGCTGCTGTCCGCCCTCGCCTTCGGGGGATCGGGTGTGGCGGCCAAGCCGCTGATCGAGGCGGGCCTGGATCCCCTGCACGTCGTCTGGCTGCGGGTGGCGGGCGCGGCGCTCGTCATGCTGCCGCTGGCGGTGCGCCACCGCGGACTGCTGCGCCGCAGGCCGGGACTGCTCGCCGGGTTCGGCCTCTTCGCCGTGGCCGGCGTCCAGGCCTGCTACTTCGCCGCGATCTCCCGCATCCCGGTCGGAGTCGCGCTGCTGGTCGAGTACCTGGCGCCCGCGCTCGTGCTCGGCTGGGTGCGGTTCGTGCAGCGGCGGCCGGTGACCCGCGCCGCCGCGGTGGGGGTGGTCCTGGCGGTCGGGGGCCTCGCCTGTGTCGTGGAGGTGTGGTCGGGGCTCGGCTTCGACGCCCTCGGACTGCTGCTCGCCCTCGGCGCGGCCTGCTGCCAGGTCGGCTACTTCGTCCTGTCCGACCAGGGCAGCGACGGCGAGGAGGCACCCGACCCGCTCGGCGTGATCGCCTACGGGCTGCTGATCGGCGCCGCCGTCCTGACCGTCGTCGCCCGCCCCTGGTCCATGGACTGGACCGTGCTCACCGGCAGCGCGGAGATGGACGGCACCCCGGTCGCCGCGTTCGTGCTGCTGGGCTGGATCGTCCTGGTCGCCACGGTCGCCGCCTACATCACCGGGGTGGTGTCGGTGCGCCGGCTCTCGCCGCAGGTCGCCGGCGTCGTGGCCTGCCTGGAGGCGGTCATCGCCACCGTCCTCGCCTGGTTCCTGCTCGGCGAGCACCTGTCGGCGCCGCAGATCGCCGGCGGCGCGGTCGTCCTCACCGGCGCGTTCATCGCCCAGTCCTCGGCCCCCGCCAAGGGCTCCGGGACACCGGTGGCGGGCGGCGGACCCGAACGGGAGTTGTCCACGCCGGGAAGGAGCGCCTAGGGTGCCGATCATGCATGCGCACGGACTCGTTCTTCCGCCTCCGGCAGCCTGACGCGGGCCCTCCGGCACACCCGCCCGGCTGGTCGCCGGGTGTGACGGTGCTGCCCGCAGACGGAGTCCGAGGACCCCGCCGCTCCGGCCCCGACCGGACCCGACCCGGGGTCCCTTCCCGAACTTCCGCGCCCGCGCCGACGCGCGCGGCGCGCGTCACCGCGGAGAGAACACGTGTCGAACGCCGTCTCCGGCCTGCCCGTCGGGCGAGGCCTCCTCTATCTGATCGTCGCCGGTGCCGCCTGGGGCACCGCGGGTGCGGCCGCCTCGCTGGTCTACCGGACCAGCGACATGGGCCCCGTCTCCCTCTCCTTCTGGCGCTGTGCCCTCGGGCTGCTCCTGCTGCTCGCCGTGCGACCGCTGTCCCGACGCCCCCGGACGGCCGCCCCCGAGCCGCTCGGCCGGCGGGCGCTGCGGGCCGGAGCCACCGGGATCGGGCTCGCCCTCTTCCAGACCGCCTACTTCGCGGCCGTCTCGGCCACGGGACTCGCCGTGGCCACCGTCGTCACCCTCGGCGCCGGACCCGTCCTCATCGCACTGGGAGCCCGGCTGACCCTGGGGGAGCGGCTGGGGCGCGGCGGCCTGGCAGCCGTCGTCGGCGCGCTCGCCGGACTCGTGGTGCTCGTTCTCGGGGGCGGGGACACCACCGTGGACACCTGGGGCGTCCTGCTCGCCCTGCTGTCCGCCGCCGGGTACTCGGCGATGACCCTGCTCACCCGATGGTGGGGACGCGACGGCGCGGTGGACTCCTCCGGCACGACGGTGGCGGCGTTCGCCGTCACCAGTGCGGTGCTGCTGCCGTTCGCCGCGGTCGAGGGGCTGGTGCCGCACACGGACGCGCCCGGCGTGCTGCTCTGCCTGCTGGCGTACGTCGCCTCCGTGCCGACGGCGCTGGCCTACGGCCTCTACTTCGCGGGTGCCGCCGTCGTACGGTCGGCCACCGTGTCCGTGATCATGCTGCTGGAGCCGGTGAGCGCGGCGGTGCTCGCGGTGGCCCTGCTCGGTGAGCGGCTGACGCCGGCCACGCTGGTGGGCACCCTGCTGATGCTGGGCTCGGTCGCGGGCCTCGCGGTGGGGGAGGCGCGCGGTGCGCGGGCCGGCAAGGCGGAGCCGGCGGCCATGACCGCGTGACGGCGGGGGCCCTCCCGGAGGGGGCCCTTCGTCAGGCCTGCTCCCGGCGCAGGACGTGCGCGCGGGCCTCGGAGTCCCGCGCGCCGTTCCGGTCCGTGAGACCGGCCGCGATCCGTGTCCGCACCGCCGCCGACCGTTTGCCCGCGTACTTGAACTTCGCCCGTACGCCGATCACTTCGAGTCTCAGTCCGCGGATGCCGGACAGCAACCTGCCGTACGGTGCCTCGCCGGCCGCCGCGGGTGCCGAGCCGCCCTCCGGCTGGAAGTGACCCGTCTGGAGGTTCAGCAGCGCGGCCTTCTCCGACGGATCGTCCACGACGTGGGCGTGGCACCGCAGTTGTACGGCGGCGTACAGGCTCGTCGGCACCCCGTGCTCGGGCGGGGTGCCGGGCTCGGCCTGCCATGGACCGGGCACGTACACGTAGTCGTCGACCACGCTCAGCAGGACCCGCGGGTCCGCCTCGACGGCCTGCCAGAGCGGGTTCGGCCGGGCCAGGTGGGTGACCGCCTCGCGGCGCCCGGCGTCGTAGGCGAAGTGCAGGGGCTGGACCAACGGCGGTTCGCCGGGCGGGCCGTTCACCGCGAGCTGTCCGAAGTCGTGCGCGGTCAGCCACCGCTGCCACTCGTCGTCGCGGGGCGCGTCCCAGGGGTGGATCAGCATCACAGGGCCGTCAGGTAGCCGGGGACCGCGGTGCCGGGGGCCAGCGCGGGGTCGGCGAGCGGGGCGTCGTAGCCCTTGCGCAGCGGGACGACACCGGCCCAGTGGGGCAGGCCCAGGTCCTCCGGTTCGTCGTTGACGCCGCCGGCGCGAAGCTTGGCGGAGACCTCGGTGAGGTCGAGGCGGATCACCGCGGTGGCGGCCAGTTCCTTCCTGTCGGCCGGCCGGGAGTCGGCGGCGCGGCCCGGTACGACATGGTCGACCAGGGCGTCCAGCGCCCTCCGCTTCTCCTCGGGGTCGGTCACGTCGTACGCCGGGCCGTGCACCACCACGGAACGGTAGTTGACCGAGTGGTGGAAGGCCGAGCGGGCCAGCACCAGTGCGTCGACGTGGGTGACGGTCAGGCAGACCGGCAGGCCGGAGCCGGCCCGGCCCGCCGCGCGCAGGGGACGCGAGCCGGTCGAGCCGTGGACGTACAGCACCTCGCCGACCCGCCCGTACAGCGTGGGCAGCACCACCGGCGCGCCGTCGCGGACGAAACCGAGGTGGCAGACGTAACCCTCGTCGAGTATCGCGTGCACCAGCTCCTTGTCGTACGCGGCGCGGCCGGGGGAGCGGGTGGGGACGGTGCGCTCGGTGGGCGGATAGGTGGCGGCGGGCTGCGGCGGCCGGGTCCCCTGCATGGCGTTCTCCATTGTACTAGTGCATAATTGGCTTTGTGCTAGGAGAGTATCGGATCAGTGGGCGGCGCGCAGCGGAGATTTCCGCGAGCATCGAGCGCGCGGTGGGTGAAGGAGAGCTGCGTCCGGGTGAACTGCTGCCCCCGATGCGGGAGTTGGCGGAACGGCTCGGGGTCAACGCGAACACCGTCGCGGCCGCGTACCGCACCCTGCGCGAGCGCGGGGTCATCGAGACGGCGGGCCGGAGGGGCAGCCGGGTGCGGCCCAAGCCGGCCACCACGGCACGCGACCTCATGCGGGTGGAGGTGCCGCCGGGTGTGCGGGACCTGTCCGAGGGCAGCCCCGACCCGGCGCTGCTGCCGGCGCTCGCCGGGGCCTTCGCGGCGGCGGCCGCGCAGGGCGACCGGGAGCCGGTGCTCTACGGGCACGCGCCGGTGGATCCAGGACTGGCGCGGGCCGCGCGGGACGGGCTGGACGCCGACGGTGTGCCCGACGGGCCCGTCGCCGTCACCTCGGGGGCACTGGACGCCATCGAGCGGGTGCTCGCCGCCCACCTCAGGCCCGGGGACGCGGTCGCGGTGGAGGACCCCGGGTGGGGCAGTCTGCTGGACCTGGTTCCGGCGCTCGGGCTGCGGACCGTCCCCGTGGGCCTCGACGACGAGGGCCCGCTCCCCGACGACGTGCGCGGGGCGCTGGCGGGAGGTGCCCGGGCCCTGATCGTCACCGACCGCGCACAGAACCCGACCGGTGCCGCGCTGAGCGCCGCACGCGCGCGCGCCCTGCGGCCGGTGCTCGCCGCTCACCCGGAGACGCTGCTGATCGAGGACGACCACGGGCACCACATCGTCGACATCCCGCTCCACCCCCTCGCGGGAACCACCCGGAGCTGGGCCTTCGTACGTTCGGCGGCCAAGGCCTACGGCCCCGACCTGCGGCTCGCGGTGCTCACCGGGGACGCGATGACGCTCGACCGGGTGCGGGGCCGGCAGCGGCTCGGACCCGGCTGGGTCAGCCTGATCGTCCAGCGGGCCGTGGCGCGTCTGTGGAGCGAGGGCGCGGTGGACCCGGTGGCCGTCGCCGGGTGCTACGGGCGGCGCCGGGACGCCCTGATCGGGGCGCTCGCCCGGCGCGGGATCGCGGCGTACGGACCCAGCGGCATGAACGTGTGGGTGCCCGTCCGGGACGAGACAGGCGCCGTCGCCCGGCTGCTGCACGCCGGCTGGGCGGTGGCCCCGGGCGCCCGCTTCCGGATGAACGCGCCGCCGGGTATCCGGGTCACGGTGTCGACCCTCACCGAGGCCGAGATCGAGCCCCTGTCCGAGGCCGTCGCCGCGGCGCTCGGTCCTGCCGGGGGGCCTGCGCGGACGTACGTCTGAGGCGCGGGCGGACGAGACTCTCCGCAGACGCCGGCGGATCCGGCCGGCGCCGAGGCCGTTCCGGCTGCCGTCCCGCTGTCGGCCCCCTTACCGGGCGTGGTCGGTGGCTGCCACCGCCGGCACGATCCCGCTCGCGGACGTCGGTGAGGTCTCAGGGATCCGGCAGATCCGGCCGGGGAGCCGGCAGCCGGAGGCGGTGAAGGCTCGGTCGAGGAAAACGGTGCTGCGTCGAACCCGGGGGTCGGGCAGCATGGCGGGGTGTCCGATCTGCTGTGGGACGACGTGAAGTGCTTCTTCGACCCTGACTCGATGGGGTCGTTGCCGGACCTGCGGGTGCCGCATGCCATGCCGGAGGGCTGGCAGGCGCTCCTCGACCTTGTCACGGAGAAGGGCTGGACGTGCCAGTACTCCGAAGGGGGCAGGGTGCTTCCGGTGCCCAGGGCGGAGGCCGTGCTGTCCCGTCCCGCAGGTGCCGAGTGCCCGGCCCTGCGGGTCTGGCCGACGGCCGGGATGTCGGCGATCTTCCGGTTCCATGCCGGCGACGAGGTCGACTTCGACGTCGACCTGCGGAAGGTGCAGGGCCAGGAGCGACTCGACGAGTTCTGCGGCTTCCTCCGCGCGATCGGGCGGCGGCTGGGCAGACCGGTGTTCATGGACCCTGAGGGGTATTACGGCCATCCGGTGCTCGGCTTCGACGTCGAGGCCGACCGGGTCGTGCTCCTCGCGGAGCCGTAGGTCGGGTGACGTGGCGTGACCGCAGGCAAGGGTGACGGGGCAGATCCCTCCCGACGCGCCGCCGTCCGGCCTTGCCCGGGCACCGGGCAAGGCCACAGCCGCTTTCCGGCCGGCCCGCCCGCACGCGTCGCGAAGGCGGCTGACGGTCGGCGTCCGGCGCCGCTACGCCGGGCGCTTCGGGCGGACCTGGGTCAGTGCCGCACCCGCCAGCACGATCGCCGCGCCCACCGGTGTCGACCAGGTCAGCGTCTCGCCGAGGAGGGCGATGCCGGCCGCCGCGGCGATCACCGGGACGAAGTACGTCACCATCTGGCCGGTCGTCGGACCGACCTCGGCGACCAGGCCGTACTGGACGAGGACGGCGAGGCCGGTACCCAGTGTGCCCAGCGCGGCGATCGCCAGCAGCGGTCCCACGGCGAAGCTGCTCGGGACAGTGGTGAACAGCGGGGTGACCACGGCCAGTTGTGCCGTCGCGAGCAGCAACTGGCCGCCGGTCAGGGAGAGGTTCGAGTGGCTGCTGCCCGCCAGGGTGCGACGGACGTAGATCCAGCCCACCGGGTAGCTCAGCGAGGCCAGCAGGGCGAGCGCGGTGCCGCGGGCGTCCAGGCCCTGGAAGCCCTGCCAGGCGCCCAGCACGGTCAGCACCCCGAGGAAGCCCAGCCCCAGCCCCGCCACCCGCACCCGGGTCGGCCGGTCCTCGGACAGTGCCACCAGGGACAGCGCCATGCCCCACAGCGGTGAGGTGGCGTTGCAGATGCCGGCCAGTGTGGACGGGATGGTCAGCTCGGCGAACGCGAACAGTGAGAAGGGCAGGGCGTTCAGCAGGAACCCGGCGACCGCGAGATGGCCCCAGGTGCGCGCACCGCGCGGCAGCCGCTCCCGGCGCACCGCCATGGCGACCGCGAGGACCGCCGTCCCGAAGGCCAGTCGGCCGAGGGTGACCTGGAACGGGGCGTAGCCCTGCGTGCCGACCTTGATGAGGAGGAAGCTGAAGCCCCAGATCAAGGAGAGCGCACCGAAGCGCAGGCGCCAGTCCAGGCGGGGACGGCCGGCTCCGGGGGTGGGGCCGGACGGGACCGGCGTGGTGGTGGTCGCGGTGACGCTGCTCATGGACGCAACGATGCGGGACGCTCATCTCGTAGCACAATCGAGATTTCGCACGGGGTATTTCGTAGCATCGCTTACATGTTGAACCTGGAGCGCCTGCGCACCCTCGACGCCCTCGCCCGGCACGGCTCGGTCAGCGGTGCGGCCGAAGGGCTGCACATCACCACCTCCGCCGTCTCGCAGCAGATGGCGAAACTGGAGCGCGAGGCCGGCCAGCAACTGCTGGCGAAGAACGGGCGCGGCGTCCGGCTCACCGACGCGGGCCGGCTGCTCGCCGAACACGCCGCCCGCATCCTGTCCCAGGTCGAACTCGCCCAGTCCGATCTGGAGGCGCAGCGCGGTCAGGTCGCCGGCGAGCTGCGGGTCTCGGCGTTCCCGACCGCCGCGCGAGGGCTGCTGCCGTCCGCGCTCGCGGATCTGCGCGCACGGCACCCGGCGCTGCGCGTGCGCTCCAGCGAACTGGAACCCGAGCGGGGCATCCGGGGAGTCGTCCGGGGCGACCTCGACCTCGCCGTCGTACTCGACTGGTACAACAAGCCGATGCCCCTGCCCGACGGCCTGGTCAAGGCGCTGTTGCTCGACGACCCGGCCGACGTGGCACTCCCGGCCGGGCACCGGCTGGCCGGACGCGAGGAGGTGGACCTCGCGGAGCTGGCCGACGACGAGTGGATCACCTGGGGCGAGGGCGAGTTCTGCCACGAGTGGCTGATGTTCACCCTGCGCTCCAAGGGCGTCGAGCCGGTCGTCGGTCACCTCGCCGCCGAGAGCCACACCCAACTCGCCCTGGTCGCGGCGGGACTCGGCGTCTGCGTCGCCCCCCTGCTGGGCCGTGACCCGCTGCCCGGCGGCGTGGTGACCGTCCCGCTCCGGCAGCGCGTGCGCCGGCACGTCTTCGTGGTCTGGCGCGCGGACGCCGACCGCCGCCCCTCCATCCGGGCGGCGGTGCGGGCCCTGCGGGCGGCGGGGCAGCGCGTCGGGGGAGACGCGGCGAGCGGCGCGAGCCCTACGACAGCGTCGACAGCTTCCTGAAGTCCCAGGAGACGATCTTCTCCGGGGTCAGGCGCAGCCAGGCGTGCCGGCCGTCGTGCGGCATCTCGTCCAGACCGAAGTTCTTACGGGCGAACAGCGTCTCAGGGACGTCGAGTTCCGCCCGCAGCTCACCGGTCCGCGGGATCTCGCCCACGAACTCCACCCGTCCCGAGAGCTCAGCGCCGCGCAGTTCGTCGTACTCCTCGCCCGTGTCGACCACGATCGCCACGCGCGGATCCCGCCGCAGATCCGCCCAGCGTCTGCTGCGCACCACGGAGTAGAGCCACAGCGCGGTGCCGTCCCAGGCGAACCAGAGCGTGCTGACGTGCGGAGCCCCGTCGGCGGACACCGTGGCGACCCGGCAGGTGCGCTGGGCGGTGAGGAAATCGTCCAGCTCCCCCGGCGTCATCATGATCTTGCGGCCCCGGCGCTGCGTGGCGGTCATACGGTCCTTTCTTCTCTCACGTCGTACCCGGCGCCGCAGGTTCAGGCGAGGGTGATCGAGTCCCCGCTGACGGTGATCTCCACCGCGGGCAGGGGTTTCGTGGCCGGACCGCCCCGCACACTTCCGTCGGTGATGGAGAAGTCGCTGTTGTGACAGGGGCAGTTGATCACGCCGTCGGCGACGCTCTTCACCGCGCACCCCTGGTGGGTGCAGGTCGCCGAGAACGCCTTGAACTCGCCCGCCGAGGGCTGGGTGACGACGACCTTGCGTTCGGCGAAGACCTTCCCGCCGCCCTCGGGGATGTCGGCGGTCGAGGCGAGGGGCGTGCCGCCGGCGGCCTCGCCGCCACCGCCGCCCGTGCCGTCGTCCGGTGCGCCGCCCGGGGACCCGGAGTCAGCCGGGGGGCCGGACGCCTCGTCGTCGGAACCGCCGCACGCGGTCAGCGCGACGGCGAGGCCCGCCGCCCCTGCCGCCGCGACGACGGTGCGGCGGGCGGGTCCCGATGCGGAGTGGAGCGATGCGGTCATGCCGAGAGTTTCCCTTCCTGGGCGGACAGGTGATCCGGGGAGAGGTACGGTCAGCGGGGCCACCCTGTTCAGGCAGTGACGAGAGCTTGGCGTATGCCTGGTCGGACGGGCGTAAACCACAGCTGTCGTTTCCCTGCCGGGCGGCCGCCCTTCCCGCCCCGCCCCCTCCGACGTGCGGTGACGCGCCAGTAGCCTGGGGCGATGCTCAAGGAAGTCATCGCGACCCGTTTCGTCGGGCCGCTGCGCGAGGGCGGCTCGCTGCCGGGACTGGTCGAGGCCGACGATCTCGGGACCTACGTCCTGAAGTTCAGCGGCGCCGGACAGGGCCGCAAGACGCTGGTCGCCGAGGTGGTGTGCGGGGAACTCGCCCGCCGGCTGGGCCTGCGGGTGCCACGGCTGGTCACCGTCGAACTCGACCCCGTACTGGGGCTGGGTGAACCCGAGCAGGAGGTGCAGCACCTGCTGAAGTCCAGCGGCGGCACCAACCTCGGCATGGACTTCCTCTCCGGCGCCCTCGGCTTCGACCCGCTCGCCTTCGAGGTGAGCCCCGAGGAGGCCGGACGGATCGTCTGGTTCGACGCGCTGGTGAACAACGTCGACCGTTCCTGGCGCAACCCCAACATGCTCCGCCTGCGGGACGGACTGTGGCTCATCGACCACGGCGCGACGATGATCTGGCACCACAACTGGCCCGGCGCCACCGCCTCCGCAGCCCGCCCCTACGACGCCACCGACCACGCGCTGCGTACCTTCGCGCCGGACGTCGCGGCCGCCGCGGCCGAACTCGCACCGCGGGTGACCGATGAACTGCTGGCCGAGGTCACCGCGGAGATCCCCGACGCCTGGCTGGCCGGGGAGCCGGGCTTCGACACGCCCGACGAGCTCCGGCGGGCCTACGCGCGGCCGCTGCTCGCCCGCGCGACCACCGTCCACCGCGACATCCACGGCCTCGAGGGGGACCAGTGAGCGACCGGCACGTCTACGAGTACGCCCTGCTGAGGGTCGTACCGCGTATCGAGCGCGGCGAACGCGTCAACGCCGGGGTGCTCGTGTACTGCCGCCACCGGTCCTTCGTCACGGCCCGCACCCACCTCGACGAGGCGCGGCTGCTCGCCCTCGACCCCGCCGCCGACCTGCCCGGCGTGCGGGCGGCGCTGCGCGCGGTCGAAGGGGTCTGCGCGGGCGGGAATGCGGCGGGGCAGGCGGCGCGGGACGACGCGGGACGGCGATTCCGCTGGCTGATCGCGCCCCGGTCCACCATCGTCCAGCCCGGCCCCGTGCACACCGGGCTCACCGCCGATCCCGCGGCGGAGGCGGAGCGGCTCCTCGACCTGCTCGTCCGCTGAACCGGGCCTGGACGGCCCCGGACCTGTGTCCGTCCACACCCCGTCAGGCGCGGCGGCGCCTCACCAGGTGTCCCGCCGCGAGGACGGCGCCCGTCACGAACGTCGCTCCCACGCCCAGGTCCCAGCCGCTCGGGCCGGAGTCCGAGGAGCCGCCCAGCCCGCCCTCCACACCCCGCGTCGGGGCCACGGTGGAGGGGGCCGCCGGCGCGGCGGACGTCACGGTGGGAGTCACCGGCACCGGGCTGGAAGTCCTGGTCGGCGGGGGAGCCGGAGTCCTGGTGGGCGGAGCGGTCGTCGGGGCCGGTGACGGCGACGCCGACCGGATGGGAGCGGGGCTGACCGGCGCGGGCCGGAACGTGGACGAGGTGAGGCCGCGCCGGGGGAGCGCCTCACAGGCGAGCCCGTCGTCCGGGCCCGGGTCCTCGTCGAGCCGGTGCGGATCACTCCGGTCCAGGTCGAAGAAGGCCTGCGCGTCCTCCTGGTAGGTGAAATCGCCGCAGTCCAGATCCTGGGCGCGGGCGGGGTCGGCCAACGGCACGATCGCGGCGAGCGCGATCAGTGTGCCTATGACTCCGGTGCGACGACGCATGGAGCGCCTCCTCTCCGGCCGTGGGTGGCTCACCCTTCGACGCTAGGGGCCCTCCGGCGCGAAGGCGCGCGGCGCTGCGCCGATCGGGTGCTCGGCGGCACGAGGCCGGGGACCGGGCGGAGCGCCCGCACGCGCGGGGAATGGATCACACCGAAGCGGTGCGCCGTTGACACCGGGTGCCAGGGCTTCTAGCGTCACGTCTGCTGAAGGTACTAAGCGGTCGCTCACTGAACGAGTCCGGCCGCGGAGCCGCATCCCAAGGGCGAGGAGAAGCAGCAATGTCCACCACTGAGCAGCGGGTCGCGGTCGTCACCGGCGCCGCGCGCGGCATCGGCGCCGCCACCGCCGTACGACTGGCCGCCGAGGGCCACGCGGTCGCCGTGATCGACCTGGACGAGGCGGCCTGCAAGGACACCGTGGAGAAGATCACCGCCGCCGGTGGCCGGGCCCTCGCGGTCGGCTGCGACGTCTCCGACGAGGGGCAGGTCGAGGCCGCCGTCGCGCGCATCGCCGAGGAGCTCGGCGCGCCGACCGTCCTGGTCAACAACGCGGGCGTGCTCCGCGACAACCTGCTGTTCAAGATGAGCGTCTCCGACTGGGACACCGTCATGAACGTGCACCTGCGCGGCGCCTTCCTGATGTCGAAGGCCTGTCAGAACCACATGGTCGACGCGGGGTTCGGACGCATCGTCAACCTGTCCTCCTCCTCCGCGCTCGGCAACCGCGGCCAGGTCAACTACTCGGCCGCCAAGGCCGGTCTGCAGGGCTTCACCAAGACGCTCGCCAAGGAGCTCGGCAAGTTCGGCATCACCGCCAACGCCGTCGCCCCCGGCTTCATCGCCACCGAGATGACCAAGGCCACCGCCGACCGCGTCGGTATGGGCTTCGAGGACTTCAAGGCCGCCGCCGCCACCCAGATCCCGGTCGCCCGCGTCGGCTACCCCGAGGACATCGCCAACGCCATCGCCTTCTTCACCGGCGAGGCCGCCGGCTTCGTCTCCGGCCAGGTGCTGTACGTCGCCGGCGGACCGCTCGACTAGGAAGACCGGGAACATGACTGCTGTGGAACTCTCGGGCAAGGTCGCCCTGATCACCGGCGCCAGCCGCGGAATCGGCTACGGCGTCGCCGAGGCGCTCGTCGCACGCGGCGACCGGGTCTGCCTCACCGGCCGGGGCGAGGACGCCCTCAAGGAAGCCGTGGAGAAGCTCGGCCCCGACCGGGCCGTGTACGTCGCCGGCAAGGCGCACGACGAGGCCCACCAGGCCGTCGCCGTCGAGCGCGCCATGGAGGCCTTCGGGCGCGTCGACTACCTCGTCAACAACGCCGGCACCAACCCGGTGTTCGGGCCGATCGCCGACCTCGACCTGAACGTGGCCCGCAAGGTGTTCGAGACGAACGTGATCTCGGCGCTGGGCTTCGCGCAGAAGACCTGGCACGCCTGGCAGAAGGACAACGGCGGCGCGATCGTCAACATCGCCTCCGTCGCGGGCCTCGCACCCTCACCGTTCATCGCCGCCTACGGCGTCAGCAAGGCCGCGCTGATCAACCTGACCCAGCAGCTGGCGCACGAGTTCGCGCCGAAGGTGCGGGTCAATGCCATCGCCCCCGCGGTGGTGAAGACCAAGTTCGCGCAGGCGCTCTACGAGGGCCGGGAGGAGGAGGCCGCCGCCGGCTACCCGCTGGGCCGGCTCGGCGTGCCGTCCGACATCGGCGGCGCCGCCGCCTTCCTCACCTCGGAGCAGTCGGACTGGGTCACCGGTCAGACCCTGGTCGTCGACGGCGGCATCTTCCTGAACGCCGGCGTGGCCTGACCCGCAACGCCCGCGCACACGCGCACGAGCCGGTCCCGACACGGGCGCCCGTTGACGAAAACGGCGCCCGTGTCGGCGTATCCGGCAGGCGACGGCGCGTGACAACGTAGTCATCGCAAGTTGATCTCAAGGGGTGCGGAGAGGGGGGTCAGCGGGCGTGTCACTGCGGTATGGTCTGCCGACCCTTGGCATGGCAGATCGAGGAGCGTGCGCGTGTTCAACCGGAACCGATGCCTGCGGCGGGTGGCGGCCATCGCGTCCATATCGTCCCTGATAACCGGATGCGGAATCCTGTCGTCCGGCGATCCGGACGACGAGGGACCAATAGTCGTGGGAACCACCAGCTCGCCCAGCACGCTGGATCCTGCCGCCTCCTGGGACAGTTCCTGGGAACTGTTCCGCAACATCTATCAGACGCTGTTGAGTTACCCCATCGGTGCGACCACCCCCCAACCGGACGCCGCGGAGAGCTGCGAGTTCTCCGACAGCTCCAACCGGGTCTTCCGCTGCGAACTGCGCGAGGGCCTGACGTTCTCCGACGGCGGCACCCTGGACGCCAAGGCGGTCAAGCACTCGATCGACCGGATCCGCGAGATCAACGTCAACGGTGGCCCGGCCGGTCTGCTGGGCAGCCTGGAGAGGGTGCAGGCGCCCAGCGAACGCGAGGTCGTCTTCTACCTCAACAAGCCGGACGCCACCTTCCCGTTCGTCCTCGCCACCCCCGCGATGTCGATCGTCGACCCGGAGTCCTACCCCTCGGACGCGCTGCGTGAGGGCACCGAGGCCGTCGGCTCCGGGCCGTACACGCTCCAGGCGTACGAGGAGGGGAAGCGGGCCGAACTCGTCCGCAACGACCGCTACAAGGGCTTCGCCGACCGGAAGAACAGCGCGGTCACCGTCCGCTACTTCCAGGAATCCAGCACCATGGTCAAGGCGCTGCGGGACAGGGAGATCGACCTGACCTACCGGGGTCTGGCCGCCGGCGACGTCATCGACTTCCAGGGCAGGGCCTCCAAGGAGCAGGAGATCCAGCTCATCGAGGGCACCGGGACCGACATCAACTACCTGGTGTTCAACCCGAAGGACCGGTGGGCCGGCAAGAAGGAGGTGCGCCAGGCCATCGCGCAGGTCCTCGACCGCGCGGCGATCGCGCACAAGGTCTACCGGGACACCGTCGACCCGCTGTACTCCATGGTCCCCAAGGGCCTGACCGGGCACACCACCGGCTTCTTCGACGACTACGGCGAGCCCAGCGCCGACAAGGCCCGGGACATCCTGACCGACGCGGGCATCACCGAACCCGTCCCGCTCACCCTCTGGTACACCACCGACCGCTACGGCTCCGAGACCGCGCTGGAGTTCAAGGAGATCGAGAAGCAGCTGGAGGCGTCGAAGCTGTTCGACGTCACGCTCAAGAGCCGCCCCTGGAAGACGTACGTCGAGGGCTACCAGAACGGCGAGTACCCGGTGTTCGGGCGTGGCTGGTCCCCCGACTTCCCGGACGCCGACAACTTCATCGCCCCCTTCGTCGGCAAGCAGAACGCGCTCGGTACGCCCTACGAGGCGACCGAGATCACCAACAAGCTGCTGCCCAGCTCCCGCCGGGAGAGCGACCGCGGCAACGTGGTGAAGCAGTTCGAGGAGGCCCAGCAGATCCTCGTCGACGACGTGCGGCTGCTGCCCCTGTGGCAGGGCCGGCAGTACGTGGCGGCGAGCCGGGACGTCTCGGGCGCGGAGCGGTCGATGGACCCCTCCACGATCATGATGCTGTGGCAGCTGTCCCGGAAGACCAGCTGGTAGACCGGACGCTCACGGCCGCGGGGCCGGATGTCAGTGGTCGCCTGTAGGTTCAGTGGCCTGGAAGTGACCGCACACGTGAGGACATTGACGTGACCGACATCGCCATGCTGCCCGAGTCCTGGCGCGGGGTTCTGGGCGACGAACTGCAGCAGCCCTACTTCAAGGAGCTGACGGCGTTCGTCGAGGAGGAGCGGGCGAAGGGTCCCGTCTACCCGCCCCGCGAGGAGGTCTTCGCGGCGCTGGACGCCACGCCGTACGACAAGGTCAAGGTCCTGGTCCTCGGCCAGGACCCGTACCACGGCGAGGGCCAGGGCCACGGCCTGTGCTTCTCGGTCCGGCCGGGCGTGCGGATCCCCCCGTCCCTGCGCAACATCTACAAGGAGATGCACGCCGAGCTCGGCACGCCCGTCCCGGACAACGGCTATCTGATGCCGTGGGCCGAGCAGGGCGTGCTGCTGCTCAACGCGGTACTCACGGTCCGCGCCGGCGAGGCTAACTCGCACAAGGGGCGGGGCTGGGAGAGGTTCACCGACGCGGTCATCCGCGCGGTCGCCGACCGCCCCGACCCGGCGGTCTTCGTGCTGTGGGGCAACTACGCGCAGAAGAAGCTCCCGCTGATCGACGAGAGCCGGCACGTGGTGGTCAAGGGCGCGCACCCCTCACCGCTGTCGGCGAAGAAGTTCTTCGGCTCCCGGCCGTTCACGCAGATCAACGAGGCGGTGGCCGCGCAGGGCCACGCGCCGATCGACTGGACGGTGCCGAGCGCGGGCTGACACCGCCCCGGGCCGGGCCGCTTCGCCGGGCCCGGCACCCGGCTCACCCGTGGCGGGCCCCGGAGCGGCTTGTCCGGCATTGCCCCCGCCTGCGGTTAGCGTCGGGGGACGACAGCCGGCGAGCGGTGGTGGAGGACGTGGTGGCCGAACGACAGGGGCAGGCGGCGCCGGACGCGGTACTGACACGGATCGGTCAGGTCGTGATGCTGCACCACGCGGGCGACCGCGAGGAGGCCCGGCGTCGCTTCCTCGGCCTGTGGGCGGAGATCGGTGAGCACGGCGACCCGCTGCACCGCTGCACGCTCGCCCACTACCTCGCCGACACCCAGGACGACCCCGGCGACGAACTGGCCTGGGACCTGCGGGCCCTTACCGCGGCCGAGGAGGTCGCCGACGACCGCCCGGCCGCGCACGAGGCGTCCCCCGCCCTGCGCGCCCTCTACCCTTCGTTGCACCTCGGCCTCGCCGCCGACTACGCCCGCCTCGGCCGCCCCGACGCCGCCCGCACCCACCTGCGCCGGGCCCGGGAGACGGCCCGCGCCCTCGCCGACGACCGCTACGGAGAGGGTGTACGGGCGGCCATCCGGCGGCTGGAGTCCCGGCTCGAGGAGGGCGGGAGCCCCGAAGGCCGGGGGCTGCCCGGGCAGCGTCCCTAGGGCTCCACGACACCCCTGGGGCCTGCCCGGCCCCGGCGCGGAGCACCCACCTCCCGTGCCGTCGCGTCCGCTCAGCGGCCGTAGGCGTCCTGGCAGATGGCGGCCTCCTGGCTGTCCGCGCGCCAGCCGCCGTACTCCCGGCCCAGCGCGCAGAGGTCCGGCCGGCTGTCGCCGCCCGGATGTACCGGCGCGGCGGCGCCCGGGAGTTCCACCGGCGGACGCCGCGGAGTGTCCTCCCCGCCCGGCGAGGGGCGGGCGGGCCGCGTCCGCCCGTTCCGGTCGTCGGAGGGTGCGTCACGGTCCGGTGCCGCCGTGGCGGTGGCGCGGTGTGACGGTGACGCGGACTTCTCCGGCGACGGCGACGGGACCATGCCCAGCGCCTCGCTCGCCGGTCCCTGCACGATCGATGTCTCGTTCCCCACGGCGGGGCGCGGTCCGGTCCCCTGGGCGGGTGCCGTCGCCGGTCCGGGTGCGAGGGGACGCTGGACCGTCATGCAGCCCGAGAGGGCGGAGACCGCCACGGTCACCAGAAGCGTTGCTGTGGTCGTCGTTCGATGCACCCGTGCCACTCTGCTGGCTCCGGGGGCCCCGCGGGGGACGGACAGGCGCAGCATGCCCCGCACGGGTGATCTCCCGCCCCGTACGGACGCCCCGGTGGTGCCGCGGGTGACGTCATTCGCCGGTGGCGCCGTCGATCCGTTCGCGGATCAGATCGGCGTGGCCGTTGTGCCGCGCGTACTCCTCGATCATGTGGGTGTAGATCCAGCGCAGGCTGTACGCGTCGCTGAACCGGTCGCCGCTGCGGGACCGGTCGTCCAGGGCGAAGCCGGCCGCTGCGCCGCGGGCGGCGTCGATCTCGGCCCGCCAGGTGGAGCGGGCCTCCTGCCAGGTGTCCCCGTCGCCCAGACGGAACTCGCCGTCACGGTCGGCCTCGCTGTAGTAAAGAGGGCCGGCGTCCTCGCCCGCGAGCACCCTGCGGAACCAGCCGCGCTCCACCTCCGACATGTGCCGCACCAGACCCATCAGGGACAGTTTCGAGGGCGGCACCGAGGCGGTGCGCAGCTGCTCGTCCGTCAGTCCTTGGCACTTCCGGGCGAGGGTGGCCCGGTGGTAGTCGAGCCATCCCTCCAGCATGGAGCGTTCGTCGGCGTCCGTGGCGGGTTCGGTGCGCTCTGGCGTCATGCCGCCATCCTGGCCCGGCACCCACCACCTTCACCAGGGCTTCTCGGCTCCCAGCATGCCGGCCAGCAGTTCCTCCAGGTCCGAGCGCACCTCGGCGACACCCGGCACGCGCGCGCTGAACGAGCCGGCCACACAGGAGAACAGCAGGCCGTCCGCCCAGGCGATGAGCGACAGCGAGTGCCGCTCGGGATCCGTGGAACCGAGTCCCGTGACGAGGGCGGTGAGCTGCTCGCGGAACCGGGCGCCGGCGGCGTCGAAGGAGGCCCGCAGCTCGGGGCGGCGGGTGGCCTCCAGGGCCAGCTCGTAGCGGGCGAGGGTCAGCTCCCGGTTGCCGGTCAGCGCGCGGTGGGCGGCCAGGGCGAGGGCGTCCACCAGGGAGTCGGCGCCGGCCCGCGGATCGGGCATCTCGTGCAGTGCGAGCACCCGTGCCTCGCGCTCGGCCAGCCGCCGTACCGCCAGTTCCAGCAGGGCCTGCCGGGTGCGCGCCAGGTTCGAGGTGGATCCCTGGGGGAGTCCGGCCGCCTCGTCGACCGCCCGGTGGGTCAGGCCGCGCATCCCGCGTTCGGCGAGCAGGGCGAGGGCGGTGTCGGCGACGAGGTCGGAACGGGCGGCGCCTTGGGTGCGTACGGACATGAGGGCCAAACTACCCGTCGCACTACGACTGTAGTACGTTGGATCCCAGAGCGCACTACAGGTGTAGTTCCGACAGGAGGGGGAGCCATGGCACGCCTCGAGCGGGCGATCGTGATCGGCGGCGGGATCGGGGGCCTGACGGCGGCCGTCGCCCTGCACCGGCGCGGTGTGCGGGTGACGGTGCTGGAGCGGGCCGCCTCCCTGGAACCGGTCGGCGCCGCCATCTCCCTGTCGCCCAACGCGCTCCGCGCCCTGGACGTCATCGGGCTCGGCGACCACATCCGCGACCTGGCGGCCTGGCAGGGCGACGCCGGGCTGCGCGCGCCCGGCGGCCGGTGGCTGGCCCGCACCAGCGCCACCGCGGCGGCCGAGCGCTTCGGCGGGCCGCTCGTCCTGGTCCACCGGGCCACCCTCATCGGGCACCTGGCCGCGCGGCTCCCGTCCGGCACCCTTCGCACGGGCACCGCGGCCCGCCTCCTCGACCCCGGCGCCCCGGGCCGCCCCGCCAGGATCGGCACCCCGGCCGGGGATCTGGAGGCCGACCTGGTGGTGGCCGCCGACGGCATCGCCTCCGCCGTACGCCGCGAGCTCTTCCCCGCCCACCCCGGGCCGGTGTACTCCGGGTTCACCACCTGGCGGCTGGTGATCCCCCTCCCCGGCGTGGAGTTCGCCTCGCACGAGACCTGGGGCCGGGGCCGCATCTGGGGTACGCATCCGCTCAAGGACGGCCGCGTCTACGCCTACGCCGCCGCCCTGGCGCCCGCGGGCGGGCGCGCCCCCGACGACGAACGGGCCGAGCTGCTGCGGCTCTACGGCGACTGGCACACCCCCGTCCCCGAGGTGCTCGCCGCCGCCCGCCCCGAGGACGTGCTCCGCCACGACGTCCACCACATCGCCGATCCGCTGCCCGCGTTCCACCGGGGCCGGGTGGCCCTGGCCGGCGACGCCGCGCACGCCATGCCGCCGACCCTGGGCCAGGGCGGCAACCAGGCGATCGAGGACGCGATCACCCTCGCCCACCACGCCGGCGACCTGCCCGCCTACACCGCGGCGCGGCTGCCCCGCACCACCGCGATCGCCCGCCGCGCGGTGCGCGCGGCCCGCCTCAACATGGGGACCGGACGCGTCGGCACCGTCGTGCGCGACCACGCCCTCGCCGCACTGTCCACGGCCGCCCCGGCGCTGTTCCTGCGCGGCTTCGACGGCATCGCCGACTGGCGGCCGCCCGGGGGTGTAGCCCGCTCGGGCGAATCGGGGAGCGAGGGAGGCCGTATGCTCGCAGCGGACCACGGCAGGCGAGGACCAGAGGAGAACACCCCGTGAAGGTCGGCTGCATCGGACTCGGTGACATCGCGCAGAAGGCCTACCTGCCGGTCCTCGCCGTACAGCCCGGGGTGGAACTGCACCTGCAGACCCGCACCCCCGCCACGCTCGAACGGGTCGCCGACGCCCTCCACCTCCCGCCCGGGCAGCGCCACGCGGACCTCGCCTCCCTGATCGACCAGGGCCTCGACGCGGCCTTCGTGCACGCGCCGACCGAGGTCCACCCGGAGATCGTGACCCGGCTCCTCGACGCGGGCGTCCCGACGTACGTCGACAAGCCGCTCGCCTACGAACTCGCCGACTCCGAGCGGCTGGTGGCCCTCGCCGAGGAGCGGGGCACCGGTCTCGCCGTGGGATTCAACCGCCGCCTCGCTCCCGGCTACGCGCAGTGCGCCGACCACCCGCGCGAGCTGATCCTGATGCAGAAGAACCGCGTCGGGCTTCCCGAGGACCCGCGCACGATGATCCTCGACGACTTCATCCACGTCGTGGACACCCTGCGCTTCCTGGTGCCCGGCCCGGTCGACGACGTGACCGTGCGCGCCCGCACCGAGGACGGACTGCTGCACCACGTGGTGCTCCAGCTCGCCGGGGACGGGTTCACCGCGCTGGGCGTGATGAACCGCCTCAGCGGTTCCGCCGAGGAGATCCTGGAGGTCTCCGGGCAGGACACCAAGCGCCAGGTGGTCAACCTCGCCGACGTGATCGACCACAAGGGCCAGCCGACCGTGCGCCGCCGGGGGGACTGGGTGCCGGTGGCGCGCCAGCGCGGCATCGAGCAGGCGGTGCTCGCCTTCCTGGACGCGGTGCGCGCGGGCAAGGTGCTCAGTGCCCGGGACGCGCTGGCGACCCATGAGCTGTGCGAACGGGTGGTACGAGCGATCCACGAGCGCGCCGCCTGAGACGCACCAGCTCGGTGACGCCCCACACTCCGAGGACCAGCAGCGCCGCGTACGGCGGCCAGTCACCGAAGCGGACGTAGAGCGTCGTGCCGTGCGCCAGCGGTACCTCGTACACCTGCGCGGCGGCGGTGTCCGTGCCGAGCCGCGGGCCGACGCGCCCGCCGTCCGGACCGTACACGGCGGAGACGCCCGTCAGGGTCGCGTGCACCATCGGGCGGCCCGTCTCGGCGGCCCGCAGCGCGGCGAGCGAGGCGTGCTGGGCCGGCGCCCAGCTCTGCTGGAACGTCGACGTGGAGGACTGGGCGAGCAGCACCTCGGCGCCGTCCTGGGCGAGGTGCCGGCTCATGTCGGGGAACGCCGACTCGAAGCACACCATCGGCCCGATCCGCAGCCCGTCGCCCGCGTCCATCACCACCTGCGCGGAGCCCATCCGGCGGTCCTCGCCGGCCGCCTTGCCGACGGAGGTCGCCCAGCCCAGCAGGGAACGGGCGGGGATGTACTCCCCGAACGGAACCAGCCGCATCTTGTCGTACCGGTCCCCGGTGGGGCCGTCCGGGCCGATCAGCACCGAACTCTTGTAGATACCGGGTTCGTCCGAGCGCCGGGCGTCCACGTTGACCAGGATCCGCGCGTCCGTCTCGCGCGACAGGGCCGTCAGCCGCCGTGCCAGGTCGGGCCGGTTCCCCAGGTCGAAGCCGACACTGCTCTCGCCCCAGACGATCAGGCCGACGTCCCGGCCGGCCATCTCACGCGTGAGCCGTTCCTCCAGGTCGAAGCGGCGGTCGGCGCTGTCCCGCCCCGCCACGACTCCCGGCTGCACGAGCGCGATCCGCACCCGGTCGCCGGTGTCCGGGCGCGGCGACCACACCCAGGCGGCGGAGGTGACGGCGGCCGCGGCGACCAGTCCGGCCACGGCCGGCACCCGGGCCCGCCGGACCGCGACGAGCACGGCCACGGCGACGTTCACCGCGACCACCAGGAAACTGGCCAGCCAGACGCCGCCCACCGACGCGAGCCGGAGTGCGGGCTCCACCTCCCACTGACTCGCCCCGAGCACCCCCCAGGGACCGCCGAGCCCCTGCCAGGAGCGGACCAGTTCGACCGCCAGCCACCCCGACGGCAGCACGGCGAGCGCGGCCGCGACCCGCCCCCGGGACGGCCCCCCGCCCAGCAGCCGCCGCACCAGCCACCCCCACGGCGCCCACAGCGCGCCCAGCAGGGCGGCGATGACGAAGGTGAAGACGTGCAGGTTCGGCAGCAGCCAGTGGTGCATGGCCAGCATGAACCCGAAGCCGCCCCACCAGCCGTCGAAGGCCGCGCGCTTACCGGTCGGAGCCGTCCGGGCCAGCAGGATCCACGGCACCAGGGCGACGTAGGCGAACCACCACAGGGACGGGGCGGGAAAGGCCAGGACGGGCAGGGCACCGGTGACCGCGGCGGCGGTCGAGCGGCGCCAGGGGGAGGCGAGCCAGCGGCCGAGCGACTTCATAGGCGCCTCCCTACCCCGTGCTGCCTCCAGTGTGCGTCCCGACGCCGATCCGCAACACCGCGCACCGGATCAGTGGACCACGGGTGCGGCCCGCCGGTCGGGAACGCGACGCCACTTCTCCTGTACGACCACCCCGCTCAGCCGCCAGCCGTCGTCCGTGCGCAGCATCGCGAACACGCACCGGCCGCCGCACACGACATCCGGCTCGGCGGACTCCCCGTCGGCCCCGGCGCGGCACATCGGGTTCACGTAGTCGGCCTGCACCCGGGCCGTGTCGCCGCGGTCCTGCTCCCAGATCCCGAACCGCACCCGCCGGTTGACGAACAGCTGCTGCCGCACGGGGTACACGCCGAGGCTCTCCGCGAGCCATCCGGCCACCGCCCCGGCGCTGCCCTCGATACCGCCGGCCGAGCGGTAGTCCGCCCTCCCGTCCGCGGTGAACAGGGCCTGGTACGCCTCCCAGTCACAGTCGTCCACGGCCACCGCGTACTCGGTGACGAGTCCGTCCACGGCCAGCCGGTCCCTCACGGTCGCGAGCTCCACACGCTGGGTCATCGGATCAGTGTTGGCCATGGGGCGGGCGCAGCCAAGGGGGCGCGCACCGGTAATCACCGGCCTCGGGCACCCGCCGTGCCCACCGTCCCGCGGGCCCCGCGGATCCTGAGGTCAGGAAGCGGTGCGCAGGCCCGCCAGGAGCCGGTCGAGGGCCTGGTCCGCCGCCCCGGGATCCCCGCCCCGTGCGACCCGGAGCGCCGCCTCGTTCATCGCACCCGAGAGCAGCCGGGTCAGGGGCTCCATCGGCTGATCGGCGGTGTACCCGGCCGCGACGAGCTCCGTCAGGACCTCCGCCAGGTGCCGGGCGGAGGACTCCTCGTCCATGGCCCGCCACTCGTCCCAGCCCAGCACGGTCGGCGCGTCAGTACGTCGGCGCCTGATCCCGGGTCGCCGGTGGCGCGGCCGGCTCCCGCACCGGGGCCGAGTCCCTCGTACCGGGGAGCGGGTCCGCGCCCCTGGTGACGGAGGCCTCGTCTGTCTGCGAGCCTGAGGATCTTCGTGTCGCGCTCTTCACAGGAGGTACTCATGAAGCGTCTGGTCACGGTGGTCACCGGTGGCAGCCGGGGGATCGGTGCCGCGACCTGTCTGCGGCTGGCGGCGGAGGGGCACGACGTCGTCGTGAACTATGTCCGTGATGCAGACGCCGCCGAGTCGGTGGCGGAAGGGGTGCGCGCGACCGGGGCGCGGGCCGTGACCGTACGCGCGGACACGGCGGTCGAGGCCGACGCCGAGCGCCTCTTCGAGGTGGCGGAGCGGGAGCTGGGGCCGGTGACGGGGTTGGTGAACAACGCGGCGGTGACCGGGCCGCTGGGACGGTTCACCGAGGCCGACACCGGTACCCTGCGCCGGGTCGTCGACGTCAACCTGATGGGTACGCTGCTGTGTTCGCGGCGGGCCGCGCAGCTGATGGTCCCGCGGGGCGAGGGTGTGATCGTGAACATCTCCTCGGGCGCCGCCACGCTGGGCAGTCCGAACGAGTACGTGCACTACGCGGCGACGAAGGCCGCCGTCGACGCGCTCACCGTCGGTCTGGCCAAGGAGCTCGGTCCGGACGGCATCCGGGTCAACGCGGTCGCCCCCGGTGTCGTCGACACGGAGATGCACGCCACGATGGGTGCCCCGGACCGTGCCCGGCGGGTCGCCGGGACGGTTCCGCTCAGGCGCGCCGGACGGGCCGAGGAGATCGCGGCGGCCGTGGCCTGGCTGATGTCGCCGGACGCCTCGTACACCACGGGGACGGTGCTGCGGGTCGCGGGCGGACGCTGACGAGCACCGGAGGGGCGGGGAGCGGTCAGGCCGCTTCGGCGACCCGGCCGCGCATCGCCGCCGCCCACTCGACCACCAGCAGCTCGTACTCCGCGCGTTCCCGGTCGGACAGGGAACCCTTCGCGCGCAGCCACAGCGCGCGGATCTCCTCATTGACCTCGGCGGCGGGCCGCACGGAACCAGGGGTCGTTAAATCGGGGGACATGCGGACAAGCCTAGGGCCATGGACTGACACTGCGCTACCGGACGGCTACCCGATCCGTATGCTCTCGGTCACGTGCCCCGGTCACCTTCCCCCGGGGCCGGCTCAGCCGGCCGACTCCGCGGCGTGCGGACTGAGCACGCCCATGCCGATCAGGACGATGATCACGACGCCGAGCGCGATGCGGTACCAGACGAACGGCATGAAGCTCTTGGTCGAGATGAACTTCATGAACCAGGCGATCACCGCATAGCCGGTGACGAAGGCGATGACCGTCGCGAAGACCGTCGGGCCCCAGGAGACGTGCCCGCCGTCGGCGGCGTCCTTCAGCTCGAAGGCGCCGGAGGCCAGCACCGCCGGGATGGCGAGCAGGAAGGAGTAGCGGGCCGCGGCCTCGCGGCGGTAGCCCATGAACAGGCCGCCGCTGATGGTGGCGCCGGAGCGGGAGACGCCCGGGATGAGGGCCATCGCCTGGCAGATTCCGTAGATGAGGCCGTCCTTGACGGTCAGGTCGCCGAGTTCCTTGCGCTGCTTGGCCGCCCGGTGCCGGCCGCCGCTCTCGTCCCGCGCGGCGAGGCGGTCGGCGACGCCGAGGACGATGCCCATGCCGATGAGCATGGCCGCGGTGAGCCGCAGGTCGCGGAAGGGCCCCTCGATCTGGTCCTTGAGGGTCACCCCGAGCACGCCGATCGGGATGGAGCCGACGATGACCAGCCAGCCCATGCGCGCGTCCTGGTCCCGGCGCATCTCCTTGTCGGTCAGGGAGCGGGTCCAGGCCGACAGGATCCGGCCGATGTCCTTGCGGAAGTAGATCAGGACCGCGGTCTCCGTGCCGATCTGGGTGATCGCGGTGAAGGCGGCGCCCGGATCCTCCCAGCCGGAGAAGGCCGCGGTCAGCCGCAGGTGGGCGCTGGAGGAGACGGGGAGGAACTCGGTCAGCCCCTGGACGAGTCCGAGGATGAGGGATTCAAACCAAGACATGAGTCAGCGGAGTCCAAGTGCCGATCGTGGGACGGACGAAGGGCACACCACGCCGCCACGTGCGGTGATCGGTGATCGGGCGCGCCGAGGGGGAAGCGTAGCGCCCCAAGATGAACCCCAGGCGTCAGGGCGGTGCGGCTCGCCGCCCCCGGGGCTGCTCAGGCCGCCGTCGGGCCGCTCACCGTCCACCCGGGGGTCTGCGGGCGCGGCGTCAGCTCCTCGTGCCGTGCCTCGCCGCCGCAGGCCCGGCAGGTGACGACCGGCACGAATGTGTCGCCGCAGTTGTGGTCGACCACCATCGGCAGGTCGCCGTCCTGCCGCAGATGGCGGTCGCCCCAGTCCTTGAGGGTCAGCAGGACGGGCTCCAGCTCCAGCCCCGCCCGGGTGGGCCGGTACTCGAAGCGCTGCGGGCGCTCGCTGTAGAGGCGCTTGGCCAGGATCCCGGCGTCGACCAGCCGCCGCAGCCGGGTGGCCAGGACGTCGCGCGGTGCGCCGGTGTTGCGCACCAGCTGGTCGAAACGGCCGTTGCCCAGGCACACCTCGCGCAGGACGAGCAGGGAGTACTTCTCGCCGACGAGTGCGAGCGCGTCGGCGATCGAGCAGGGGCGCGGGTCTTTGGAAGCGGCGGCCATGCCTTCGAGTCTACGGGAGGGTTTGAATTTCCAACTTACGCGGCTATGGTGAGTTCGGATTTCCTACTCACCGGTACGCCGTTCCCGCTCCGGCACCGCCCGGGCGGCCAGGGAGGCCCGCACCATGCGTGACGCAGTCGTCGTCGAAGCCGTACGCACCCCCATCGGCAAGGGCAAGCCGCACGGCGCCCTCGCCCACGTCCACCCCGTCGAACTCCTCGCCCACACCCTGCGCACCCTCGTCGAACGGTCCGGTGTGGACCCCGCGCTGATCGACGACGTCATCGGCGGCGCCGTCGACCAGGTCGGCGAGCAGGCGATGAACACCACCCGCTACGCCGCCCTGTCCGCCGGACTGCCGGAGTCCGTCCCGGCCACCACCGTGGACCGTCAGTGCGGCTCCTCCCAGCAGGCCGTGCACTTCGCGGCCCAGGGCGTCATCGCCGGGGCGTACGACCTCGTCGTCGCCTGCGGCGTGGAGTCGATGAGCCGGGTGCCGATGTGGTCCAACGTGCCCGAGGGGAAGGACCCCTTCGGCCCCGGCGTCGCCGAGCGCTACCCGGAAGGGCTCGTCCCGCAGGGCATCAGCGCCGAACTCATCGCGGCCACGTGGTCGATCGGCCGCGAGCGGATGGACTCCTTCGCCATCACCTCGCACCAGCGGGCCGCCGCGGCCTGGGACGCCGGACTGTTCGACGCCGAGGTCGCGCCCCTCGACGGCGTCACCCGCGACGAGTGCGTACGCCCCGACAGCACCATCGAGACCCTGGCCGGACTGCGGCCCGCCTACCACGACCCCGCCCTCGCCGAGCGCTTCCCGCAGATCGAGTGGAACGTCACGGCGGGCAACGCCAGCCCCGTCAACGACGGCGCCTCCGCCGTCCTCATCACCTCCAGCGAGACCGCCGCCCGGCTCGGCCTGCGCCCGCTCGCGCGGCTGCACGGCTTCGCCGTCACCGGCTCCGACCCGCTGCTGATGCTCACCGGTGTCGTCCCGGCCACCGAGAAGGCGCTGCGCCGCTCCGGGCTCTCCCTCGACGACATCGACCTCTTCGAGGTCAACGAGGCGTTCGCCAGTGTGGTCCTGGCCTGGCAGCAGGAGACCGGCGCCGACCTCGCCAAGGTCAACGTCCACGGCGGCGCCCTCGCCCTCGGTCATCCGCTCGGCGCCAGCGGCACCCGGCTGACGACGACCCTGGTCCACGCGATGCGCGAACGCGGCGCCCGCTACGGCCTGCAGACCATGTGCGAGGCGGGCGGACTGGCCAACGCGATGATCCTCGAACGGCTCTGACGCGCCGTCGGCCGTCCTACCGCCCGCGCAGCTGGTGCCGCTTGCGCCACGCCACCACCGCGCCCGCCAGGCCCGGGACGGCGATGCAGGCCAGCGCGATCAGGAAGGCCGGGGACGTCGGCGTCGAGGCGCGGGCGCCGGCCACGACGTAGGCGGCGGTGTTCGGGACCGAGCCGAGCGCCGTCGCCAGCAGGAACGGCAGCAGGCCCATGCGGGAGACGGCGGCGCAGTAGTTCGAGGCGGCGAAGGGGATCCCCGGGAACAGCCGGGCCGCCAGCATCGAGCGGAAGCCGTGCCGGCTGAGCTGGTTGTCCGCGGCCTTCAGCCAGCGTCCGCGCAACAGCGGACGGAGCGCCTCCTGCCCGAGGGCCCGCCCCAGACAGAAGGCCAGCCCGGCGCCCAGCACCGTGCCGCCCAGCGCGGCGGCCAGACCCAGCTGCGAGGCGAACAGCGCCCCCGCTGCCAGGTTCAGCAGCGGACGCGGCACGAAGGCCACCGTGCAGACCCCGTAGGCCACGGCGTACGCCACGACCGCCACGGCACCGCCGAGCCGGTCGGGCCAGCCGTCGGTCAGCAGCCGCTGCGGTTCGAGGACCAGCATCGCCGACGCCGCCGAGGCGAGCAGCACCACGAGCAGGGACAGTCTCGACCACGGCGACAGCACGACTCTGGCGCAGCGCGCGGCGAAACCGGTGGCGGGTGCGAGAGCGGGGGCGGCCGTGGGGACGGCGACCGCGAGGTCGGGTGCGGCGGCCCGGGGAGAGGCCGCAGCCGTGCCCCCGGAGCGGGTGGTGGCATCGAGCATTCGGTGACACTAACCGACACATACGTGTGATCGCCGTAGTGTTCGTCTCATGCGCGTCACAGGAGGCGGCGGGACGGCGGCCGGCGGGCCGCCGGTGCCGGACAGCCCGCTCGCCGACACCGTCCTGGAGCGGCTCACCGCCGCCTACCGGCGGGCGGCCGACCCGGGACGGGCCGTGGCCATGCGGGCCTACATGAAGGACGTCGCCCCCTTCCTGGGGCTGACCACCCCGGTCCGCCGCGCCCTGTCCCGCACCGTCACGGCGGGACTGCCCCGGCCGGCCGAGGCCGACTGCGCCGCCGTCGCGCTGCGGTGCGGGCAACTGCCCGAGCGCGAGTACCACTACTTCGCCGTGGATTACGTGCGCCGGCACGTACGGCACTGCTCCTCCGGCTTCCTGCCCGTCGCCCGGCACCTCCTCACCACGGTGCCGTGGTGGGACACGGTCGACCCGCTCGCCGCGCACGTCGTCGGGGCGCTGGTCGCCGCCGACCCGGCGCTCACCGCCGACATGGACGACTGGATCGCCGACGACGACAGGTGGCTCGTCCGCGCCGCCCTGCTCCACCAGCTCCGCTACCGGGAACGCACCGACACCGCACGCCTCTTCGCCTACTGCCTGCGCCACTCGGACCACCCGGACTTCTTCGTGCGCAAGGCCATCGGCTGGTGCCTGCGCGAGTACGCCAAGACCGACCCCGACGCCGTGAGGTCCTTCCTCGCGCGCGAGCAGGGGCGCCTCGCGCCGCTGTCCGTGAGAGAGGCGCTGAAGAACATCGGCGGGCAGCGCCCCGACCGGAGGACCACCGGCCGGTAGCGCCCGGTCCCGAAAACCATTCGACGCGGGGCGGGCCGTCGGCGAGGATCGACGTCATGTTCCGGTACGCCTTCCACTTCGCAGCATCCGCCGTCGCGGATGCCCCGAAGGCTGCCGTTCCCGCTCTCCTCGCCGCAGTCGACGGCGCCCGAAGCTGACCCTCCCCGGATCGTCCGGCGGACCCCCCAGGGGGAGGGTCGGTCAGGTTCCAGGGGTCCCCGTCCCGGCCGCGCGCCGCAGCGCCGCGCCCGGGGCCCTCACGCGTCACCACCGAGAGGCTTCGAGGTACCGCCATGTCCAAGACGGCGTACGTCCGCACCAAACCGCATCTGAACATCGGCACGATGGGCCATGTCGACCACGGCAAGACCACCCTGACCGCCGCCATCACCAAGGTCCTGGCCGCGCGCGGCACCGGCAGTTTCGTGCCGTTCGACCGCATCGACCGGGCCCCCGAGGAGGCCGCCCGCGGCATCACCATCAACATCGCGCACGTCGAGTACGAGACCGACACCCGGCACTACGCGCACGTCGACATGCCCGGCCACGCCGACTACGTCAAGAACATGGTCACCGGCGCCGCGCAGCTCGACGGGGCGATCCTCGTCGTCTCCGCGCTCGACGGGATCATGCCGCAGACCGCCGAACACGTGCTGCTCGCCCGCCAGGTGGGCGTCGACCACATCGTGGTCGCGATCAACAAGGCGGACGCGGGGGACGAGGAGCTGACCGACCTGGTCGAGCTCGAGGTCCGCGACCTGCTCTCCGCGCACGGCTACGGCGGCGACTCCGCGCCCGTCGTACGGGTGTCCGGGCTCAGGGCGCTGGAGGGCGACCCGCGCTGGACGGCCTCGATCGACGCGCTGCTCGACGCGGTGGACACCTATGTGCCCATGCCCGAGCGGTACCTGGACGCGCCGTTCCTGCTGCCGGTGGAGAACGTGCTCACCATCACCGGCCGGGGCACCGTCGTGACCGGCGCGGTGGAGCGGGGCACGGTCCGCGTCGGCGACCGGGTCGAGGTGCTCGGCGCGGAGGTGGAGACCGTGGTGACCGGCCTGGAGACCTTCGGCAAGCCCATGGAGGAGGCGCAGGCCGGCGACAACGTGGCGCTGCTGCTGCGCGGGGTGCCCCGCGACGCGGTGCGGCGCGGGCACGTGGTCGCCGCACCGGGCAGCGTGGTGCCGAGCCGGCGCTTCACGGCGCAGGTGTACGTGCTGTCGGCCCGTGAGGGCGGCCGTACGACAGCGGTGTCGACCGGATACCGGCCGCAGTTCTACATCCGCACGGCGGACGTCGTGGGCGACGTCGACCTCGGCGAGGCGGCGGTGGCCCGGCCCGGGGACACGGTCACGATGACCGTGGAGCTGGGCCGGGACGTGCCCCTGGAGGCCGGACTCGGATTCGCCGTCCGTGAGGGCGGACGCACCGTCGGGGCCGGCACCGTGACGTCGGTCGGCTGAGCCGCGAACAGCCGCCCGCCCCCCGCACACGGGGGCGGGCGGCCGTCCGCGTGTCCGCCGGGGACAATGGGGCGGTGAGCGAATCCCTCCCCGTGACCCGTGCCGTCGGTCACGGCACCGCCAAGCTGATGCCCGACGTGGACCGGGAGCGTGCCTGGCTGCTCACCGTCGACGGGGCGCCGCAGTCGTACGTCGACCTCGACGACCCGGCCCACCTGGAGTTCGAGTACGTGCGCCGGCTCGGGCACGTCCTGGACGCGGTCGCCGAACCGGGGGTCCGGCTGGACGCCCTGCACCTCGGCGGCGGTGCGCTCACCCTGCCCCGGTACCTGGCCGCGACCCGGCCCGGCTCCCGGCAGGACGTCGTGGAGATCGACCGGGAGCTGCTGGACCTGGTCACCGGGGAACTGCCCCTGCCCGACGGCGCCGGCGTGACGCTGCACGCGGCGGACGCCCGGGCCTGGCTGGAGACGGCCCCCGACGACAGCGCGGACGTCCTGGTCGCCGACGTGTTCGGCGGCTCGCGCGTGCCGGCGCATCTGACCACCGTGGCCTACGTCCATGAGGCCGCGCGCGTCCTGCGGCCCGGCGGGGTCTACCTCGCCAACCTCCCGGACGCGGCCCCGTTCGCCTTCCTGCGCTCCCAGCTGGCCACGCTCGCGACGCGCTTCGCCGAGCTGGTGCTGATCGCCGAACCGGGAGTGCTGCGCGGCCGCCGCTTCGGCAACGCGGTCCTCGCCGCGGCCCACCACCCGCTCGACGTCGCCGCGCTGTCCCGCGCCACCGCCGCCGACGCCTTCCCGGCACGGGTGGAACACGGCGCAGGGCTGCGGGAGTTCGTCGGGGGCGCGCTCCCGGTACGCGACGAGGACGCCGTCCCCTCGCCCGAGCCGCCGGCCGGGGCGTTCGGCATCGGCTGACGCACGGCCGGGCTCGTGTGCCGGGGGAACGGCGTGAAGTTCTGCCGCCCGCACGGCGACGGGGTCGTCCGGCCGGGTCCCCGGCTCCCGCTTCCGCGTGCGGTCCGCACCGGTGCGGGCCGTGGGTCAGTCCCCGGGCAGGCGTCCCGGTTCCCGCACCTGGTGCTCCGCGTCCCTCGGCGCGGGGAGGGCGACCGTGAGTTGGTGGGTCCGGCGGCGCAGATCGCGTACGTCGGGGACACACAGGACCGCCGCCGTGGCGACCACCACCAGCGCGGCGCAGCCCCACAGCGCCTCCGGCCGGCCGAACGCCGTCTCCGCGGGACCCGCAAGCGCCATCGCCATCGGTACCAGCGCGACCGAGCCGAACCAGTCGTACGCCGAGACCCGGGACAGCTTCTCCTCCGGAATCTCCTGGTGCAGCGCGGTCATCCACGAGACGCCGAACACCTCCACGGACACACCGGTCACGAACATCACCGCGCACAGCACGGCGACCGGCGCCGGCACGGCGAGCGCGGCGGACGGCAGCGCCAGCGGGAACACGCACAGGGTGCCGACGAACAGCAGCCGGCGCGGCTGCCAGCGGGTCATCAGCAGCGCGCCCGCCACCGTGCCCCCGCCGAAGAAGGCCAGCGCCACGCCCCACGGTGCGGCGCCGCCCAGGTGGTCCCGCGCGACGAGCGGCCCGTAGACCGCGTCGGCCGCGCCGACGACCGCGTTGGCGAGCGAGAACTGGACGACGATGCCCCACAGCCACGGCCGGCCGGTGACCTCCCGCCAGCCCTCCTTCAGATCGGCGAGCATTCCGCCACCCGGTGCGCGCGGCGGTATGTGCTTCACGTCGAGGAACGCCCGCAGCACCGCGGCCAGCGCGAAGGCCGCCGCGTCCACCGCCAGCACCCAGCCCGGTCCGATCGCGGCGACCATCGCGCCGCCGAGCGCGGCACCCCCGAGGGTCGCGCCGTGCATCGCCATCCGGAACACCGCGAACGCCCGGCCGGCCTGCTCGCCGTCGACGGAGGAGAGCAGCATGCCCTCGGCCGCCGGGTTGAAGAACGCCTGGCCGGTCCCGCCGAGCGCGCTCAGCAGCATCATCTGCCACAGCTGCGCCTCGCCCGCCAGGACGAGCGCCGCGAAAGCGCCCTGCGAGACGCAGTTCAGGGCGTTGGCCGCGACCATCACCCGGTGACGCGGCAGCCGGTCCGCGACGGCACCGCCGATCAGCAGGAACAGCACCAGCGGCAGGGTGCGCGCGGCGGCCACCAGCCCGACGTCACCGCCGTCGCCGCCGGCGCCGAGCACGGCGAACGCGGAGGCGATCAGCGCGCCGTGGCTGCCCAGATTGGTCACCACGGCGGCAGCGGTCAGCAGGGTGTAATTGCGCCCGGCCCACGGGGGCCGGCGACGTATGGCGATGGTCGGCACCCCGTGACTATCGCCGGGCGGGGGCCGGCTTGCCAAATGGGGCGCCGGCCCTGGCCTTCTGCTACGCGCCCTGCGGGCCCTCCTCGGTCAGGCGCACCGTGCTGAGTATCTGCTGCACGGTCGTCTCCGGGATCTCGTCCTTGACCTTCGCGGCGCCGTACAGGTTCCAGGTCACGAAGTCACCGGCGCCGTTCTTGAAGGCGAACGTGATCGCCTTGCCCTCGCTGTCGCACTTGCCCTTCTGCGGAGTGTTCTCCGAGTGGGACGTGGCGACGTGGCCGGTGAGTCCCGACTTGGTGGTGTAGGGCTTCGGCTTGACCTGCTTCACGCTCTTCTTGTCGGGCTGGGTGTACCCGCCGAAGATCCACCACGGCACGCGCGTCTCGGCGGCCTCCTGTGTGGTCTTGGCGCCGTTCTCACCGCGGGTGCCGGCGGTCGCGAGGGCGGTGTCCTCCTCGCGGCCGTCCTTGTTGTCGTCGCTCGTGCACCACTCGGACTTCAGGTACGCCGGGGCGGTGACGGTGGTGCGGCCCATCTCACCGTCCTTCTCCTCCCATTCGAAGCCCACGCTGGTGCCGGGAGTCTCGATCTCCCAGTCGGCGGGGACGTCGAACTTGGTGCCGAAGCGCGTGTTGACGACGACCTTCCAGCCGGGAACGGTCGCCTTCTCCTCGTCGCCGCCGCGCGGGTTGCTCCCCGACGCCGAGGTGCTCGGCTCCGCGGAGGTGTCCTTCGTCGCGGTCGCCGTCGGCTTGGCGTCCTTCTTGCCGTCGGCCTCGTCGTCCTTGTCGCCGCCGAGCACCAGGAACCCGGTGACACCCGCGGCCACCACCACGGCCGTCGCCGCCACGATCGCGACCAGCTTCGTCCGGTTCCCGCCACCCCCGCCCTGCGGCGCCTCGGGCATGCCGACCGTGGAGGGATCCCCCCACTGCTGCTGGTACGGGTTCGGCTGCTGGTAGCCGGGCTGCTGGTACGGATTGGGCTGTTGGTACCCCGGCTGCTGGTACGGATTGTTCGACTGCGGGTTCTGCTCGCCCCCGGGCGGCTGCTGTCCTGGCCACATGGTCAGCCACCCTAGCCGCGCCCCGGACACGATTGGGTCACCGCCCTTTGACGGGCTGGTAGCAACCGTGACGTCGCGCCGCATCACGAACGGGTGCTACCCATGGGTAACATCCGGCCATGGGCGCGGACCAGATGTCCGTCGGCGAGCTGCTCGCCGCCGCGGTCCCCATGGCCCGGACCCTCGGCCTCCGGTTCCTGGAGGCCACGCCCGAACGGGCCGTGGTGGTACTGCCGGACCACTGCGCCTTCCACCACCACGCGGGCGGGCCGCACACCGGCGCCGTGTTCGCCCTCGGGGAGTCGGCGAGCCACGCGATCGTGCTCGCCGCCTTCGGGGACCAGCTCCCGCGTGCCGTACCGCTGGCCGTCCGCGCCGAGATCGCCTGCCGGAGGCCGGCCATGGGACCGGTCACGGCCACCGCCACCCTCGGCCGTCCGGCCGCCGAGGTCGTCGCCGCACTCGACGGGGGCCGCCGCCCGGAGTTCCCCGTGTCGGTCGCCCTCCGCCGTGAGGGCGGCGCGGTCACCGGCGAGATGACCGTCGTCCGGGCGCTGCGTCCCAGCGGCTGACGCCCGCCCCGTGGCCTTCCCTCACACGGCGGCGCCGGCGCCGTACGGGCCGTAGAGGTCCAGCAGGCGCACCCGGGAGGCGTGCAGCCGGTGGGCCACCACGTCGCCGACCCACCGGGCGAGGTCCCGGCCCATCTCGGGGTCCTCGCGGCACAGCGCGAGCACGGCCCCGGCGTCGAACTCGTAGGCCCGTACCGGGGTCGTCGCCTCGGCGCCGAGCTGCCACACGTGCGGGGAGAAGAGCCAGGACCAGCCGACCAGCTCGTTGTGCCCGAGGCGTTCGATGACGGCCGCCCGGCGTCCGGGCACCCGCATGTCGAGTTCCACGGTGCCGGTGCGGATCACCCAGAACCGGTCCGCCCGGCCGCCCTCCTCGAACAGCCGGGCGCCCGGCGGGAAGGACACCTCGCGGGCGGTCCTCACGAGCCGTGCCCGGTGCCTGGCGGGCAGGGCGCGCGGCATGCTGGGGGACGGGGGAGCGTACATGGCGGGCCTCCCGGACCGGGCGTTCGTGACTGCCGTTCGTGTTTCCAGCCTCGCCCCGGCCGTCGGCACCCTGCCATGGGCCGTACGGCCCAAAGTTGCGGAGTGTTCGGCCCTGCCCGCCGACCGCTGCCCACCGCGGTCCCGGTCCGGGGCGCGGGCCCTCCGGCGCCCGGCCGGGACCGGGACGGCGCGGGCCCTCCGGCGCCCGGCCGGGACCAGTGGCCCTTGTCATCGGTGCCGTTACGGGCGAAGCTCGTGGTGATCACTTCGACCCGGGAGGTTTCCCACCATGACCCGCACCGTCACCGTCGGACTCGACGGCTCACGCGAGAGCCGGGCCGCCGCCGAGTGGGCGGCCCGTGAAGCGGTGCTGCGCGGTCTGCCGCTGCGGCTGCTCCACGTCCGCCGGCCGGCTCCCGCGCCGGCGGCACCCCACGCCGAGGCCTGGCGGAGCATGCCGAGCGAGACGGCCGAAGGGCTGCGGCTGCGCCACCCCGGCCTGCAGGTGACCCACGAACAGGTCGACGGCATGCCCTACGAGGTGCTGATCAAGGCCGCGGAGGAGGCCGAGCTGCTGGCGCTCGGCTCCCGCGGGCTCGGCGCCCTCGGCGGGTTCCTGGTCGGCTCGGTCGGACTCGTCGTCGTGGCCCGCGCGGAGCGGCCCGTGGTGCTGGTCCGGGCCGGCGAACAGGCCGCCGACGAGCACGAACCGGACCCCGCGGGCATTCCCTCGGCGGGCACGCCCTACCGGCCGGTGCTGCTCGGGCTGGACGCGGACCGGCCGCGCGACGCGGTCATCGAGTTCGCCTTCGCGGAGGCACAGCGGCGCGACACCGCCCTGCGCGTGGTGCACGGCTGGGTTCTGCCGCCGTACTACGTCTACGGACTCGCCGCCGCTCCGGAGACGTACCACGACATCGAGCGGGAGCAGGCCGCGAACCTGACAGCCGTGCTGGCTCCCTGGCGTGCGAAGTTCCCGGAGGTGGAGGTCGTCGAGGAGTCCTTCGGCGGCAGCCCGTCCGTGCGCCTCGTCGAGGCCTCCGCGGAGTCCTCGCTGGTGGTCGTCGGCCGCCGGACCCGCCGCAGTCCGCTCGGCGCGCACATCGGGGCCATCACCCACGCGGTGATGCACCACTCCGCCGCGCCGGTCGCCGTGGTCGCCCACGGCTGAGCGAGCCGGACCGCGGGCGCCCCGGGACAGCCGTGGCTGTGGAGGGGCGCCTGGGGACCGGGCTGCCGCGGCGCTCCGGGCCGCCGCTCCGCGCCGGGCGCCCGTACCGATTGCGCCACATGGTGCCGTTCCGCTGCGCGGGGGGTATCGGTGCCCGGAAAGCTGGTACTCCGCTCCCGATTGCCCGCCCCGCCGGACCCGCCCGGGCCGACCACTCACGGAGTCTCCATGCCCCAGGACCAGGACATCCGGACCGTACCGAGCGACGAGGAACTGCGCACCCTGGACGCCCACTGGCGGGCCGCCAACTACCTGGCGGCGGGCCAGATCTACCTGCTGGCGAACCCGCTGCTCACCGAACCCCTGAGGCCCGAACACATCAAGCCCAGGCTGCTCGGGCACTGGGGCACCTCGCCCGGGCTCAACCTGGTGTACACGCACCTCAACCGGGTGATCGCGGCCCGCGGACTGGACGCGCTGTGCGTCTGGGGACCGGGACACGGCGGCCCCTCCGTGCTCGCCAACTCCTGGCTGGAAGGCAGCTACAGCGAGACCTACCCGGACGTCGGCCGGGACGCGGCCGGCATGGCACGGCTGTTCCGCCAGTTCTCCTTCCCCGGCGGCGTACCCAGCCACATCGCCCCCGAGGTGCCCGGCTCCATCCACGAGGGCGGCGAGCTCGGATACAGCCTCGCCCACGCCTACGGCGCCGCCCTCGACAACCCCGGCCTGCTGGTCGCCTGTGTGATCGGTGACGGCGAGGCGGAGACCGGTCCGCTCGCCGCGTCCTGGCACTCCAACAAGTTCCTCGACCCGGTGCACGACGGCGCCGTGCTGCCGATCCTGCACCTCAACGGCTACAAGATCGCCAACCCGACCGTCCTGGCCCGCCTGCCCGAACCGGAGCTCGACGCGCTGCTGCGCGGGTACGGCCACGAGCCGATCCACGTCGGCGGCAGCGACCCCGCCGCCGTCCACCGCGCGATGGCGCACGCCCTGGACTCCGCCCTGGACCGCATCGCCGGGATCCAGCACGCCGCCCGGGAGGAGGGCGCCGGCGAACGACCCGCGTGGCCGGTGATCGTGCTGCGCACCCCCAAGGGCTGGACCGGCCCCCGAGAGGTCGACGGCCGGCCCGTCGAGGGCACCTGGCGCTCCCACCAGGTCCCGCTCTCCGGCGTCCGCGACAACCCCGAGCACCTGCGGCAGCTGGAGGCGTGGCTGAAGTCGTACCGGCCCGAGGAGCTGTTCGACGACCAGGGCCGGCCCGTCGCCGACGTGCTCGCCTGTCTCCCCGAGGGGGCCCGGCGCCTCGGCTCCACCCCGCACGCCAACGGCGGACTGCTGACACGCGAACTGCCCATGCCCTCCCTCGACGACTTCGCCGTCCCCGTCGACAAGCCCGGAACCACCCTCCACGAGCCCACCCGGATCCTGGGCGACCTCCTGGAGCGGATCATGCGGGACACCTCGGGCCGGCGGGACTTCCGGCTGGTGGGTCCCGACGAGACCGCCTCCAACCGGCTCCAGGCCGTCTACCACGCCAGCGGCAAGGCCTGGCAGGCCGCCACCCTCGATGTCGACGAACACCTCGACCCGCACGGCCGGGTGATGGAGATCCTCTCCGAACACCTCTGCCAGGGCTGGCTCGAGGGCTACCTCCTCACCGGCCGGCACGGACTGTTCTCCTGCTACGAGGCGTTCGTGCACATCGTCGACTCGATGGTCAACCAGCACATCAAATGGCTGAAGACCTCCCGGGAACTGCCCTGGCGCGCCCCCGTCCCCTCCCTCAACTACCTGCTCACCTCCCACGTGTGGCGCCAGGACCACAACGGCTTCTCGCACCAGGACCCCGGGTTCGTCGACCACGTGCTCAACAAGAGCCCCCACGTCGTACGGGTCTACCTGCCGCCGGACGCCAACACCCTGCTGTCCGTCGCGGACCACGCCCTGCGCAGCCGCGACTACGTCAACGTGATCGTGGCCGGCAAACAGCCCTGCTACGACTGGCTGTCCATGGACGAGGCCCGTGCCCACTGCGCGCGGGGCGCCGGGATCTGGGAGTGGGCGGGCAACGGGAACGGCGGCGAGCCCGACGTCGTCCTGGGCTGCGCGGGCGACGTGCCCACCCAGGAGGTCCTGGCCGCCGCGCAACTGCTGCGCCGTCACCTTCCCGAGCTCGCCGTCCGCGTGGTGAACGTCGTCGACATCGCCCGGCTCATGCCCCACGAGGAGCACCCGCACGGCATGACCGACTTCGAGTACGACGGCCTGTTCACCGCGGACAAACCGGTGATCTTCGCCTACCACGGCTACCCGTGGCTCATCCACCGCCTCGCCTACCGCCGCAACGGCCACCAGAACCTGCACGTGCGCGGCTACAAGGAGTCCGGCACCACGACCACCCCGTTCGACATGGTGGTCCGCAACGACCTCGACCGCTACCGACTGGTCATGGACGTCATCGACCGCGTGCCCGGGCTCGCCGTGCGCGCCGCCCCCGTACGGCAGCGGATGGCCGACGCGCGCAGCCGGCACCACTCCTGGATCCGCGAGCACGGCACCGACCTGCCCGAGGTGGCGGAGTGGAGCTGGAACGCCTGAGCACCGGCCACCGCCAACGTCCTCGGCGGCATCCAGTGGGCGGGTGGCACCACGGCCGTCGTCTCCTACGCCGGCGTCGTCGCCGAGTCCTGGCCGAAGCGCTTCTCCTGGCTCGGCCCGGTGGCGGCGGTACCGGTCGGCGTCACCTCGGGGCTGGTCCTGAGGCGCAGGGCGGGGATGGCCGCGGTGAACACCCCGGAGCCGGCGGTCGCCGGCGACTCGTGAGGGAACGGGGGAACCGCGCCACGGCCACCCGTCGTCCGCGGCCTACGCCCCGTGCTCGTCCCGGTGCGCCTTCGCGAGTTCCGCGTACATCGTGCCGTTCAGCGTGAGCCCTTCCCGCTCCTCGGCGGTCAGCTCCCGCCGGACCTTCGCCGGCACCCCCGCGACCAGCGACCCGGGCGGCACCTCCATGCCCTGCGGCACCAGCGCCTGAGCGGCGACCAGCGACCCCGCGCCGATCACCGCACCGTTCAGCACCGTGGCCCCCATGCCGATCAGACAGTCGTCGCCCACGGTCGCCCCGTGCACCACGGCGTTGTGCCCGATCGACACCCGCTCACCCACGGCGACCGGGAACCCCGGATCGGCGTGCAGCGTGCAGTTGTCCTGCACGTTGCTGCTCGCGCCGACGGAGATGCGCTCCACGTCGCCGCGCAGGACCGCCCCGTACCAGACGCTCGCGCCGGCGTGCACGGTCACGTCCCCGATCACGGACGCCGTGGGCGCCACGAAGGCGCCCGGGTCCACCTGCGGCTCCCTGCCGCCGATGCCGGTGATCAGCGCGCGGTGCGTCATCGCCCTCTCCTCCGCAGACGTCGTGTGCACCACGCACCGTACGCCAGTCCGGTGGGGTGAAGATCACAGGGTCACCGGCCCGTCCGCGCCGTGCCCGCCGACTACGGTGAGCGGGTGCCGAAGCGCAAGAACACGTTCTCGTCCTGGCCGCGCCGCCTCGCTCAGCGCGCCGTCCACGCGGGCTGGGCCTGGGTGCAGCGCACGGGCTCGGTGACGGCCGAGCACCCCGGCCGCTTCCGCTTCGCCGCCATGGGAACCGGTACCAGGCTGGCCTTCCCGCTCGGGACGGTCTTCGGGGAGCCGTGGATCCGCATCGGCGCGCACTGCATCGTCGGCGAGCAGGTCACCCTCACCGCCGGACTGATGCCCGGCCTCGACCTCGGGCCCGAGCCGATCCTGCGCATCGGTGACGGGGTCGTCCTCGGCCGCGGCAGCCATGTCATCGCCGACACGACCGTCACGATCGGCAGCGACTGCTACTTCGGTCCGTACGTCTACATCACCTCCACCAACCACTCCTACGACGATCCGCACGAGCCCATCGGCAAGCAGTGGCCGCGGATGGAGCCGGTGGAGATCGGCCCCGGCTGCTGGATCGGCACCGGCGCGGTGATCCTGCCGGGCGCGCGCGTCGGGCGGAACGTGGTGGTCGCCGCGGGTGCGGTGGTCCGGGGCACGGTGCCCGACCACGCCGTGGTCGCGGGCGCTCCGGCCCGGGTCGTACGGCGCTGGACGCCCACCGACGGCTGGCAGCCGCCGCTGCGCACCCCGGCGCCCGTGCCGATCCCGGAGGACGTCACGCCGGAGCAGTTGCGGGCGCTGTCGCTGCTGGACGAGGAGAGCGTGGCCCGGCTCGCCGAACTCGACGCGGACGCCCCGGCACCGGCGCGGCTCGCGGAGCTGGAACCCGGCAGCTGACCGCTTGCCGTCCGGCCGCCGGCGGCACCTGCCCGGCGTCACGGGAGCCCCGCTCGCCGCCCACGGCCGGCCCGTCGCCCACCACGAGGGCTGACCGGGAACGCCGCGCCGCCATGACGGCGCGACGCCCCGCGGGTGCCTAGGCGAGCCGGGGTATCTCGATGGCCGGGCAGCGGTCCATCACCATCTCCAGGCCCGCCGCGCGGGTGCGCGCGTAGGCCGCCTCGTCGATGACGTCGAGCTGGAACCACACCGCCCGGGCCCCCTTGGCCACCGCCTCGTCGGCGACGGCCCCTGCCAGGTCACCGTTGACGAACACGTCGACGACGTCCACCTCGAAGGGGATGTCCGCGAGGGAGGAGTACCCCGGCTCGCCGTGCACGGTCTCCGCCTTGGGGTGGACCGGCACCACACGCTTGCCGAACCGCTGGAGGACCTGGGCGACGCCGTACGCCGCGCGCTGACGGTTCGACGACAGGCCCACCACCGCCCAGGTGTCGCCGAGCTCGGTGAGAATCTTGCGGACCGTCGCCTCGTCGCCGTACACCCCAGGCCTCCCGGCACTCGTCGAAAGCTGTCGCCCCTCACAACGAAGCGGGACGCACGGTGATTCCCGCCACCCCCTCCCGCTCCGGCGGGGAGGGCGGACCGGGCCGCCCGGCGCGGGATCCCCGCACGGCGCTCCGAAATGCGTGCGAGATGCCTGCGTACGCCCGCTCGCGCGCCTACGCTCACCTCGTGCTGCGTATCACCGACGCCCGAACCGGCGAGTCCGTCGACGCCGCCCCCGCCCGGCGGGGCCTGACCCGGGTCGAGGCCCACACCCGGGGGCTCGACCCGACCAGCCTGCGCGTGCTGCTCGTCGCGGACCTGCTCGTACGCGCCCTGGAACTGGGGGGCACGCCCGTGTGGGCGCTGCTCACCGGCGAGCGGCAGCGGGCGGAACTCCACGCGGCGGGCGCCGCGCTCGGCGTGCGCCCCTTCGAGGACGGCGGGGACGCCGGCACCGGACTGGGTGAGGCACAGGTGCTGCACGTGGTGGAGGAGGGCGGCGAAACCCCCGGCGGAGTGCGCGTCGCGGTGGCGCCCGTGCGCTGGGAGGCTCCCGGCCCGCCGGGCGACACCGACCCCACGGTCCTGCGCCTGACCCTGTTCACGCACTTAGCGGGCACCCCCGTGGCGGTCGACGCGGCCGCCCTGGGCGACGCCCGCGACACCCTCGGCCGCTGGCGCCGCGCGGTCGCCGCCTGGGCGCGCCGGCCCTCCCGCCCCGTTCCCGACACCGTCCGCGCCGACCTGCGCTCCGCGTGGGAGGACGACCTGGACACGGCCGGTGTCCTGCGCGTGCTGCGCGCGGTGGAGCAGGACCCGGACCTGGCGGACGGCGCCCGCTTCGAGACCTACGCCTACGCCGACCGCCTCCTCGGCCTCGACCTCACCCACGACCTGGGATCCCCGGCATGATCGAACGGCCGGGCGCCGGACCGCTGCGCCGACTGGTCGTGCTGCGCCACGCCAAGTCCGCCCGGCCGGAGGGCGTCACCGACCACGAACGCCCCCTCGCCGCGCGCGGCGAGGGCGACGCCCCCGCCGCCGGACGCGCGCTCGCCGACGCCGACTGCCTGCCGGGCCTCGCCCTGTGCTCCACCGCCGTACGCGCCCGGCGGACCTGGGAACTGGCCGCAGCGCAATGGGGCACGCCCCCGCCGGTCCGCCACGACCCCCGCCTCTACCACGGCGAGGCCACCGACCTGCTGGCCGTGATCCACGAGGTCCCGGCCGAGGTCGAGACGCTGCTTCTGGTCGGCCACAACCCGGGCCTCGAGGAACTCGTCCTCACCCTGGCCGGCGACGGCCTGGACGACACCCTGGACCGGGTGGCCGCCAAGTTCCCCACCTCCGCGATCGCCGTACTGTCCTGGCGCGGGGCCGCATGGCGGGACCTCGCGCCGGGCGCTGCCCTCCTGACGTCGCTGACCGTGCCCCGGGGCGGGCGCCGGTAGCCCGCGCGGCGGCGCATAGGCTGGCCGGATGCAGGACGAGTACCGCACCGTCGCCCGCGCGGGCGTGCACGAGACCGAGATCAACCGCTCCCGTTTCCTGTGCGCGCTCGCCCCGGCGGCCACCGAGCAGGAGGCGCGGGACTTCATCGCCGCCGTCCGCGAGGAGCACGCCGACGCCACCCACAACTGTTTCGCCTACGTCATCGGCGCCGACGCCTCCACGCAGAAGGCCGGCGACGACGGCGAACCCGGCGGTACCGCCGGCGTCCCCATGCTGCAGATGCTGCTCCGCCGCGACGTGCGGTACGTCGTCGCCGTCGTCACCCGCTACTACGGCGGCATCAAGCTCGGCGCCGGCGGACTCATCCGCGCCTACGGCGGCGCCGTGGGCGAGGCACTGGACAGCCTCGGCACGATCACCCGGCGCCGCTTCCGGCTCGCGACGGTGACCGTCGACCACCAGCGGGCCGGGAAGGTCCACAACGACCTGCGCGCCACCGGACGCGAGGTGCGCGACGTGCGCTACGGCGAGGAGGTCACGATCGAGATCGGCCTCCCCGACGCCGACGTGCCCGCCTTCCGCGCCTGGCTCGCGGACGCGACCGCGGGGACGGCAGGGTTCGAGCCGGGCGGGGAGGCGTACGGGGACGCGTGACCCCGGGACAGTCCGTTATGTTCTGCACATAACGGGCACGTGTGGACCGGGTCATGACGGAGCGATACGGGAGTAACCGCCCGTGCTGTCCGACCCGGGAGTTACGCTGCGGGAATCATGAGACTCCTGCACACGTCCGACTGGCACCTCGGCCGCTCCTTCCACCGGGTCGGCATGCTCGGGGCCCAGGCCGAGTTCCTCGACCACCTCGTCACCACCGTGCGGGAGCGCGACGTGGACGCGGTGCTCGTGGCGGGAGACGTGTACGACCGCGCCGTGCCGCCGCTCTCCGCGGTCGAGCTGTTCGACGACGCCCTGCACCGGCTCGCCGACCTCGGCGTGCCCACGGTGATGATCTCCGGCAACCACGACTCGGCCCGCCGCCTCGGCGTCGGCGCCGGACTCATGGGGCGGGCGGGCGTCCACCTGCGGACCGAGCCGTCCGCGTGCGGCACGCCCGTGCTGCTGTCCGACGGACACGGGGACGTCGCCGTCTACGGGCTGCCCTACCTCGAACCTGCCCTCGTCCGGGACGAGTTCGCGGTGGAGAAGGCCGGACACGAGACGGTGCTCGCCGCCGCCATGGACCGCGTCCGCGCCGATCTCGCCGGCCGGGACCCCGGCACCCGTTCCGTCGTCCTCGCCCACGCCTTCGTCACCGGCGGCGAACCCAGCGACAGCGAACGGGACATCACCGTCGGCGGGGTCGCCGCCGTACCGGCCGGGGTGTTCGACGGCGTCGACTACGTGGCCCTGGGGCATCTGCACGGCTGCCAGACCCTCACCGACCGCGTCCGCTACTCCGGCTCCCCGCTGCCGTACTCCTTCTCCGAGGCCGCCCACCGCAAGACCATGTGGCTGATCGACCTGGCCGCCGACGGGGCCGTCACCGCCGACCGCGTCGACTGCCCCGTGCCGCGCACGCTGGCCCGGATCCGCGGCACCCTGGAGGACCTGCTCGCCGACCCCGCCCTCGCCCGGCACGAGGACGCGTGGATCGAGGCGACGCTCACCGACCCGGTCCGGCCGGCCGACCCGATGGCGCGCCTCACCGAGCGTTTCCCGCACACCCTCAGCCTCGTCTTCGACCCGGCCCGCGCCGCCGGCGACCCCGACCTCTCCTACGCCCGCCGCCTCGCCGGCCGCGACGACCAGCAGATCGCCGAGGACTTCGTCGCCCACGTACGCGGCACTGGCCCCGACGCGCGCGAACGGGCGGTCCTGCGCGACGCCTTCGACGCGGTCCGCGCGGACGACGCGGTGGGGGAGCCGGCGCGATGAGGCTGCACCGGCTGGACATCACCGCCTTCGGCCCCTTCGGGAGCACCCAGAGCGTCGACTTCGGCGAGCTGTCCGCCGCGGGCCTCTTCCTGCTGCACGGCCCCACCGGCGCCGGCAAGACCTCCGTCCTCGACGCCGTCTGCTACGCCCTGTACGGCTCCGTCCCGGGCGCCCGGCAGAGCGGCCAGGGCATGACGCTGCGCAGCGACCACGCCGCCCCGGGCACGCGTACGCAGGTCACCCTGGAACTCACCGTCGCCGGACGCCACCTGGAGATCACCCGGCAGCCGCCCTGGGAGCGCCCCAAGAAGGGCCGCCGCACGGGCACCACCGTGGACAAGGCCCAGACCTGGCTGCGCGAACGCGACGCGGCCTCGGGGACGTGGAAGGACCTCAGCCGGTCGCACCAGGAGACAGGCGAGGAGATCACCCAGCTCCTCGGCATGAGCCGGGAGCAGTTCTGCCAGGTGGTGCTGCTGCCCCAGGGCGACTTCGCGCGCTTCCTGCGCGCCGACGCCGAGGCGCGCGGCAGACTGCTGGGCCGCCTCTTCGACACCCGCCGCTTCGCCGACGTGGAGAAGCGCCTCGCCGAACGCAGGCGGGCGACCGAGGCCCGGGTGCGCGAGGGCGACGCCGACCTGCTGGCCGACGCCCACCGGATGCAGCAGGCAGCGGGCGGCACCATGGAGCTGCCGGAGCTGACGCCCGGAGAGCCGGGACTGGCGGAGACGGTGCTGACCGCTGCCGCGGTCGCCCGCAGCACCGCCCGCGAACAGCTCGCCGTCGCGCACAGCCGCCTCGCCGCCGCCGAGTCCGCCCTGGCCGGCGCCGACCACGCCCTGGAGAGCTCGCGCGAGCGGGACCGGCTGCAACGCCGGTTCGCCGAGGCGCGGCAGCGGGCGGCGCGGCTGGAGGAGCGATCCGTTGCTCACCGGGAGGACCGCGCCCGCATGGAGCGGGCCCGCAAGGCGGAGACCGTCGGCCCCGCCCTGGAACTGCGCGACGCCGCCGACACCGAGCACCGGCGGGCCGCCCGCGCCGAACTGCACGCGCGTGGCGCGCTCCCGGCGTCCCTCGCGGACGCCGGAGCGGCTGGGCTCGCGGTCGCCGCCCGCCGGGCCGCCGAGGAACTGGGCGGTCTCGAGTCGGCCCGCCGCGCCGAACGGCGCCTGACCGAACTCCACGCCGAGCGCGCCGACCTGGACCGGCAGGAACGCGCCGACGACGACGTCCTCCAGGACGCGGAGACCTGGCTCGCGGGCTGGGAGGAGACCCGCTCCGGTCTCCGGGCCCGCATCGAGTCCGCCCAGCAGGCCGCGACCACCGCACGTGAACTCGCCGTGCGGCGCGACCCCGCCCGGCAGCGTCTCGACGCCGCCCGGACCCGCGACCGACTCACCGACGCCACGGACACCGCCGCGGAAGAGGCCGGCGCCGCCAGGGAGGAGGCCCTCGCCGCCCAGCAGCGCTGGCTCGACCTCAAGGAACAGCGGCTGAACGGCATCGCCGCCGAACTGGCCGCCGGCCTCGCCGACGGCGCTCCCTGCGCCGTCTGCGGTGCCACCGAACATCCCGCGCCCGCCCGCAAGGTCGACGGACACGTCGACCGCGAGACGGAGGAGCGCGCCCTCGACGACTACCGCACCGCGGACGCGCGACGCGCCGAGGCCGAGCAGCGGCACGCCGCCGTACGGGAGGCACTGGCCGCCGCGAGCGCCGAGGCCGGCGACACCGCCACCGAGGAACTCGCCCGCGCCGCCGCGGAACTGGAGCGGCAGTACACCCAGGCACGGGACGCCGCCTCCACACTGCACTCCGCGCAGGAGCAGTTGCAGCATGCCGAGCGGGAACACGGGCTGCGGATCACCGCCCAGCGCGACGCGGCAGTCCGGGCCGCCTCCCGCGTGGGCCACCGCGAGCGCCTGGACCGGGAACGCGCGGCGCTGGAGGAGGAACTGACCCGGGCCCGCGGGGACGCCCCCAGCGTCGCCGCCCGGGCCGCACAGCTGGAACAGCGCGCCGCGCGGCTCACGGAGGCAGCCGACGCCGCCCGCGCCGCCGAGGAGACGGCCCGGCGGCTCAAGGAAGCCGACGCCCGCCTCGCCGACGCCGCCTTCCGCGCCGGCTTCGACACCCCACAGGCCGCCGCCGACGCCCTCCTGGACGACGCGGCCCACCGGGAACTCCAGCGGCGCCTGGACGCCCGGCAGCACGAGGAGGCCACCGTACGGGCCGTCCTCGCCGAACCGGAGACGGCGGCCGCCGCACAGCAGCCGCCCGCGGACCTCGCCACCGCGCAGCGGGAGGCCGAGGACGCCCGCCGCCGGGTGCGGGAGGCCGCCTCCGCGCGGGACGCCGCCGCCCGGCGCTGCGCCGAACTCGACCGGCTCTCCGCAAGGGCCACCGCCTCGGTACGACGGCTGGGGCCGCTGCGCGAGGAGTACGACCGGGTGGCCCGCATGGCCGGACTCGCCGCGGGCACCTCCGCGGACAACGAACGCAAGATGCGCCTGGAGTCGTACGTCCTCGCCGCCCGGCTGGAACAGGTCGCCGCCGCCGCGACCGTGCGGCTGCACCGCATGTCGTCCGGCCGCTACACCCTCGTCCACTCCGACGGCCGCACCGGTCGCGGCCGCAGCGGCCTCGGGCTGCACGTCGTCGACGCCTGGACCGGACGGGAGCGCGACACCGCGACCCTCTCGGGCGGTGAGACGTTCTTCGCCTCCCTGGCCCTCGCGCTCGGTCTCGCGGACGTCGTCACCGACGAGGCGGGCGGGGTCCGGCTGGACACCCTCTTCATCGACGAGGGCTTCGGCAGCCTCGACGACCAGACCCTCGACGAGGTCCTCGACGTCCTGGACTCCCTGCGCGAACGCGACCGCAGCGTCGGCATCGTCAGTCACGTGGGCGACCTGAGGCGACGGATACACGCCCAGTTGGAGGTCGTGAAGGGCCGCTCCGGCTCGCGGCTGCGGCAGCACGGCACCCGCTGAGACCGGCTCACCGGCCCAGCGCGCGGCGCGGCAGCGGCGAGGAGTAGACGACGCTGGTGGTCACCGGGCCGAGCGCGCCGATCCGGCCCGTCACCTCCTCCAGGTGCCGCATCGAGCGGGCGGCGACCTTGATGACGAAACAGTCCTCGCCCGTCACATGGTGCGCCTCCAGGATCTCGGGCATCACGGCGACGAGGTCGTGGAAGGGCTTGTAGTTGCGGGTCGGGTGGCGCAGCCGCACGAAGGCCATGACCGACAGCCCGATCCGTTCCGGGTCCACCACCGCCGCGTAGCCCTGGATGACGCCGGCCTCCTCCATGCGGCGCACCCGCTCGGTGACCGCGCTCGCGGACATCGAGACGGCACGGGCGAGTTCGGCGAAACTGGCCCGTCCGTCCCGTTGGAGGACGTCGAGGATGCGCCAGTCGGTGGCGTCCGGGGAATACACGGTCATTCCCGAGAAGTAGCAGGGGAATCCCGGTGGATCAAGGCGAAGGCCGGGGTTCTCCGCTTCAGGCCCGGAACGCGCGGCCGTAGTTTTCCTCCCATGACCACCACCGTGAACTCCGTCCTGCGCGTCGCCCCCGCCTCCCCGGCAGAGGCCGCCGCCCACTTCCGCGCGAGCCTCGCCTTCCACACCGACGTCTCCGACGTGGCAGCCACCCTCGTGGCCGGCGGCGACCCCGGGTTCGTCCTGGTCGACTCGCGTTCCACCGAGGCATGGGACCAGGGGCACGTGCCCGGCGCGGTGCACCTTCCCACCGGGCTGGTCCCCGAGCGGGCCCCGCAGCTCCTGGATCCGTCCGTACCGGTCGTGGCGTACTGCTGGGGCCCAGGCTGCGACGGCGCCACCCGAGCCGCGCTCGCCCTCGCCGAACTCGGCTACCGGGTCAAGGAGATGCTCGGCGGATTCGAGTACTGGGTGCGCGAGGGCTTCGAGTTCGAGACCCGGCGGGGCCGTGAGCGCCGCGCCCCCGACCCGCTGACCGCGCCCGCGGGCGCCGACGACTGCGGTTGCTGAACCCCGGCCTGAGGTGGAGCAGCCGACCCGATAGGTTGCGCGCATGGTGCGATACGCGGAGCCGGGCACGGTCGAGTGGGTGGAGTCGGGCGGCGGGCCCCTCGTCGCGGTGCCGGAGACGGTGCTGTCGTTCTGGACCGGAGCCGACGGCGAGGAGACCGCCTCGGACTACGACCGGGCCTGCGAGGTGGACGGACCCCTCGGACTGCTCCCGGTCGGCGACGCCACGGCCCTGGTCCTCGGTGACGAGCCCGCCGCCACCGCCTTCCTCCCCGAGCACGGCACCCTCGTCCGCTGGATCGCCGGACACTCGGAGGCGGAGCTCCTCGGACAGGTCCCGCAGGCGCTGCACGCCGCGCCGTGGGAGCCCGAGGTGCGGTGGAAGGTGCCGGGCACGGTCCTGCTGTTCGATGCCGCCTGGCCCGGCCCGCACTGCACGGCCACCGACCACGTCCGCCTCCCCCTCGCCCCCGGCCGTTACGCGGTCCGCGCCGCACACGTGCAGCCCGGCCCCGAGACCTGGCTGGCCCTCGTACAGCTCCGGCCACTTCCCTGACCGGTCACGGGGAGGCGGGGAAATCGGAGTGCGCCCACCCCGCGCGCACTCCATGATGGGCGGTCATGCCGAAGTTTCCTCACCCCGCCCCCGAAACCCTGCGCCGTGACCTCCTGCCCCTGCGCGGCCGGACCGCACTGGTCACCGGGGCCAGCCGGCGCGGCGGCATCGGACACGCCGTCGCCCGGCGGCTCGCCGCCTACGGAGCCGGTGTCTACCTGCACCATCACGTGCCGCACGACGCCGCCATGCCCTGGGGCGCCGACCGGATCGAGGAGGTGACCGCCTCGGTGCGCGAGGCTCTCGGTGACCCCGACGCCCCGGTGCTCGCCGGTCCCGGCGACCTGACCGACCCCGCGGCCCCTGCCGCACTGCACGCCCGCGCCGCCGCGGCGCTCGGCGGACGGCTCGACATCCTCGTCGCCAACCACGCCCTCAGCGGATCCGACGGCGACCTCGACACCGTCGACGCCGCGATGCTCGACGCGCACTGGGCCGTCGACACCCGCTCGGTGCTGCTGCTCGTCCAGGCCCACGCCCGCCACCGTGCCGCCCTGCCGCCCCGGACCCCGGGCGGGCGCGTGGTGATGATGACCTCCGGGCAGGACATCGCCGGCGGTATGCCGGACGAGATCGCCTACGCCCTCCAGAAGGGCGCGCTCGCCTCCGTCACGCGCTCCCTGGCGACCGCCCTCGCCGCACACGCGGTCACCGTGAACACCGTCAACCCCGGCCCCGTGGACACCGACTACCTGAGCGGCGACACCTACGACGCCATCGCCGCGGGCTTCCCCGCCGGACGCTGGGGCATGCCCGACGACCCGGCCCGCCTCATCGCGTGGCTCGCCACGGACGAGGCGGACTGGATCACCGGTCAGGTCATCGACTCGGAGGGCGGCTTCCGGCGCTGACCCGGGCGCCGGGCCGGCTCACAGCGCCGACAGCTCGTCCACCAGGTCGTCCAGGCCCAGCGACCCCTGCGACAGCGCGGCCATGTGCCAGGCCTTGAGGTCGAAGGCGTCGCCGTGCCGCTCGCGGGCCCTCTCCCGGCCCAGCAGCCACGCCCGCTCACCGAGCTTGTAGCCGATCGCCTGGCCCGGGATCGTCAGGTAGCGCGTCAGCTCGCTCTCCACGAAGTCCGCCGGGCGGCTGCTGTGCGCCCCGAAGAACTCCTCAGCGAGCTCCGGCGTCCAGCGCTCACCCGGGTGGAACGGCGAATCCGCCGGGATCTCCAGCTCCAGGTGCATGCCGATGTCGACGATGACCCGGGTCGCCCGCATCATCTGCGCGTCCAGGTATCCCAGCCGCTCCTCCGCGTCCGCGAGGAAGCCCAGCTCGTCCATCAGCCGTTCCGCGTACAGCGCCCAGCCCTCCGCGTTGGCACTGACCCCGCCCACCGAGGCCTGGTAGCGGGAGAGGTTCTCCGCCACGTGCACCCACTGCGCCAACTGGAGGTGATGCCCGGGGACACCCTCGTGGTACCAGGTGGACACCAGGTCGTAGACCGGGAAGCGGGTCAGCCCCATGGTGGGCAGCCAGGTGCAGCCGGGCCGGGAGAAGTCCTCCGACGGGGGCGTGTAGTACGGTGCCGCGGCACTGCCCGCCGGTGCGATCCGCGACTCCACCTTCCGTACGCGCTCCGCGAGGTCGAAGTGCGTGCCGTCGAGGGCCTCGATCGCCCGGTCCATCACGCCCTGAAGCCACTCGCGGACCTCGTCCACGCCCTCGATGTGCCGCCCGTGCTCGTCCAGGTGCGCCAGCGCCGCCCACGGCGTCGCGGCGCCGGGCAGGACCTTCTCGGCCTCCTTCCTCATCTCGCCCAGCAGCCGGTGGTACTCCGACCAGCCGTACGCGTACGCCTCGTCCAGGTCGAGGTCGGTGCCGTTGTAGTAGCGGGACCAGCGGGCGTAGCGTTCCCGTCCCACGGCGTTCGGCGCGCCCTCGATCGCCGGCGCGTACACGTCGCGCACCCAGTCCCGCAGCTCCACCACGGCCGCGGTCGCCGCGCGGGCGCCCTCGTCCAGCTCCGCGCGCAGGGCGTCGGGCCCGGCCGCGGCGAAGTCCTCGAACCAGCCGCGGCCCTCGCCCGTGTCCGCCCACTCGGTGAGCTGGCCGACGAACGACCGCGTGGGGCGCGGAGAGGCGTACAGCTTGCGCTCCAGGCCCAGGGACAGGGACTCCCGGTAGCCCGCCAGCGCGGCCGGTACCGCCCGCAGCCGCTCGGCGATCGCGGCCCAGTCCTCCTCCGACTCCGCCGGCGTCACCGTGAACACCTCGCGCACCGACTGCGCGACCGTGCCCAGGTTGCCGACCGAGCGCAGCCCCTCGCCGGCCTCGTGCACGGCCAGTTCGGCGGTCAGCCGCTCGCGCAGCAGACGGGCGCAGCGGCGCTCGATGTCGCTGTCCGCGCCCGGCAGCCGCTCGGCCTCGTCGAGCCGCGCGAGAGTGGCCCGGCCGAGCTCGGCGAGCGCCTCCTGCCCGGCGGGCGAGAGGTCGGGCAGCCGGGAGGAACTCTCCCTCACCCCCAGGAACGTTCCGGTGATCGGGTCGAGGGCGATGAGCTCGTCGACGTAGGCGTCGGCGACCTGACGGGGGAGGGCGCTGTTGGTCTGTGACATGCGGACCATCCTGGTACGCGGCCCGCCGCGCGTCACCCCGATTGTGCCGAGGGCGAAGGAGGCAGCATCGGCCCGCAGTCCCACCGCTGGAAGATCAGCCGGGTCTCCACCCGGGCCACCTCGCGCTGCGAGGTGAACTCGTCGAGCACCAGCCGCTGCAGATCCGCCATGTCCGCCACCGCCACATGCACCAGGTAGTCGTCGGGACCGGTCAGGTGGAACACGGTCAGCGACTCCGGCAGCGCCCTGATCCGCTCCACGAACGGACCCACCAGTTCCCGCCGGTGCGGCCTGACCTGCACCGAGAGCAGTGCCTGCAAGCCCCGGCCCAGTTTGGCCGGGTCCAGTTCCAGCCGGTGCCCGAGGATCACGCCGGAGCGGCGCAGACGGGTCACCCGGTCCAGACAGGTCGACGGCGCGACCCCGACCTGCGCGGCGAGGTCCCGGTACGTCGTCCGGGCGTCGTTCTGCAGCAGCCGCAGCAGATGGAGGTCCACCGGATCCAGTACGACACTTTCCGCCACCTGCCGAACGTAACACGGGGAACCATCCCCTGAGCCCGTCCGGTGTTCACCCTCCCGGTATGGACATGGGTATGGACACGCGACGCACCACCAGAGCACTCGCCACCGAGGCCGTGCACGCCGGCCGGGACGACCTCGCCGGACTCGGACTGCACGCCCCGCCGATCGACCTGTCCACCACCTACCCCTCGTACGACAGCAGGGCCGAGGCCGCCCGCATCGACGCCTTCGCCACCACCGGCGCCGAACCGGACGGCCCGCCCGTCTACGGGCGGCTCGGCAACCCGACCGTCGCCCGCTTCGAGACCGCGCTGGCCCGCCTGGAGGGCACCGAGTCGGCGGTCGCGTTCGCCAGCGGCATGGCCGCGCTCAGCGCCGCCCTGCTGGTCCGCGGCTCGATGGGGCTGCGCCACGTCGTCGCCGTACGTCCGCTGTACGGGTGCAGCGACCACCTGCTGACCGCCGGACTGCTCGGCTCCGAGGTGACCTGGACCGACCCGGCCGGGGTCGCCGACGCGCTGCGCCCGGACACCGGCCTGGTACTGGTGGAATCCCCGGCCAACCCCACGCTCGCCGAGATCGACCTGCGGGCCGTCGCCCACGCCTGCGGCTCCGTGCCGCTGCTCGTCGACAACACCTTCGCCACTCCGGTCCTCCAGCGCCCGGCCGAGCACGGGGCGCGCCTGGTGCTGCACAGCGCCACCAAGTACCTCGGCGGCCACGGGGACGTCCTGGCGGGCGTGGTGGCCTGCGACGAGGAGTTCGCGGGGCAGCTGCGCCAGGTGCGGTTCGCCACCGGCGGTGTCCTGCATCCCCTGGCCGGCTACCTGCTGCTGCGGGGCCTGTCGACCCTGCCGGTGCGGGTGCGGGCCGCCTCCGCGAACGCCGCCGAGCTCGCCGCCCGGCTCGCCGCCGACCCGCGGGTGAGCCGGGTGCACTACCCGCGCATCGGCGGGGCGATGGTCTCCTTCGAGGTGAACGGCGACCCGCACGAGGTGATCGCGGGTGTACGGCTCATCACCCCGGCGGTGAGCCTCGGCAGCGTGGACTCCCTCATCCAGCACCCGGCGTCCATCAGCCACCGCATCGTCGACGCCGACGACCGCAGGGACGCCGGGGTCAGCGACCGGCTGCTGCGGCTCTCGGTCGGCCTGGAGGACGTCGAGGACCTGTGGGCCGACCTGGACGCGGCCCTGGGGGAGAGGGCTGTGACGCCGGCCCGCCCGGCGGTTCTGGCACAGGGCTGAGACGTGCCACGCCCGCGCCGGCCCGGCGGCTTCCGCCGGGCCGGCGCCCTGGCCGCGCGGTGGCCGAGGCGTCGTGAGGCCGCGGGCATGCGTCGGCCACCCCCTAGGAGCGGCCGATCCGCTCGCCTGACTCCCGTGCGCGGTGCGCCGGTACGGCGTCCAGGCGGGCGGTGATCACCAGGGTGCCCTCCTCGATCTGGTAGTCGAGCGGCAGACCCAGGCCGCGCATCGCGGCGACCATGCCGGTGTTGGACGCCTGCGTCACGGCGTACACCTGGGCACAGCCCGCCTCGGCCGCCATCGACACCAGCCGCGTGAGGAGTTCCGCGCCGATGCCGCGGCGCTGCCACGCGTCCTCCACGAGCAGCGCGACCTCGGTCTCGTCCCCGTCCCACAGCAGATGACCGAGGGCGACGATCCGGCCCGAGGCGGTCTGTGCGGCGAGGGTCCGCCCGAAGCGGGGACTGAGCAGGTGGTTCAGGTAGCGGTCCGCGTCACCGACCGGCCCGTGGTAGCGCCGGCGCAGGGTCTCGGGGGAGCACCGCTCGTGCATCGCGAGCGCGGCGGACAGGTCGCGGGTGTCCGCCCGGCGCACGGAGACGTCGCCGCCCTCCGGCAGCGTGAGCAGGTCGTGGCCGCGCGGGATCCGCGGGCCGAGCCGGGCGTCCAGCTCGACCAGTGCCCGGGCCCGGGCGAACTCGGTGGGAGTGAACGGCAGATGCGGCCGCTCCACGGTCAGCACCCCGCCCTCGGGGTCCCGCAGCCGGATCACGGTGTCCTCCAGGGAGCCGTCCACCGGTACGGTCGTCTCCGCCGCCCGGCCGGAGACGGACACCGCGGGCTGGGAGCGGATCGTGCACCGACCGAGCAACTGGCGCAGCGCCAGCGGAAGTTCGGCGGCGTCCGTCGCGGTGCGGGCGGCCAGCCCCAGCACCCGGGTCGGGGCGTCCACCAGGTCGTGGGCGTCGGCCCGCTCGGTCCACGTGGCGGTGCCCCCGGCGAGCGACACCGCGGCGGCCAGGTCGGTCCCCGCCGGCGCCCGCAGCAGGAACTCGTCCACGGTGTGTTCGCCCAGCGGATGCGTCTGCAGGCTCAGGATGTCCACCCGCCGCTCGGCCAGCGCCGTGCACAGCGCGGCCAGGGCGCCCGGTTCGTCCTTCACCGTCGTCCGCATCCGCCACAGCACGCTCTCCACGCCCCCGCCCCCGCCCCCGGCGGAGGGCGGCGGGGCGTCGCCGGTATCGTGCGCCGGCGGGGCGTGGCCGTGGCGGCGTACCCGCCACGCGTGGAACGCCGCCGTGCACCGCGCGGCGAGTCCGGCCGGGTTCCGGTGGCCGTGCGCGGGGCCGCCGTCGGGGGTGTTCGTCACGTCAGACATGTCTCGACTCATACAGCCACTGTGAAGGAATCGTGTTTCGTGATCACGAACGCACTGTGACTGATGGGTAAAGGCGCGTTTCTGTCCAGTTTGCCGCGTTACTGACCGACCAGGCCCGGCCGCAGCGTCTTCGTGAACAGTACGGTGCCGTCCTGCTCCCGCAGCCGCACCGTCAACGCGCCGCTGTCGCCGTCGATGTCGACCTCGCCGAAGAACTGGTACCCGCCGGCCGGGGAGACGTTGGAGACGCTCGGCGCCTTCACCCACACCCGCTCCGGACCGAACGTGCCGTCCAGCGCGCTCGCCGGGAAGGCGCCGGCGTTCAGCGGTCCCGAGACGAACTCCCAGAACGGCTCGAAGTCACCGAACGCGGCCCGCTCGGGCCGGTAGTGCTGCGCCGAGGTGTGGTGCACGTCCGCCGTCAGCCACACGGTGCCGGTGATCCGCCGGTGCTTGACGAACCGCAGCAGCTCCGCGATCTGCAGCTCCCGGCCCAGCGGCGCTCCCGGATCGCCCTGGGCCACCGCCTCCACGTGCTGCCGGCCCTCGGTGGTGTCCGGTACGACCAGGCCGATCGGCATGTCGGCGGCGATCACCTTCCACACCGCCCGCGACCGCGCCAGTTCCCGCTTGAGCCAGTCCAGTTGCTCCCGTCCGAGGATGCCCTGCGGGTCCACGGTCCGGTCACCGGGGGAGTTGGCGTTCCGGTACGTCCGCATGTCCAGTACGAACACGTCGAGCAGCGGTCCCTGCCGCAGCACCCGGTACATGCGGCCCTCGCGGTCACCCGCCCGCGGCGCCGACATCGGGAAGTACTCGCCGAACGCACGCCGCGCGCGGGCCGCCAGGACGTCGACGCTCTTCTCCGTGTAGCGGGTGTCGGTGTCCGCGATCCGCTGGCCGGGGTACCAGTTGTTGCGCACCTCGTGGTCGTCCCACTGCACGATCGACGGCACCCGGGCGTTGAACCGGCGCAGGTTCTCGTCGAGCAGGTTGTAGCGGAAGTTCCCCCGGAACTCGGCCAGTGTCTCGGCGACCTTGGCCTTCTCCTCGGTGGTGACGTTCCGCCAGACGCCGCCGTCGGGGAGGGCGGCGCTCGCCGCGATGGGCCCGTCGGCGTACACGGTGTCGCCGCTGAACAGGAAGAAGTCCGGGTCCAGCCGCGCCATCGCGTCGAAGATGCGGTAGCCGCCGAGGTCGGGGTTGATGCCCCAGCCCTGCCCGGCCAGATCGCCCGACCACAGGAACCGCACCCCGTCGCGCCGCCGGGCCGGCGCCGTGCGGAAGGCGCCGGTGACCGGCTCGCCGCCGCGGCGCGGGTCGTCGGGGTCGGCCAGCAGCACCCGGTAGTGGATCTGTTCGCCCGGCGGCAGTCCGCGCAGCAGGGTCGTACCGGTGAAGTCGGTGCCCGGGCCGAGCAGCGGGCCGCGCCACCTGCGCGGGCGCCGGAACGACTCGGTCGCCGAGGTCTCGACGATCATCCGGGCCGGACGGTCCGACCGCACCCACACCAGCCCCGAGTCCTGGGTCACGTCGCCCGACTGGACGCCCCAGAGGGCTTCCGGGCGTCCGGAGCGGGCGAAGGCGGGCGCCGAGCCGAGCGCGGTGGGCAGCGCCAGGGCGGCCGAGGCCGCGAGCGAGCCGCGCAGTACGGCGCGACGGCCTGGGAACGGACGGTGTGACATGGCTGTGCCTCCCGGGACTGGATCCGGCCAGTGTGCGCTGCCACACCTACGCGGGCGGCGCGGCTCGCAGGCCAACCCCGGGTGAACAGTTCACCGCGGCGGACGCCCCGGACCGGGCCGCCCGCCCGGCCGTTCAGCGGCTGCCGTCGAGGATGACCCGGGCGACCAGCGCCGGGTCGTCGTTCATGGGGACGTGGCCGCAGCCCGGCAGCCGGACCAGCCGCGCTCCGGGGATGGTCCGCTTGGCGCGGATCCCCTGCCGGGGGACGAGCAGCCGGTCGCGGGCGCCCCAGGCGACGGTCACCGGGATGTCGGGCACGTCGTCGGTGAAGCGGACGGTGGCCCCCGCGCGGAGTGTCTCGGCGAAACCGGTGGCCCCGGCCAGCGCGAGCGTCTCGGCGACCACGGCCTCCGGTGAACGGCGCCCGGGCCGGGCGTAGATGGTGCTGGTCAGCGCCGCCCGGCCGGCCGCGGAACGGGCGAGGCGCTCGACCAGCGGGAGCGGCATGCGCTCCGCGATCCGGCGCATGCCGAGCAGCACGGTGAACGCGTACCGGCGCTCGGCCGGGGTCCAGAAGCCCGCCGGGGACAGGGCGGTGACGGACCGTACGAGCCGCTCGCGGCCGAGTTCCAGGGCCAGCAGACCGCCGAGCGAGTTGCCGGCGACGTGCGGCCGGTCCAGTTCCAGCGTCTCGCACAGGGCACCGAGGGCGGCGTTCATGGTGGGCAGATCGTGACGCAGACCGTCGGGCAGGGACGGGGAGGCGCCGAATCCGGGCAGGTCCACGGCGATCACCTCGCGTTCGGTCGCGAGGATGTCCACCACCGGGTCCCAGGCCTGGCGGTGGTGGCCGATGCCGTGCAGCAGCAGCAGCGGTTCGCCGCGTCCCACGCGCGCGTAGGACAGGGTCACGGGCTGCGGACCGAGGGGAGAGGTGACCTTGAAGGAGACGGTCGCGGACATGAGGGTGCTCCTCGTCTGGGACTCGCGGAAAGGGGCGCCGCCTGACGCCGTAGACAGCTTGTCAGCAATTGCTACCAGCCGGTAGCCCCGCGATCGCGGACCCGGCCCCGCGCCGCGCGCCGGACGCGCCGGTGCCGCCTGGACACGGCCGTACGGGTCGGCTGGGATGGAACCGTGACCGCCGACACCGTGACCGACGTCTTCGAAGAGCACCGCTCCGTTCTCCTGGGAGTGGCCTATCGCATGCTGGGCCGGGTGGCCGACGCGGAGGACGTGGTCCAGGAGGCGTGGCTGCGCTGGTCGGGTGGCGACAGGGCCGCCGTGCGCGAACCGCGCGCGTACCTGGTGCGCGTCACCACCCGCCTCGCCGTCGACCGGCTGCGCCAGATCAAGGCGCGCGGCGAGACCTACGTCGGCCCGTGGCTGCCCGAGCCGTACGCCACCGACTTCGGCGACACCGTCCCGGACACCGCCGAGCAGGCGGTGCTGGCCGACTCCGTCTCGCTGGCCGTCCTCGTCGTCATGGAGTCCCTCTCGCCTCTGGAACGCGCGGTCTTCGTCCTGCGTGAGGCGTTCGGCTGTCCCTACGCCGAGATCGCCGCCATGCTCGACCGCGGCGAACCGGCGGTGCGCCAACTCGCCGGACGCGCCCGCCGCCACGTCGAGGAGCGGCGCCCGCGCTACGACGTCGACCCCGCCCTGCGCCGCGACCTCACCGAGCGCTTCCTGGCCGCGGCGGCCGGCGGCGACATGGCGGCGCTGATGGAACTGCTCGCGCCGGACGTGCGGCTCGTCGGCGACGGCGGCGGCACGTCGCGCGCCCCGCTCAGGGTCCTGGAGAGCGCCGATCACGTGGGACGCTTCCTGCTCGGGGTGGCCGGCAAGGAGGCGCAGGACCTCACCGTCCACTTCCTGGAGCTCAACGCGGGTCCCGCGCTGCTCGTCCTGTCCGGCGGCCGGCCCGACTCCGTCGTCCAGCTCGACATCGCCGACGGACGCGTCCAGGCGGTGTACGTCATCCGCAACCCCGACAAGCTCCGCTCGCTCCCCACCCTTCCGTAGACGCCCCCGCGCGCAAGGGCCCCCGCCACCTCGCGGGGGCCCTTCGCCGTGCCGATTGGTATTGACCAAGGGTGAGGGCCGCCTTATCGTCGCTGAGAAGTGAAACAACCTTTAATAAACAAGGGCGCTAAAACGCGGCCGGACACGGCGATCGTGGAGGACAGGGTGGGGACCTCGCAGCTGGAAACGGTGCCGGAACCGAAGTACTGGCACCTCAGGACCGTGCTCAGCGAGGCGCTGGACTCGGAGTTCTCGGTGGGCGAGATCCTGCCCAACGAGCGCGATCTCGCCGCCCGCTTCGGCGTCGCCCGTGCCACGCTCCGGCAGGCCCTGGAGCAGCTCGAACTGGAAGGCAGGCTGCAGCGCCGCCGCGGTGTGGGCACCACCGTCGCCCCGCCGCGCATGGGCGTCTCCGTCGGCACCGCGCAGCACGCCTGGCCGGGAGGGCCGCTGGACGCCTGGCAGACCCTGGACTGCGTCCCCGAGGTGCCGCCCGCCGCCGTCGCCGAGACCCTGGTGACCGGCCGCGAGGAGCCCGTGCACGTCATCCGGCGCTCCCGCGTCACCCACGGTCAGCCCGTCGCCGCCGAACTGCTGTACGTCCCGGCGGAATCGGTGCCCGGGCTGTCCGCCATCGACGCGCCGTCCGGCGCGCCGCGCGCGCGTGCGGTGCTGCGTGAACTGCAGCGCCTGGAACTGGAACGGCAGGAGAACGCCGTCGAACTGGGCTCCGCCCGCGCGGACGACGCCCGGGAGCTGGACCGCCTGCCCGGCGCGCCCGTCCTCGTCGTCACCACACGCTTCGTCGCCCGCGGCCGCACCGCGGCGCTCTCCGTGGCGACGTACCGCGCGGACACCTGCCGGCTGACGTTCGGCGACTTTGGCGGCGTCCACATCCACCACGGCCCGGAACGCCACGCCTCCTGACACCACCCGCCCGGCGTGGGCACCAGGCGCCTCCCCGCGCAGCACCCCGGTGGGCAACCACAAACCCCAGGGGGCGCGGGGAACCGCGCGCCCCACCACAGCGCACCCGCAGAAGACCACGGCGCCCCACGGAGTCAGCCGCTGCGCCGACGCGCGGTCACCGTGCCCTCCACGGCGAACAGTTGCGACTCCACGTGGTCGAGGGCGAGCCGCACCGCTCCCGTCGCGACCGCCGCCTCGCCGAGGAGGGACAGGGACACCTCCGGCGGGCGCAGGCAGTAGCGGGCCAGTTCGCCGCGCAGCGGCTCCAGCACGCCGTCCAGGCCGGCCGCCCAGCCGCCGATCACGACCAGTTCCGGGTCGAGGGCCAGCACCAGCGCCGCCACGTCGTGGACCAGCCGGCCGATGAAGCGGTCCATGGCCTCGAGCGCCCGCGGGTCGCCCTCGCGGGCCTGGGCGAAGACGGCGGTGACCGCCTGCTCGTCGAGCGGATGCAGCGGCTCGTCCGTCGTCGACAGCAGGGTCTCCGGGGTCGCCTCCCGGCCCAGCAGATGCAGCGCCCCGATCTCCCCGGCCGCCCCGCCGAACCCCCGGTGCAGCCGTCCGCCGATCAGTGACCCCGCGCCCGGGCTCAGTCCGGCCAGGACGAACACCACGTCGTCGGTGTCCTTCGCGGCCCCCTTCCAGTGCTCGGCGACGACGGCCGCGTTGGCGTCGTTCTCCACCAGCACCGGACACTTGAAGGACCGCCTCAGCCGCTCGCCGAGACCCAGCCCGGTCCAGCCGGGCAGCGCCGTGCCCAGCCGTACGGTGCCGTCCGCCTCGACGATCCCCGGGGTGCCCACGCCCACGGCCCGCAGCGAGCCACGGGAAACACCCGCCCGGCGCAGCAGCTCCCCGACGGCCGCGTGCAGCCGGTCCAGCCGTTCGTCCGCGTCGACCGTCTCGTCGACGTCCCGCGCCTCGGCGCCGACCACCCGGCCGTCCAGATCGGCCAGCAGCGCGGCCACCCGGTGGACGCCGATCTCCAGGCCGAGCAGATGTCCGGCCTCCGCCCGGAACCGGAAGCGCCGCGCCGGCCGGCCCTGCCGCCGCGCGGTGCCCTCCTCGGCCGCCGCCTCCACGACGAGCCCCGCCTCGATGAGCCCTTCCACGACCCCCTCGACGGTCGGCCGCGACAGCCCGGTGACCCGCGTGACCTCGGTCAGCGTCGCGCAGTCCGTCGCCCGCAACGCGTGCAGCACCACCGCGGAGTTGATCCTCCGCAGCAGCGAGGGGTCCCCGCCGGTCAGCCGACCCACCGTCCGTCCTCCCAGCTCGTGCGCGTGTTGGGCGGATCGTACTCGGCGTGGCGGACCCCGGCGACCACCGGGCGGGAGCGCCCCGGACCCGCCCCGGCGGACCCGGCTCACCCCGGTGCCACGAAGCCCGACTCGTAGGCCGCGATCACCGCCTGCGTCCGGTCCCGCGCCCCGAGCTTCGACAGCACGGCGCTCACATGGGACTTCACGGTCTCCGTCCCCACCACGAGCCGGGCGGCGATCTCCGCGTTGGTCAGGCCCCGCGCCATCAGCCGCAGCACCTCACCCTCCCGCTCGGTCAGCCGCGCCCGCTCCAGCACCGCCCGCGCGGCCCGGTTGCCACCGTCCTCGCCGTACTCGGCCGCGAGGCGGCGCACCGAGGCGGGGAACAGCAGCGACTCGCCCTCGGCGACCAGCCGCACCGCGTGCACGATCTCCGCGGGCCGTGCCCGCTTCAGCAGGAACCCGTCCGCGCCGGCGCGCAGCGCCCCGTACACGTACTCGTCGTTCTCGAACGTCGTCACGACGAGGATCTTCGGCGGCGCGTCGACCGACCGCAGCAGCGCGCGCGTGGCCTCGATCCCGTCCAGCAGCGGCATGCGGACGTCCATGGCGACCACGTCCGGACGCAGTCGCCGCACCAGCGGGATCACCGCCGCCCCGTCGGCCGCCTCCCCGACGACCTCGATGTCGGGCTGCGCCTCCAACACGGCCCGCAGACCGGCGCGTACGAGGGGTTCGTCGTCGACGAGGAGCACGGTCACCGGCATCCGGCCAGCCTAGATCAGCCCAGCGGCAGCTCGGCCCGCACCCGCCATACGCCCTCGTCGGGGCCCGTCCAGGCGCGGCCGCCGAGCAGCGCCGCGCGCTCGCGTATGCCGCGCAGACCATTGCCCCGCCCGGCGCCGGGCACGTCCTCCGTCAGCGGGTTGCGGACGTCGAGGAGCAGCGTGCCGTCCGCGACACCGATGCGGACCCGCACGGGGACCGCCCCGGCGTGCCGCAGCGCGTTCGTCAGCGACTCCTGCAGGATGCGGTAGCCCTCGCGGGACACCGGCCCCGGCACCGTCTCCAGCGGGCCCGTCACCTCGGCGTCGACCTCCGCGCCGGAGGCGCGGGCGGACTCCAGCAGGCGGTCGGCGTCCACGAGGCCCGGACGGCTGGCCGCCGGCCTCTCCGGCTCGCGCAGTACGCCCAGGACCCGCTCCAGGTCCTCCAGCGCCGCCCGGCCCGTCTCCTCGATGGCGTCCAGCGCCCGCTCGGTGAAGGCGGGATCGCCCGCGGCCCGCGCGGCACCGGCCTGCACGACGGCGACGGTCAGCGCGTGACCGATGGAGTCGTGCAGCTCCCGTGCGATGCGCGTGCGCTCCAGGAGTTGCTCGGTCCTGGCCTCCATCGCGGCCAGGCGTTCGGCGGGCGAGGGCCCGAGCAGCCGTCGCGCCGTCGCGGTGACCAGCTCGCCCAGCCCCACCACGACCGCGTACAGCGCGGCCAGCGGGAGCGGCACCAGCAGGGCGTACGCCCAGTGGCGGGCCGCGTCCTCCAGCACCGGCACGCCCCCGGGCACCGTCCCCGTCGCCGCCTCGACCAGGGAGTAGGCCAGGAGCGGCAGCCACACCGTGAGACCGACCGTCACGACCGCCAGAGCCACGCGCACCGCCAGCCACAGCGCGGTGCGCCCGCGGTCCCGCCATGTCGCCGACGGCTGCTGCGAGAAGCCCGGTTCCGGCTCGTCGGGCGTCAGCAGCAGCAGGGCCTGCACGCCCTCGCCCCTGCGCACCGCGGAGACCAGTCCCAGGGGGACGAGCACCACCGCGGGCACCCACGGCTTGCCGGGATCGATGAACATCCACACGCTGAACGGCAGCCCGGGCACCCAGAGATGCAGCAGGCGCGTGTACGTCTTCCCGCGCAGGAGCGGGCGCAGCATGCGGGTCACCCCGTCATGGTGCCAGGGCCCCGCCGGCACCGGCCTCCCCCGCGCGGGGGAGCGGATCTCCCCGCCCGGGGGAGGCCCCGCCACCGGTCAGGCAGTCAGGCTGAGGCACATGACCAGCATCGACGTCCAGGACCTCACCAAGGAGTACGGCACCCGGCGAGCCGTAGACCACCTCACCTTCCGTGTCCTGCCCGGCCGCGTCACCGGCTTCCTCGGCCCCAACGGCGCGGGGAAGTCCACCACCATGCGCCTGGTCCTCGGCCTCGACCACCCGACGTCGGGCTCGGCGACCGTCGGCGGACGCGCCTACGCCACCCTCACCGAACCCCTGCGCCACGTCGGCGCGCTGCTGGACGCGCAGGCCGCCCACGGCTCCCGGACCGGCCGCGACCACGTGCGCGTCCTCGCGGCGAGCCACCGGATCCCGGACCGCCGGGTGGACGCGGTACTGGAGGAGACCGGCCTGGGACCGGTGGCCCGCAACCGGGTGCGGACGTACTCCCTGGGCATGCGCCAGCGGCTGGGTATCGCCGCCGTGCTGCTGGGCGACCCGCAGGTGGTCATGCTCGACGAGCCGTCCAACGGCCTCGACCCGGAGGGCATCGTGTGGATCCGGGCGCTGCTCCGCCGCCTGGCGGACGAGGGACGCACGGTCCTGGTCTCCAGCCACCTCATGAACGAGACGGCCGTCTACGCCGACCACCTCGTCGTCCTCGGCCGCGGCCGGCTGCTCGCCGACACCCCGATGCGGGAGTTCATCGACGCGCGGGTCCGCCCGTCCGTCCGGATCCGCACCTCCGACGCCACCGCCCTGAGGAACGCCCTCGCCCGGCACGGCCACGACGCCGAGGAACACCCGGACGGGCACTGGACCGTACCCGGCGCGCGCGTGGACGACATCGGACGCCTCGCCTCCGCCGCGGGAGTACCGGTCCTCGAACTCACCGCCGACGAGGGCACGCTGGAACAGGCCTACCTGGATCTGACCGCCGCCGAGACCGAGTTCACCGCCCAGCCGCAGGAGGCCTGACCATGCAGTTCGCACCCGTGCTCCACGCGGAGTGGCTGAAGATCCGCACCGTCCGCTCGCTTCCGGGCACGCTGTTCGCGCTGTTCGCCGTGACCACGGTGTTCTCCGCCGTCGCCGGAGTGGACGGCGCCTCGGACCCGGGGGCCGACCCGCTGTTCACGGCCCTGTCCGGTGTCGCCCCGGGACAGATCGCCGCCATCTCCTTCGGCGCCATGGCCGTGTCGGCGGAGTACCACGACGGGGCCCTGCGGCTCTCCCTCGGCGCGGTCCCGCGGCGGGGACGCTGGTTCGCCGCGAAGATGACGGCGATCGCCCTTCCCACCCTGCTCGTCGGGCTGCTCACCGCCCTGGCCGCCCTTCTCGCGGCGCGGGCGGGCCTCGGCGACGCGGCGAGCGGCCTCGGTACGGCCGAACAGGTCCGCGGTGTGCTCGGCTGCGGCGTCTACCTGACCCTGATGGCGCTCTTCGCGGCCGGCCTCGCCACCCTGCTGCGCAGCGGAGTGGCCACCCTGTCCGTACTGATCCCGTTCATCCTGGTCGTGTCCTTCGTGATCGGCGACGCGGCCGGCACCGCCACCGAGTTCCTGCCCGACCGGGCCGGACAACTGGTCCTCCAGCAGACCCCCGAGGGAACCCTGGGCCCCTGGACGGGACTTGCCGTGACGGCGCTGTGGACGGCCGCCGCCCTGCTCGCCGGGGCGTGGAGCCTGCGCCGCAGGGACGCCTGAGCGGCGGCGGGCTGACGCCCCGCCAAGTGTCAGTGCCGACGGGTTTACTGGGACCCATGAACATCGCACGGCACATCGCCCTCATCGACGAGCTGTGCTTCCGCCCCTTCCCGGCGGAGCGCGGCCCGTCGGACGTCGGCTTCGGTGCGCCCGGCCACCATGTGGCGGTCCTCGAGAGCGGCCCCGGTCCGGGCGACGGCGACCCCGCAGACCTGGCGGTCGCGGCGGACCAGTTCGAGAAGGGCCGCGACGCCGTCTACGAGGTGCTGGCCTCGCGCTGGGGGGACGTCAGCCCCTTCAACCTGCGGACGCTGCTGCTGCGCACCGAGCGGGAGGACATACCCGAGCCGTGGGCCGGGCTCTGCGCCCGCGCGGACGTGGCGTGGCTGTGGGAGGTCCTGGGCACCGGACGCTGGGTCGCGGTGGCGGTCGCCGACCGGGACCCGGGGGAGGGGCTCCGGCTGCTGGCGGTGGTCACGGACACGGCGCCGCCCTGACCGCCGTCCTCACCGGTCCGCCGCGGCCTCCCGCAGCCGGCCGAACTCCTCCGCGAGCGTGGCCGGCGTCCAGTGCGCGTTCAGCCCGCTCGGATTGGGCAGCACCCACACACGTGTCCCGCCGATGGTCCGCGCCTGCGGCCCCACGCGCGCCGTCCGTTCGTCGAACGCCACGCGGTAGGCGGTGACGCCGAGCACGGCCAGCCACCGCGGACGCAGCCGGGCCACCTTCGCGGCGAGCAGCCGGCCGCCCTCGCGGTACTCCTCGGCACTCAGCTCGTCCGCCCGCGCGGTGGCCCGCGCCACCACGTTGGTGATGCCCAGCCCGTACGACAGCAGCTTCTCCTGCTGCGACGGCGGCAGCAGGTCCGGAGTGAACCCGGAGCGGTGCAGGGCCGGCCAGAAGCGGTTGCCCGGGCGGGCGAAGTGGTGTCCGGTCGCGGCCGTCATCAGACCCGGGTTGATCCCGCAGAACAGCACGCGCAGACCGTCCGCGGCCACGTCCGGTACGAGGCGGTCGCGGGCGGCCTGCAGTTCCTCCTGGGTGAAGCGCCTCAGAGGATCGCCCCGGGGGTGTAGCCGGCGGCCTCCGGGCGCTGCTTCACGATCGCGTCGATACGGCCCACGACGACGCCCACCTGGTCGCTCGCCGCGCCCGTGAAGGAGAGCTTGTCCGCCATCAGGGCCTCCAGCCCGGCCCGGTCGAGGGGCAGCCGCTCGTCGGCGGCGAGCTTGTCGAGGAGGTCGTTGCGCTCGGCGCCCCGCTCCCGCATGGCGAGGGCCGTGGCGACGGCGTTCTCCTTGATCGCCTCGTGGGCGACCTCACGTCCGACGCCCGCGCGCACCGCGCCCATCAGGACCTTGGTGGTGGCGAGGAACGGCAGGTAGCGGTCCAGTTCCCGGGCGACGACCGCGGGGAAGGCGCCGAACTCGTCGAGCACCGTCAGGAACGTCTCCAGCAGGCCGTCCAGCGCGAAGAACGCGTCCGGCAGCGCGACCCGGCGCACCACCGAACAGGACACGTCGCCCTCGTTCCACTGGTCGCCCGCCAGCTCACCGGTCATCGAGGCGTAGCCGCGCAGGATCACCATCAGACCGTTGACGCGCTCGCAGGAACGGGTGTTCATCTTGTGCGGCATCGCGGACGAGCCGACCTGGCCCGGCTTGAAGCCCTCGGTGACCAGCTCGTGCCCGGCCATCAGCCGGACGGTCTTCGCCAGCGACGACGGCGCGGCGGCCAGCTGCACCAGGGCGGTGACGACCTCGTAGTCGAGGGAGCGCGGGTAGACCTGGCCGACGCTCGTGAACGCCTGCGAGAAGCCCAGGTGCCCGGCGATCCGCTGCTCCAGTTCGGCGAGCTTGCCCGCGTCCCCGCCGAGCAGGTCCAGCATGTCCTGCGCCGTGCCGACCGGGCCCTTGATGCCGCGCAGCGGGTAGCGGTCCAGCAGTTCCTCCACCCGGCCGTGTGCGACCAGCAGCTCGTCGGCCGCGGTCGCGAACCGCTTGCCGAGGGTGGTGGCCTGCGCGGCCACGTTGTGCGAGCGTCCGGCCATGACCAGCTCGCCGTACTCGGCGGCCAGTTTGCCCAGGCGCGCCAGCACCGCCACGGAACGGTCGCGGATCAGCTCCAGGGAGAGCCGGATCTGCAGCTGCTCGACGTTCTCGGTGAGGTCGCGGGAGGTCATGCCCTTGTGCACGTGCTCGTGCCCGGCGAGGTCGTTGAACTCCTCGATCCGCGCCTTCACGTCGTGGCGGGTGACCTTCTCGCGCTCGGCGATCGAGGCCAGGTCGACCTGGTCGAGGACACGCTCGTAGTCGGCGATCGCCGCGTCGGGCACCTCGATCCCGAGGTCCTTCTGAGCCCGCAGCACGGCGAGCCAGAGCTGCCGCTCCAGCCTCACCTTCTGCTCGGGGGACCAGAGCGTGGCGAGCTCGGCGGAGGCGTAGCGTCCGGCGAGGACGTTCGGGATACGGGGCTTGGCGGGCGCAGCAGTCACGTACAGGGAGTCTACTGGCGATTCCTGCAGGCCGGTGCCACGGGGTGACCTGGAGGAACGTACGAGGAGCCGCTACGCGTTCTCGTACGGCAGCAGATCGGGCCGCTTCGGCGGCAGGCCGTCGCCGGAGGAGCGGCCGGTGAGGCGGCGGCCGATCCACGGCAGCAGGTGCTGCCGGGCGAACCGGGCGTCCGCGACCCGCCGGGCCGCCCAGCGCGGGGGGAGCGTCGCCTCCGGGGGCAGGTGCCACGCGGGGTCCTGGGGGGCGTAGCCCAGCGTCTGCCACACCGCCTCCGCGACCCTGCGGTGCCCGTCCGCGGTCAGGTGCAGCCGGTCCACGTCCCACATCCGGGGATCGGCGAGCGAGGGCGCCCCGTAGAGGTCGACGACCAGCGCGCCGTGCCGCTCGGCGAGGTCGTCGACGCATGCGAACAGCGCCTCCATGCGCGGCCGGAACCGCTCCAGCACCGGGCCCTGGCGGCCGGGGCTGCGCATCAGCACCAGCTGTTTGCAGTGCGGGGCCAGCCGCTCCACCGCCTCCGTCAGCAGATCCCGCACCTGGACCATGTCGCACTTGGGCCGGAGGGTGTCGTTGAGCCCGCCGACCAGGGTGATGACGTCGGCGCCCATGGCCGCGGCGACCCCGACCTGCTCGTCGACGATCTGCCGGATCAGTTTGCCGCGCACCGCGAGGTTGGCGTACCGGAAGCCGGGAGCGGTGGCCGCCATCCGCCCGGCGAGGAGGTCGGCCCAGCCGCGGTAGGTGCCGTCGGGGAGCCGGTCGGACATGCCCTCGGTGAAGGAGTCGCCGAGGGCGACGAGGCTGCTGTGGTCGGGATTCGTCTGCATGGCGACAGAGATGGTATCCCGTGGCACATACCCGGCGGTCGGTCGGGCTCCCCAGCGGCTCAGGCCCGCTGCCCGAACAGCTCCTGCAGCACGTCCTCCATCGTCACCAGGCCCGCCAGCCGTCCGTCCGCCCCGAGGACGGCCGCCAGATGCGTGCGGCTGCGGCGCATGGCGGTGAGGACGTCGTCCATCGGGGTGCTCTCCCGCACCCGCGCGATGGCCCGCATGTCCGCCGTCCGGAACGGCATGTCGCGCGGGGAGGCGTCCAGGGCGTCCTTCACGTGCAGATAACCGACGATCCGCCGCTGCTCGTCCACCACCGGGAACCGGGAGAACCCGGACTCCGCCGACAGCCGCTCCAGCCCCTCCGGGGTGACGCCCACGCGTGCGTAGACCACCCGCTCCAGCGGCATCACCACGTCCCGCACCGGACGGCGGCCCAGTTCCAGCGCGTCGTGCAGCCGCTCCCGCGCGCGGTCGTCGATCAGCCCCGCCTCGCCGGAGTCCTTCACGATCTGGGCCAGCTCGGCGTCCGAGAAGGACGCCACCACCTCGTTACGCGTCTCGACCCGCAGCAGCCGCAGCAGCGTGTTGGCGAACGCGTTGATCGTGAAGATCACCGGACGCAGCGCACGGGACAGCGTCACCAGTGGCGGACCGAGCAGCAGCGCGGTGCGCACCGGCTCGGCCAGGGCGACGTTCTTCGGCACCATCTCGCCGAGCAGCATGTGCAGGTACGTGGCGAGGGTCAGCGCGATCACGAACGACACGGCGTGCCCGGCGTCGTCGGGGACACCCGCCGCGTGGAACATCGGTTCGAGCAGGTGGGCGATAGCCGGTTCGGCGACGACACCGAGGACGAGCGTGGACAGGGTGATGCCGAGCTGCGCGGCCGCCATCAGCGCCGACACGTGCTCCAGACCCCACAGCACGCTCTTGGCGCGCCGCTCGCCCCGGTCGGCGTACGGCTCGATCTGGCTGCGGCGCACCGAGATCAGGGCGAACTCGGCGCCCACGAAGAAGGCGTTGACGACGATCATCGCCAGACCGATGAGCAGCTGTACGACGGTCATCGACGCGCCTCCTCGTCATCCGTGCTCCCGGCCGTCCGCGGTCCCGCCGAGGGACTGTCGCCGGCCGGCGCGTGCAGGTGGACCCGTGCCGCACGGTGTCCGGCGGCGTCCAGCACCTCGAGCCGCCAGCCCGCCAGCTCCAGGGTGTCGCCGGCGTCGGGAATGCGGCCCAGCCGGGCGGCCACCAGCCCGGCCAGGGTCTCGTAGGGCCCCTCGGGCGCGCGCAGCCCGACCAGGGCGAGCTGGTCCACGCGAGCGGCGCCGTCGGCCGCGAACAGGGTCCGTCCGTCCTCGTCGGTTCCGGCCCGGGCGAGGTCGGGCGTCTCGTGCGGGTCGTGCTCGTCCCGCACCTCGCCGACGACCTCCTCGACGATGTCCTCCAGGGTGGCCACCCCCGCCGTGCCGCCGTACTCGTCGATCACCACGGCCATGGTGCGCCGCCCGGACAGCCGGTCGAGGAGACGGTCGACCGTGAGTGATCCGGGGACCAGCAGCGGTTCACGCATCAGCTCCGACACCGGCACCCGGGCGCGACGCTCCGCGGGCAGCGCCAGTACGTCCTTGACGTGCGCGGTGCCGACGACGGCGTCCAGCGTCTCGCGGTAGACGGGGAAGCGGGACAGTCCGGTCGCCCGCGTCACGTTCAGCACGTCCTCGCAGGTCGCCTGCACCTCCAGGGCGATGACCTGGACGCGCGGGGTCATCACGTTCTCCGCGGTGAGGTCGGCGAGGTTCAGCGTGCGGACGAACAGCTCGGCGGTGTCCGGCTCCAGCACGCCCTCCTTCGCGGAGTGCCGGGCGAGCGCCGCCAGTTCCTGCGGTCCGCGCGCGGACTCCAGTTCCTCGGCCGGTTCGAGGCCGAGACGCCGCACCAGCCGGTTTGCGGTGTTGTTCAGATGGGTGATGAACGGCCGGAAGGCGACGCTGAACCAGCGCTGGGCGTTGCCGACCCGCTTGGCCACGGCCAGCGGCGAGGAGATCGCCCAGTTCTTCGGCACCAGTTCGCCGACCACCATCAGGAACACGGTCGACAGGGCCGTGCCGATCACCAGGGCCAGGGAGCGTGCCGCGGAACCGGACACGCCCAGGCTCTCCAGAGGACCCGCGAGCAGCGCCGCGATCGACGGCTCCGCCAGCATGCCGATCACCAGGTTGGTGACGGTGATGCCGAGCTGCGCGCCGGAGAGCTGGAAGGTCAGGCTCCGTACGGCCTGGAGCGCACCCGCCGCGCCCCGCTCACCGCGTTCGACCGCCCGTTCCAGCTCGCTCCGCTCCACCGTGGTGAGGGAGAACTCGGCCGCGACGAACGCGCCACAGGCGAGCGAGAGCAGGATCGCCGCCAGGAGAAGGAGCACTTCGGTCATCGGGTCACCTCAAGTCCCATGGTCGGACAGGACGGGAACGGATGCTCGATGTCGCGGACCGGGGGCTCGCCCATGGGCGGACGCACACAACCTTTCATGGAGGGCCGAGTGGCCCGTCGAAGCCAAAGGATCGCCAAAGGATGGTCCAGGGGGTCTTGGGGCCGTCGTTCATCCGGTCAGCGGTTTCACCCAGCGCCGCCACCGTTCCTCCGGCGTGTACCCCGCGGCGCCCCATGCATGGTGCGCGGTCTCGTTGCGCTGGAGCACCATCGCGTCCGCACGGCGCCCGCCGAGCCCGGTGAACCTCTCCTCCGCGGCGGCCAGCAGAGCCGAGCCGATGCCCCGGCGGCGGCGGTCCGGGCGCACCGCCAGCCGGTAGAGGTGGCAGCGCCAGCCGTCGAAGCCCGCGATCACCGTACCGGCGAGCTCGGCGCCCTCCTCGGCGAGGATCAGCGCCCCGGGGTCGCGCGCGACCAGCCGCTCCACACCGGCCCGGTCGTCACTGATGCTGGTGCCCTCGGCGGCCACCTTCCAGAAAGCCAGTACACGGTCGAGGTCCTCGGGCCCGGCGGCCCGTATGCGCAGCTCACTCATGCGGCCGATCCCAGCACGCGGGAGGGCGGCCGGTGCGCGATTCCACGATCCGGACCGGCCGCCACGCGGCTCACCCGTGCGCGAGGAAGCTCCGCGGCGTCGCCGGGGCGCGGTGCTTCAGTCCTTCGCGGACGCGCGGGTCACGTCGAAGCGCTTCATCCGCTCCAGTACCGACTCCGCCGTGGGCTGCCGCAGCTCGTCCACGATCCTGCCGTCGACGAGGAAGAGCACCAGGTCGGAGTGGGCGGCCGCGCCCGGGTCGTGGGTGACCATGACGACCGTCTGGTCGAGCAGGTCCACCGCCTCGCGCAGGAAGCCCAGCACCTCCAGGCCGGCCCGTGAGTCGAGGTTCCCGGTCGGCTCGTCCGCGAAGATCAGTTCCGGCCGCGAGGCCAGTGCCCGCGCGCAGGCCACCCGCTGCTGCTGGCCGCCCGACAGTTGCGCCGGCCGGTGCCCGAGCCGGTCCCGCAGGCCCAGCGTGCCGATGACCCGGTCCAGCCACTCCTCGTCGGGCCTGCGGCCCGCGATGCCCATGGGCAGGGTGATGTTCTCGCGGGCGTTCAGGGTCGGAATGAGGTTGAACGACTGGAACATGAACCCGACCCGGTCCCGACGCAGCCGGGTCAGCTCCCGGTCCTTCAGCCCCGTGATCTCGGTGTCCCCCAGCCACACCTGTCCCGCCGTAACGGTGTCCAGACCCGCCAGGCAGTGCATCAGTGTGGACTTCCCGGAGCCCGAGGGGCCCATCACCGCGGTGAACCGTCCGCGCGCGATGTCCACGTCCACCGAGTCCAGGGCGAGCACCGTCGTCTCACCCGACCCGTACGCCTTGGTCAGGCCGCGGGCGCGGGCCGCGCACCCGTCACCCGGTGCGATGCCGGGGGCGTGCTCCGCAGCAGAAGTGGACAAGGCCGCCTCCTCCGTATGGGCGTCCGGTCGTGCCTGTCGCCGCCGAGGGTAGTGTGGCCGGGCCCACAGCCGACACCCCCCGGTGCGTCCGGCTGCCGGGGCAGGCGCGAGAGATGGTCTCGTTGCCCCGTCCGGCGCACTTGCCGCCGCTAGCGTGCCGGCGCTAGCTTCGAGACATGCCGAAGACCCAGCTGAACGTGCGCGTGGACGAGGGCACCGCCCGCGCGGCCCGGGAGCGTGCCCTGGAGCGCGGGATGAGCGTCAACCGCTACATCGAGGAACTGGTCCGGCAGGACACCGGCGAGGCGGGCCGCACCTTCGTGGAGGCCGCCGCCGACTTCATGAAGCAGTACGAGAGCGTCTTCGCCGAGGAGCCGGGGCAGGAGCGCGAAGGCACGCGCGAAGGTCGCCGCTGAGCCGTTGAGGAGTCTGCGCATCGACCTCGCGTGGCTGCTCATGCTCGCCGAGCAGCAGACCCCGGGAGACCCCCAGGTCATCGACTGGGGCGCGCTCGTCGCCGCCGTCGCCCGCCACCAGGCCGAGATCTTCGACGTCCCCGTCTACGACACCCCGTACGCCCGCGCCGCGGCACTCCTGCAACTGCTGATCCACGTCCCCGCGCTGGAGCGCTCCAACGCCCTGTTCGCCTCCGCGGTCGCCTACGCCTACCTGGTCGCCAGCGGTCTGAAGGTGGTCACCTCGCCCGAGCAGGTGCGTGACCTGGCCCGGCTGGTGAAGAGCGGTGAGGCGACCGTCCAGGACATCGCGGAGGAACTGCGTGGCTGGGGCGAGTGATCAGCGCGGGGCCTGCGTCACCGCGTCGTCCACGGGCCGCCACGCCGTGCCGAGAACGCAGTACGACTGGGGCAGCGCCGGCCCCTTCTCCGGCACCGTCATCCGCCGGTAGGGGCCGAGTTCGAACCCGGCCTCCCGCAGCGCGCCGACCGGGTCCCGCGCCACGTGGCAGCCTCCGGCCAGCACAGGCCACAGCGTACGGTCCAGCGCGCGCTGGGTGAGGCGCATGACCGGGCCGCCGCCCCGGCCGTGCTCGAAGAACCGCACCTCACCGCCCGGCCGCAGCACCCGCCGCACTTCAGCGAGCGCCCGCGCCACGTCCCGCACGCTGCACAGCACCAGCGAGAGCACCGCCGCGTCGAACGCCTCGCTCTTGACCGGCAGCGCCTCCGCCACCCCCGGCGCCACGTCCACCGGCACCTCGGCGCGCAGGGCGGCCTCCACGGCCAGCGCCCGCAGCTCCCGCTCCGGTTCGATGGCGACGATCTCCGAGACGGCGCCCGGGTAGTGCCCGAAGTTCAGACCGTTGCCCGCGCCGACCTCGATCACCCGCCCCGAAAGTCCGCCGAGGAGTCTGCCGCGCACCCCGGCCATCCCCATGCGGGTCTCGGCGGCGACGCTCGCCCGGGCGTAGAAGCGGGCGAACACGGGGTGGTGCACGGGATCCCGCGTGGCTTTCGCCGTCCGGACGGACCGTAGCTGCATGAGGACCTCCCCGGAAGGGACCTACGGCGATTCTCCCCCCGCCCCCACCCGGCGAACCCCGGTCGCCCCCGCGCGCTCCGTAGGGGACGGCAACGAGAGCCGCCACCGCAGCCCATCCGGGTCACGGTCCCGGCGGCATCCCGGATCCCCTCCGGGCGCGATACGCGGCCGCACGCCCCGGTCGTCGTCCACGACCTCGCGACCGCTGCGGGCCGAGCCGGTCAGGGGCTCGCGCCGGGGCTCCGGCGGGGGCGCCGGATTCCGGATGGCGCACGGCCGCGACGGCCGTGCGCCATCCGGAACCTCCCGGGCCTCCAGCCGGTGCCGTCAGGGGGCCTCGCGCGTCCGGAAGACCTCCGCGTCCCAGGTTCCCTCCAGGCGGGGGGCCAGCCAGTGGCGTGCCGACGTGCGGAACCCGGTGGGGTCGAGGGCGCCCGCCCCCGCCGGTACGGCGCCCAGGAGCGGGGCCCCGGTCACGTCCGGCAGGTCCAGCAGATTGCAGCGCGCGGCCAGATCCGGCTCCCCCGGCCAGCTGCCGATCACCACACCCGCCACGACCAGCCCCCGCCCGCGCAGTTCCCTGACCGTCAGCTCCGTGGCGTTCAGGGTGCCGAGCCCGGCCGGGGCCACCACCAGCACCGGCGCGGACAGCAGCGCCGCCGCGTCCGCGAGCGTCCCGCCGGCCGGGTCGAACCGTACGAGCAGCCCGCCCGCGCCCTCCACCAGCACCAGATCGTGCTCCGCGGCCAGCTTGGCGGCCCGTTCCGCGACCTCGTGCGGACGCACGGGGGCGCGCCCCGCCCGGCGGGCCGCCGTGGCGGGCGCCAACGGGTCCGGGTAGCGGGCGAGTTCGGCCGTGGTCACCGCCCCGGCGAGCCGCGCGACCTCCTCCGCGTCCCCCGGCTCGTCCGGCCGCACACCCGTCTGCGCCGCCTTCAGCACGGCCACCGACCGGCCCGCCGCCAGCGCCGCCGCGGCGACCGCGGCCGTCACCACCGTCTTGCCGACCTCGGTGCCGGTGCCCGTGATCACCATCACCGGCATGTCATCCCTCCTCCGCCGCCGCGCACACCGCGCGGGCGATGCACGCGAGGTCCGCGTCGCCCGTGACGTACGGCGGCATGGTGTAGATCAGGTCGCGGAACGGCCGCAGCCACACTCCCTCACGCACCGCCGCCCGGGTGGCCGCCGCCATGTCGACCTCGTGGTCGAGCTGGACGACCCCGATGGCGCCCAGCACCCGCACGTCCCGCACGCCGGGCAGCCCGGCCGCCGGCGCCAGTCCGTCCCGCAGGCCCGCCTCGATCCGCTTGACCTCCGCGAGCCAGTCCTGCCCGAGCAGCAGCCCGATCGAGGCACAGGCCACGGCCGCCGCCAGCGGATTGGCCATGAACGTCGGACCGTGCGCCAGCACCGGCACCTCACCGCGCGAGATGCCCTCGGCCACCCGCGGGGTGCACAGCGTCGCCGCCATGGTCAGATAACCGCCGGTCAGCGCCTTGCCCACGCACATCACATCCGGTGTCACCGCCGCGTGCCCGGCCGCGAACAGCGCGCCCGTGCGGCCGAAGCCGGTCGCGATCTCGTCGAACACCAGCAGCACGCCGTGCTCGTCGCACACCTCGCGCAACACCCGCAGATACGCCGGGGAGTGGAACCGCATTCCGCCCGCGCCCTGCACCACCGGCTCCACGATCACCGCGGCCAGTTCACCCGCGTGGCGCTCCACCGTCTCCCGCAGGTGGTCGGCGTAGGACTCCTCGTACTCCGCGGGCGGCGCCGCGGCGAAGACCTGACGGGGCAGGACCCCGCTCCACAGCTCGTGCATCCCGCCCTCGGGATCGCACACCGACATCGGCTGCCAGGTGTCACCGTGGTAACCGCCCCGCCAGGTCATCAGCCGCCGCTTCTCCGGCCGGCCCAGCGAACGCCAGTACTGCAGGCACATCTTCACCGCGACCTCGACCGCCACCGACCCGGAGTCGGCGAGGAACACGTGCTCCAGTCCGTCCGGCGACATGTCGACAAGGAGCTTCGCCAGCCGCACGGCGGGCTCGTGCGTGAGCCCGCCGAACATCACATGGCTCATCCGCTCCATTTGCCCGCGCGCCGCCTCGTTGAGCACCGGGTGGTTGTAGCCGTGGATCGCCGACCACCAGGACGACATGCCGTCGACCAGCTCGCCGGAGCCGTCGGCGAGCCGCAGCCGCACCCCGCTCGCCGACTCCACGACGAGCGGTTCCTGACGGCCCGGCATGGGCCCGTACGGGTGCCACACGTGCCGCCGGTCGAGCTCCAGCAGCTCGGTGACGGACCGCTCAGGCATTGGGGGCGAGGTCCGTTCCGGCACCCCGTCGGCGCACGGCGACCAGATCGGTGCGCGGCTCCTCGGCCGCGCTCCCGCAAGCCCCCGCGCCGGCAGCCGCCGAACCGCACACCCCGCCGCCCTCGTGCGACCCGCAGCCGCCGCCGACGCGGTGCTCGGGCAGCGTCACCTGGTCGGCGCCCTCCACCTCGAAACCGGCGTCCGCGATCATCTCCAGGTCCGCCTTGCCCGCCTGACCCTCGCTGGTGAGGTAGTCGCCGAGGAAGACGGAGTTGGCCAGGTGCAGCGCGAGCGGCTGCATCGTGCGCAGATGGACCTCACGGCCGCCGGCGATCCGCACCTCGACGTCCGGGCAGACGAACCGCACCATCGCCAGGATGCGCAGGCACCGCTGCGGGGTCAGGTTCCACTCCTTGGCGAGCGGCGTGCCCTCGAACGGGATCAGGAAGTTGACCGGCACCGAGTCCGGGTCCAGCTCGCGCAGCGAGAAGACGACGTCGACCAGGTCCTCGTCGGACTCGCCCATCCCGGCGATCAGCCCCGAGCAGGCCGACAGACCGGCGGCATGGGCCTTGCGCACCGTTTCCACCCGGTCGGCGTACGTGTGCGTGGTCGTGATGTCGCCGTACGTCGACTCCGAGGTGTTCAGGTTGTGGTTGTAGGCGTCCGCGCCCGCCTCGCGCAGCCGCTCCGCCTGGCCGTCGGAGAGCAGCCCGAGACAGGCGCACACCTCGACGTCCTCGTTCTGTTCCTTGATCGCCTTGATGGTGTCGGAGACCCGGTCCACGTCACGGTCGGTCGGGCCGCGGCCGCTGGCCACCAGGCACACCCGCTTGGCGCCGCCCGCGAGACCGGCGGCGGCCGCCTGGGACGCCTCGTCCGGCTTGAGCCAGGTGTACTTCAGGATCCCGGCCTCGGAACCGAGCCGCTGGGAGCAGTAGGAACAGTCCTCCGGGCACAGACCGGACTTGAGATTGACGAGGTAGTTCAGTTTCACCCGCCGGCCGAACCAGTGCCGCCGCACCTTCCCGGCCGCGGCCACCACCTCGAGCAGGTCGTCGTCGGACGTCGCGAGGACGGCCAGTGCTTCCGCGCGGGTCGGCGTCTCGCGCCGAAGCCCCTTGTCCACCAGCGTGTTCAGCAGGTCCATGAGAGCCGATCCTGTCCTACCCGACCCGCTCCGGCCAAGGAGGGTTCGTACAACAGAGGTGTTCGCAGGTGTGGGTATCGCCACACAGTGGCCCGCGGGGCCTCCCGCTAATGTCTGTGCACTGCCTACAAAACCCCGGAGGAGCCATGGCGTTCGGCTGGATCGACGAGCAGGCGGAACTGCGCCGCCGGGCCGGGCTCGTGCGCACCCTGCGTCCGCGGGCCGCCGACACGCCGCTGCTCGATCTGGCGAGCAACGACTACCTGGGCCTGGCGCGGCACCCCGAGGTCACCGAGGGCGCGGCGGGGGCCGCGCGGACCTGGGGCGGCGGCTCGACCGGGTCCCGGCTGGTCACCGGCACCACCGAACTCCACGCGGAGCTGGAGCGCGAGCTGGCCGCGTTCTGCGGCTTCGAGGCCGCCCTGGTCCTCTCCTCCGGCTACGCAGCCAACCTGGCCGCCGTCACCGCGCTCGCCCCGCACGGGTCGAGGATCGTCTCCGACGCGGGCAACCACGCCTCGCTGATCGACGGCTGCCGGCTGGCCCGCGGTGCGACGCACGTCGCCGCGCACTCCGACCCCGATGCCGTCGGCAAGGCGCTCCAGGGGCACGACGGGCCCGCCGTGGCCGTGTCCGACACCGTCTTCTCGGTGGACGGCGACGCCGCCCCGCTCGCGGAACTGGCCGGGGTGTGCCGGGAGCACGGAGCGGGCCTGGTCCTCGACGACGCGCACGGCCTCGGAGTGCTCGGTGACGGCGGGCGCGGCGCCCCGTACGCGGCGGGTCTCGCGGGCGCCGACGACGTCGTCGTGACCGTGACCTTGTCCAAGTCGCTCGGCAGTCAGGGCGGGGCGGTGCTGGGCCCGGCCCGGGTGATCCGGCATCTGGTCAACACGGCGCGGACGTTCATCTTCGACACGGGGCTGGCGCCGGCGGCGGTGGGCGCGGCGCTGGCGGCACTCCGGCTGCTGCGCCGCGAACCCGGGCGGGCGGCGCGGGCGGGCGCGGTGGCGCGCGAACTGCACGAGCGGCTGACGGCCGCGGGTCTGGAAGCGGTGCGTCCGGACGCCGCGGTCGTCTCCGTGCGTGCCCCTTCCCCGGAGCAGGCCGTGCGATGGGCGGCCGACTGCCGGGCGGCCGGCCTGGCCGTGGGCTGCTTCCGTCCTCCTTCCGTGCCCGACGGCGTCTCACGGCTCAGGCTGACCGCCCGTGCGGACCTGTCCGGGGCAGAGATCGAACGTGCTGTGCGGGTGATCGGCGAAACGCGGCCATGAGTCGGCGTGGCAGGGCCGTGCGTCGCGCGATGACGGACGATCGGTCGGATCGGTGGCTGTGTCGGTCGGATGGGTGCCGGTGAGCCGGGTCAGCGGACCGCGGTCACGAACTCCGCCCAGCGCCCGGGGGAGAAGAGCAGCGCGGGCCCGTCGGGGTCCTTGGAGTCGCGCACGGCGAGCAGCCCGGCCAGGGGGCCGGTGGCCGGCCTGGCGGTCTCGACGCAGTTGTTCGCCCCCGTGCTGTAACTGCTGCGCAGCCACCGCACACCGTGCAGGGCGAGGCTGGAAGGGACGGTCCGGGGAGGTGCGGGCATCGTGCCTCCTTACGCGCCGGCGGCTGCGCCGGCGATGAAATCCAACGAGTCCTCTGGTGACAGGGCGTGGGCCGAGAGGGCGTTGAAGGCATCCACATAGGCCCGGAGGTCTTCTTTCCGCTCCAGATGGAGGCTACTCGTCAAGTGGTCGAGAACCACCACGTCGAGATCAGACCTGCGCGAGAACGAAAAGATGACGAAAGGACCCGTGACGCCGATGTGTGCCCCGGCGCTGAACGGCAGTACCTGCAATCGCACTTGGGGCAGCCGGGCCGCCTCGACCAGCCGCGCCAGCTGACGTGCCATCACTCCGGGGCCGCCGACCTCCCGGCGCAGCACCGCCTCGTCCAGCACCGCGCTCAGCTCCAGGGGCGGCTGAGCACGCAGCACGTCCTGCCGGGTCAGCCGCACCTCCACCAGGGCGTCCAGCCGTTCCTCCGACTCGCCCTCCAGGGCGGCCTCCGTCACCGCGCGGGCGTACTCCGGGGTCTGCAGCAGTCCCGGGATCACCGTGGTCTCCAGGGTGCGCATCGCGCTCGCCTGCGACTCCAGGCTGATGAAGTCCCGGTAGGTGGGCGGCAGCACGCCCCGGTAGGCGTGCCACCAGTGGTGCCTGTCGCCGCCGTCACCGGTGCCCGACAGCACCAGCAGCAACTCCCGCAACTGCGGATCCGCCACACCGTAGACGTCGAGCAGTAACCGCACATCGGCCGGTTTCACCCCGCTCGTGCCCGTTTCGATCCGGCTCACCTTCGACTGGTGCCAGCCCGCCAGCCGGGCCGCCTCACCGCTGGTGAGTGCCGCCGAGGTGCGCAGTGCACGCAATTCGGCGCCCAGTTTGCGGCGGCGCACCGCGGGACCGTGCTGCATGGGCTTCTCCTTACTCCTTCCGAGCCGCCCGGATACGGTCTCCCGTCGCAGAGTTCACCGCTTCGAGCGACAGATATATGCATATCCAGGTGGATCGCCGCGCCGTGCCGTGTGGTGATGGCAGTCTGGCGACGAAGCACCAGTGCGGGACCGTACTCGAACCAGCCGCTCAGTGTCGGACTGCGGGGCCCGTGGGAAAGGGACGACGTCGCCATGGCAGACCATCTGGAAGCATCCGTCACTCTGCCGAGCGATCCCGCTTCGGTCTCCGTCGCCCGCGCCCATGTGGTGGGGGCACTGGTGGAGTGGGGCATGCCGGCGGACGCGGAGTTGTCCGACACCGTCCGGCTGATCGTGTCGGAACTCGCCACCAACGCGGTGCAGCACACGCTCGGCCGGTCACCCACGTTCAGGGTGGACGTGGTCCTGGTCCGCGAGGAACGGGTGCACATCGGTGTGACGGACAGCCATCCCCGTTTCCCCAAGCGGTTGCCCGCCGCGGTGCAGCAGGACAACGGGCGGGGGCTGGTCATCATCCGCTGTCTGGCGGCGGAACACGGAGGCAGGCTCAGGATCCGCCCCACGCGGGAGGGCGGCAAGACGGTCGCGGTCGACCTCCCCTGGACGGGGGCCGTCCGGGCTGCCGAAGCGGTCACGGCGGCGGGACAGCAGGAGGTTTAGGCGCGGCGGTGGCAGGCGCGGGGGCGCGTGCCGGCGGGGCGGCGGGGCGGGTCGGCGGTGTGTGCCGGCGGGGCGGCGGCGCCCCCGCGCGCGCCGCCGCCCCGCCGGATCACCCCACGCGGCCGTACGAGACGCTCCGGGTCCAGATCTTCTGCAGGCGCACCACGTCCCCGGTCTTCGGAGCGTGCCAGATCTTGCCCTTCCCGGCGTAGATGCCCACGTGGTAGACGTAGCCGCCCGAGTGGAAGAACACCAGGTCTCCGGCCCTGCGGCTGCCGGCGGAGATGTGGCGCGTGTTGTTGTACTGCTGGGCGGCCGTACGCGGCAGTTTCTTGCCCGCCTTCTTGAACGAGTACAGCGTCAGCCCCGAGCAGTCGAACCGGCTCGGTCCGACGGCGCCCCACTGGTACGGGGAGCCCTTCTTGGACGCGGCGATGCTCAGCGCCTTGGTGGCGTGGCTCGCGGCGGCCGCCTCCGAGGCGCCCCCGGGGACCACGATGGAGCCGCCCACGGCGGCCAGGGTGAGGGCCGAGGCCGTACCGGCCCGGGCCATGAGAGACGGGACACGATTGAGCGCAGTCATGCGCAACCCTTCGTCAGCCGCCTGTGAAGGATGACCTGTCGGATTCGGGCTGGCGAAGTGGCCCGGCCGCACGAGTGCGGCTTCACCCCAAGGGCTGCTCGGAACCGGTGTTCCGGCGACCCGTCGTGCTTGGGTCCTCCACTCCTGCCGATCCACTCCTGTCGACCGGTCATCCGGGCGGCGGCAGGACTCGGCGTCCGCCCGGATCGCCCCGCCGCGGCGGCGGGGTCTTGTCGTCAGTCACGGATCTTGGCTCATCGCGCGATCGAAAACACAACGGAACGTGGGGTTTGTGTTGTTACTCACCACTCATCCGTTCGGGTGGACAGCGCACTGTTCGAGCCGTCGCCCGCTGCCCCGGTGAGCCCCGGACCAGCGACGAAATGCCCCCTTCCGCTCTCAGGCCGCGCAGGGAGCGCAACTTGGACCGGTCCGGAACAGGACGTTCGTCTACGCCGGATGGGGGTACGCCATTTGGTCCGTTGGAAGGCGTGTCGCGGCCCGGCCGCCGGCTCGCCCGCCGAGGTGTCAACTCCCCGGATCCGGCGGCAGCGTGACCCGGGCCGTGCGCCGCTCTCCGTCCAGCACCCGCAGCGCCCGGGCCAGCGTGGCGGAGTGCAGTTCCGTCTCGCCGCGCCGGTGCATCAGGGTCAGCGCGTCGCGGAGTGCGACGGCCTTGCCTACCAGGGCCTGGGCCGCGCGCAGTCCCCGGTAGGTGTCTCCGCTCAGGGCCGGGTTGACCCGGCCCAGCAGGTCGACGACCTCGAGGTACCGGTCGATCACTTCGGCCTCCGCCCGGGTGAGCGCGGGCAGCGGAGGCGGTTCGGGGGGCAGCATCCGCGGCTCACCTCGCGCCGGCGGCCGTGTGACCGCCCCCGCGGTGGGGCACGATCCGGTCCGCCAGGCCGTAGTCCACCGCGGCCTGCGCGTCGAGGACCAGGTCCCGCTCCATGTCCGCCCGGACCCGTTCCGCGGTGCGGCCCGTGTACCGCGCGAGCATCTCCTCCGTGCGGGCCCGGATCCGGGACAACTCCTCGGACCGGGACGCCAGATCGCTCGCGCTCCCCTCGACCGGCTCCATCACGGCCGGCTGACGGAGCACCAGGCGGGAGCCGGGCAGCATCAGCCGCTTGCCCGGAGCGCCGGCGGCCAGCAGCAGCGCGGCGGTCCCCTCCGCCCGGCCGAGGCAGACCGTCTCCACGTCGCAGGTGACGTAGCGCAGCGTGTCGTGGATCGCCGAGGCGGCGTGGAAGGGACCGCCCGGGGAGTTGATGTAGAGCGAGACGTCCCGCTCGGGGGCGTGGTGCTCGAGATGCATGAGCTGCGCCATCACGTCGTTCGCGGCGGTCTCGTCGAGCGGGGTGCCCAGGAGGACGATCCGCTCCTGGAGCAGTTTGGCGAAGGGGTCCGTCGTCCGGTGACCGGACGGCGTGCGTTCGGTGAACCCGGGGAGGACGTGGCGGGCGGACGGTCGGGTCATGAGGGCCCCTCCTGTCAGGCGGTCTCTGTAGAAAATGTACAGGACGTACATGACGTTATGATGGAGTCATGGCTTACGAGATTCCGGTGACCCAGGCCAGGGCTGAACTCGCCGACCTGATCAACCGCGTGGTGTACGGCGGTGAGCGGGTCGTCGTGACCCGGCACGGCAAGCCACTCGTCGCCCTGGTGTCCGCCGATGACCTGCGACGACTCGACGAACTCCAGGAGCTTCCGGAGCCCGCGGAGGAACAGGTGATCAGCACGGTGGCGGGCGTACGCGAGGTCGCGTCCGCTCCCCGCGAACGGCAGCGGTTCGGCATCGCCGCGGAGCACCGGGGGACGGAGGGCGCGTAAGCGGCCCGCGGGTGGGGACGGCTTCCGAGACCCGGTACAGGCGGGGACGGCTTCCGCCCGGCCTCCCAGACCGGCAGCACCGGCAGAGCTCCGTACGCCCCAGCGGCACGCCCCCGGCGGCCACGGCGGCCAGTACCGGCGCCGCCCGGACTCGACCACCCGACGCGGGCTCACGCGCGGTTCAACGTGCGGACGCGGGGGAGCGGCACCGAGGCGCACGTCGTGCTCGTCGGCGCGATGAGCGGCCCCCTCGGCGGGGACCGTCTCACCGTGCGGGCGGACGTGGGGACGGGGGCCCGGCTCCGGGTCGGATCGGCCGCGGCGACCCTCGCCCTGCCCGGCCAGCACGCCGGCGACGCGCGCTACGACGTGTGCCTGACCGTCGCCCGCGGGGGCGAACTTGGCTGGCTTCCCCAGCAGTTGATCTCGGTCAGGGGAAGTTCGCTGCGGGCCACCACGCATGCCGACCTCGCCCCCGGGGCGCGCCTCGTGCTCCGTGAGGAACAGGTGCTGGGACGGTCCGGGGAGCAACCCGGCCTGCTCACCACCCGGCTGACCGTACGGATCGCGGGGCGGCCCGTCCTCGACCAGCAACTGACCTGCGGACCCGGCGCGCAGGGCGGCTGGGACGGCCCCGCCGTGCTCGGCGGCCACCGACCCGTCGGGCAACTCGTGGTGGTCCTGCCCGAGTTCGAGGAGCAGCCGGTCACCGCGGGAGTGCTGGGAGAGGGCGTCGCCGTCCTGCCGCTCCCGGGCCCCGCCGCTCCGGTGACGGCCGTGGCGCCGGACGCGCTGCGGCTGCGCCGCCTCCTCGACGGCGCGTCGGCCCTCCTCGCCCCGGCGCCCGGCTGAGGTCGCCCTGCGGCCCGGCCGCCGTACGGGCAGGCCCCGGCCCGCCGGGTCACCGTGCCCGGGATCAGCTCCGCGGCAGGCGCGGGAACCGGCGCTTGTCCTCCGCCGCGCGCGCGGCGTCCTCGGCCTTGACGTCGGCCGCGTACCGGTCGACGTACTCCTGCTCGGAGAGGGAGAGGATGGCGTACATGATCTCGTCCGTGACGGCGCGGAGGACCGCCTTCTCGTTCTCCATCCCGGCGTAGCGCGAGAAGTCCAGCGGTTCGCCGAAACGGATCACCACCGGGTGGATCCGGGGGATCCTCCTGCCGGGCGGCTGTGCCTCGAACGTGCCGATCATCGCACAGGGGATCACCGGCACACCGGCCTTGAGGGCCATCACCGCGACACCGACCTTGCCCTTGTACAGACGGCCGTCGTGCGAGCGCGTGCCCTCGGGATAGATGCCGAGCAGCTCCTTCTCGCCGAGCACCGCCAGACCCTCACGGATGGCGGCCTGCCCGGCGTCCTTGCCGGACCGGTCGACCGGGATCTGGCCCGCGCTGCGGAAGAAGAACGCCGTCAGCCTGCCCTTGACGCCGGGGCCGGTGAAGTACTCGGCCTTGGCCAGGAAGGTGATGCGCCGTTTGAGTACGGCCGGCATCAGGAAGTGGTCCGAGAACGACAGGTGGTTGCCCGCGACGATGGCGGCACCGGACGACGGAACATGCTCCAGACCCTCTATTCGCGGCCGGAAGACCAGTCTCAGCAGCGGGCCCAGCAGCACATATTTGAGCAGGTAGTAGAACAAAAGCACGCTCCTCGACTCTGACGAACGGGCAGTGCCGCCGCGTTCCAGCAGGTCATCCGGCACGTCGTGAGGTGCCAGTCTAGAACCGGGCGGCACGGCCCGGCACCACGTTCGACGCGACCGCCGGACACCACCGGGCACCGCCGGTGAACGCCCGTCAGGGCAGGCACCGCGACGAGTAGGCTCGTCGGCATGCGGATCTCCGTCTCCTCCGACATGGACGAACCCGTGGCCCGCGCCCTCCTCGCCGAACTGCGCGAGCGCGGCCACGACGTACGCGCGCACGGCGCCCTGGCCCCCGGGGACGACCCGCAGTGGGCGGTGTGTTCCGCCGCTGCGGCCCGTGACGTCGCCGAGGGGGCGGCCGATCAGGCGGTGGTGTGCTGCTGGACCGGCACGGGCGCCTCGATCGCCGCGAACAAGGTGCCCGGCGTGCGCGCCGCCCTGTGCACGGACGCCCCCACGGCGGACGGCGCGCGCCGCTGGAACGACGCCAACGTGCTCGCGCTCAGCCTGCGGCTGACGTCCGCCCCGCTGCTGAAGGAGATCCTCGACGCCTGGTTCGCCGCCTCGCCCAGCGACGACCCCGAGGACCGGCGGAACGTGGAGCGGACGGCACGGCTGGACCGCCTGCGCACGGCCGGCTGAGGCACGCGGGCGCCGCGCCGTCCGGCGCCTCACACCGGGGGAGGCGACAGCGACTGCTCCGCCCAGATGATCTTCCCGTCCGGCACGAACCGGGTCCCCCACCGCTGGGCCATCTGGGAGACCAGCAGCAGTCCGCGCCCGCCCTCGTCCGTCGCACGGGGGTGACGCAGATGAGGTGTGGTGGCGCCGCCGTCGAACACCTCGCACACCAGCACCCGTTCGTGGATCAGACGCAGCCGGACCGGTCCGGAGGCGTGCCGGATGGCGTTGGTGACCAGCTCGCTGACGATCAGCTCCGTGGTGAAGACCAGCTCGTCCAGCCCCCAGCGGGTCAGCTGCCCGGTGGCCGTCCTGCGGGCCTCGGCTACGCCGGCCGGATCCTCGGACAGGTCCCATGCCGCCACAAGGCCCGGATCGAGCCGTTTGGTGCGGGCCATGAGGAGGGCGACGTCGTCGTACGGACGGGACGGCACCAGTGCGTCCACCACGGTCCGGCAGCTCAGTTCCAGCGTGGGCCCGGACCGCTCCAGCGCCTGCCGCAGCCGGGTGCGGCCGGTGCCGAAGTCACCGTCCTCGTCGGAGGGCAGCAGGAGGCCGTCGGTGTGCAGGGCGAGCGTGCTGCCCTCGGGCAGCTCCAGCTCCACCGACTCGAACGGCGGGCCGCCCACGCCCAGCGCCGGCCCCTCCGGCAGGTCGACGAAGGAGACCGAGCCGTCCGGTGCCACCACGGCGGGCGAGGGATGACCCGCGGCGGCCATCGTGCACCGCCCGTCCACGGGGTCGTAGACGACGTACACGCAGCCGGAGCCCACGGGATTGCCGTACGTCCCCTCCGGTCCGGCGCCCTCGTCCCCCGCCGTCCGGTCCACCAGGTCGTCGAGGTGCGCCAGCACCTCCTCGGGAGGCAGGTCCAGCGCGGCCAGGGTCCGCACGGCGGTCCGCAGCCCGCCCATGGCCGCGGCCGCGTCGATGCCGTGTCCCGGGGCCTCGCCGACGACGAGCGCGACACGGGCGCCGGACAGCGGAATGAGGTCGTACCAGTCGCCGCCCAGGCCGGTCAGCTCGTCGGCCGGGCGGTAGCAGGCGGACGCCTCCACGGCCCCCTGCTCGGGCAGGTGGCGGGGGAGCAGACTGCGCTGCAGCCCCAGCGCGGCGTCCCGCTCCCGGGTGTAGCGCCGGGCGTTGTCCACGCAGACGGCGGCACGGGACACGAGATCCTCGGCCAGGGCGAGATCGTCCGCGTCGAACGGGTCCTCGCGGCGGCGACGGAAGAACGTGGTGAGACCCAGGGTGACGCCCCGCGCCCGGACCGGGACGATCATCACGCTCTGCAGCCCGAGTTCCAGGAACGTGGACGCCCGGTCGCCCGGCGACCGGGCGAGCCACTCCGGGGCGAGCGGGTCGAGCCGCTCCTGACGGTAGGAGCGGCCGGTGGTCAGACAGCGCACGGGCGGTGAGTCCGCCAGGTAGGTCACGACCGCCCCGCTCTCCACGACCGTCCGCGGCAGGTCCTGGTACCGCGAGCGGTGTCCCGCGTGGCGCAGGCGGACCCGGTCGGACTCGCTGAGCGGGTCCGGCTGGAGCTCGGCACCCCGCAGCACCGTGTCCAGCAGGTCCACGGTGACGTAGTCCGCGAGCTCCGGCACGGCCACGTCCACCAGCTCCTGCGCGGTGGTCGTGATGTCCAGGGTCCGGCCGATGTACTGGCCGGCCCGGTCGAGCAGGGACAGCCGCTGACGGGCGCGGTGCCGCTCCGTCATCTCCACGACCGTGTAGTACACGCCCATCGGGTTGCCCCGGTCGTCGTCGAGGCGGGTGAACGACAGGATGTGCGCGGTGTCGCGCATCGGTGCCGACCGCACGCGGCCGACGTGCTCGAAGCGGACCACCTGTTCGCCGGTCTCCAGCACGTGCCGCATCTGCGCCTCGACGGAGTCGGCGTCCAGACCCGGCTGGACGTCGCCGTACCGCAGCCCGAGGCGCTGCTCGGCCGGGCCGCCGCCGAACTGCTCCAGGGCCGCGTTGGACCACACGAAGCGCAGGTCGGTGTCCACGACCGCGATGCCGATCGGAGCCCCGGCGACCATCTGCTCCAGCACGGAGCGGCTCATGTCCCAGCCGGCCGAGCCGGCCAGCTCGGAGAGCAGGACCAGCAGCGACGCAGCGCCGCGGGGCTCCACGGTCGGCGTGACCCGCACCGTCACCGCCAGCCGGTGACCGTCCCGGTGCAGTGCCGTCAGCAGCCCCGCCCAGTCCGCGCCGGACCGGCACCGGTCGAGCAGGTCCGGCATCCGGTCGGCGTCGTCGGGAATCAGCAGCTCGGCGAACTTCCGGCCGACCGTCCCGGGCGCGCCGTACCCCAGCAGCCGCTCGGCGTGAGCGGTCCAGCCCGACACGATGCCGTGTGGATCGAGCAGCAGGGGAGCGGCGTCGGCCACGTCGAACCGCTGCCGACGTCCGTCCTGTTCCTTGTGTCCGGCCACGGCCGGCCTCTCTGTCGCTGACAGTGGTCCACCACCTCGTGTCCCCATCTTCACCCGTGAACGGGGGAAGCGGCCTGCCGGGGAGCGCTCGCCTCCCCCGCCACCGTGGCCGGCGGGGGAGGCACCGCGGCTCAGGCGCGGCCGGCGAGGACCTTCTCCAGGGTGTTGAGGGCGCCCCGCAGTTCCTCCTCCGTGATGGTCAGGGGCGGGGCCAGCCGGATGGTGGACCCGTGCGTGTCCTTGACCAGGACGCCCTCGCGCATGAGGCGCTCGCTGATCTCGCGGCCGGTGCCGATCGACGGGTCGACGTCCACGCCCGCCCACAGGCCGCGGGTGCGGAACCCGACGACGCCGCTGCCGGTCATCGCCTGAAGGCCCTCGCGCAGCACCGCGCCCAGGTCCGCCGCCCGGCGCTGGAACTCACCCGTCTCCAGCAGCTCCACCACGGCCGTGCCCACCGCGGCGGCCAGCGGATTGCCGCCGAAGGTCGACCCGTGCTCACCGGGGTGCAGCACCTGGAGCACCTCCCGCCGGGCCACCACCGCCGACACCGGGACGATGCCGCCGCCCAGCGCCTTGCCGAGCAGCACCACGTCCGGGACGACCGACTCGTGCTCCACGGCGAGCGTGCGGCCCGTGCGGCCCAGACCCGACTGGATCTCGTCCGCGACGAACAGGCACCCGGTGCGGCTGGTCAGCTCCCGCACCCCGGCGAGATAGCCGTCGTCGGGCACGATCACACCGGCCTCGCCCTGGACCGGCTCGATCAGCACCGCCGCCGTCGTCTCGTCGACCGCGGCCTCCAGCGCCGCGAGGTCGTTGTACGGGACCACCCGGAAGCCCGGGGTGAAGGGCCCGAATCCGGCGCGGGCCACCTCGTCGGTCGAGAAGCTCACGATCGTCGTGGTACGCCCGTGGAAGTTGTCCGCCGCCACCACGATCGTCGCCCGGTCGGCCGGCACGCCCTTCACGTCGTAGGCCCACTTGCGGGCCACCTTCACGGCGCTCTCCACCGCCTCGGCGCCGGTGTTCATCGGCAGCACCATGTCCAGCCCGGTCAGCGCCGCCAGCCGCTCCGCGAACCCGGCGAGTTGGTCGTTGTGGAAGGCCCGGGAGGTCAGCGTGAGCCGGTCCAGCTGGCGGTGCGCGGCCTCGACCAGCGCGGGGTGCCGGTGGCCGAAGTTGAGCGCCGAGTAGCCGGCCAGCATGTCGAGGTACCGCCGGCCCTCCACGTCCTCCACCCAGGTGCCCTCCGCGCGGGCGACGACCACGGGCAGCGGATGGTAGTTGTGCGCGAGGACCGGCTCCTCCGCGCCGATGAGCTCGGCGGACGTACGCGCGGTGGCGACAGTGGTCATGAGCGGATCTCCTGAGTGCAGCACTTGATGCCCCCGCCCGCCTTGTGGAACTCGGACAGGTCGACGGGGACGGGGACGTAACCGCGGGCGGCGAGAGCGCCGGAGAGACCCGTCGCCTCCGGCGCGATGAAGACGTGGCGGCCGTCGGAGACGGAGTTCAGGCCGAACGCCATCGCGTCCTCACGCGTGGCGAGCACCGCGTCCGGGTACAGCCGGGCCAGCACCTCACGGCTGCCCGGGGAGAACGCCTCCGGGTAGTAGGCGACGTTCTCCTCGTCCAGCACGAACAGCGCCGTGTCGAGGTGGTAGAAGTATGGATCCACCAGCGTCAGGCCGATCACCGGTACGCCGAAGAACTCCTGCACCTCGCGGTGCGCCTCGCGGGTGGTGCGGAATCCGGTGCCGGCGAGGATCCAGCGCCCGGCGGGCACCAGATCGCCCTCGCCCTCGCACACCGACCCCGGGTGCTGGACGTCGTAGCCCTCGGCCTTGAACCAGGCCTCGTACGGAACCGACTCCGGGCGCCGCTCCGGCGCGAGGTAGCGGGAGCCGAAGACACGGCCCTCCACGACGACCGCCGCGTTCGCGGCGAACACCATGTCGGGCAGTCCGGGCTCGGGCTTCACGGTCTCCACCGTATGGCCGTGGTCGCGGTAGGCGGCGATCAGCGTCCGCCATTGGCGCTGGGCCAGCGAGACGTCGACGGGACGGTCGGGATGCATCCAGGGATTGATCGCGTACCGGACGGCGAAGTGTCTGGGTTCGCAGACGAGGTAGCGCCGCCGGCGCGCCACACGGGACTGGGGCACAGAGGGGTTCCTCCGCTTCCACGCGGTGCCGACTGGGATGCCTCCACGGTAGGAAGCCCGCAGGACGGACGACAAGCAACGAGAGCTGCGCGTCCACGCAGGATCACTGCGTGTTCACGCCTGCCCGCGCACGTCTGCTGCGCCGCCCGGGGCGGGCTGCGTCACTCCCGCCTCAGGACTGTCGGGCAGCAGGTGGGACAGCACCATCACGCTGATCGTCTTGCGGATGAACGGCTCCTGGCGGATCCGCTCCAGCACCTCCTCGAAGTGCTCCACGTCCCGCGCCCGCACGTGCAGCAGCGCGTCCGCGCCCCCCGTCACCGTCATCGCCGCGGCGATCTCCGGATGGTTGCGCACCACCTCCGCCAGCCGCCGCGGCGGTGCCGCCCCCTCGCAATACACCTCGACGTACGCCTCCGTGCGCCAGCCCAGCGCCGACGGCCGCACCGTCGCCGTGAACCCCGTGATCACCCCGGTCTCGCGCAGCCGGTCCACCCGGCGTTTCACCGCCGTCGACGACAGCCCGACGGCCGCGCCGATCTCCGCGAAGGACGTCCTGGCGTTCGCCATCAGAGCCGTGACGATCTTCCGGTCGAGCTCGTCGAACGGCGTGGGCCTGCTGCTCATGCGGGCACTGTATCCAGGGACGTCCGGCCGCCCCGCGCACCGTGTGCCGTCGCCGCCGCCCCTGTGCGGCACGTGTCCACACGGGGGAAACACCCCTACACTCCGGCTTCATGCTGCGCGCCCTCGCCGTCGACGACGAACGCCCCTCGCTGGAGGAACTGCTGTACCTGCTGAACGCGGACCCGCGCATCGGCAGCGCCGAGGGCGCCGGCGACGCCACCGAGGCGCTGCGCCGCATCAACCGCGCCCTGGAGTCGGGCCCCGACGGGCCGGAGGCCATCGACGTCGTCTTCCTCGACATCCAGATGCCCGGACTCGACGGTCTCGACCTCGCCCGGCTGCTCAGCGGGTTCGCCCGGCCGCCGCTCATCGTGTTCGTCACCGCCCACGAGGACTTCGCCGTCCAGGCCTTCGACCTCAAGGCCGTCGACTACGTCCTCAAACCCGTACGCAAGGAACGGCTGGCCGAAGCCGTCAGGCGGGCCGACGCACAGCGCCGCACCGCCCCGCGCGAGGCCGCCCCGCGCATCCCCGTGCACGAACCCGACCCCGACCACATAGCCGTCGAGCTCGGCGGCGTCACCCGCTTCGTCGCCGTCGACGACATCACCCACGTCGAGGCCCAGGGCGACTACGCCCGGCTGCACACCGACCGCGGCAGCCACCTCGTACGGATCCCGCTGTCCACCCTGGAGGAGCGCTGGCGCTCCCGGGGCTTCGTGCGCATCCACCGCCGCCACCTCGTCGCCCTGCGCCACATCGGCGAACTCCGGCTCGACGCGGGCACGGTGAGCGTGCTGATCGGCTCCGAGGAACTCCAGGTGAGCAGGAGACACGCCCGCGAACTGCGCGACCTGCTGATGCGCCGGACGACGAGCTAGACGGGGGAGCACCCATGCCCCAGGACCCGACCGAACGCCGCGTGGTCGTCACCGGCCCGCCCCGGCGCGCCCCCCACTCCTCCGGCTACTACCGGCCGCGCACCGAGATCGACGAGCAGACCACCCTCGGCCACACCTACGTCCGCTCCCTGATGCGCATCCAGCTGCGCGCCGGCCTGGCCGTGTTCGCCGTGCTCGCCCTGCTCATCGGCCCGCTGCCGCTGGTCTTCGCCGCCGCCCCCGACGCGCGCCGCCTGGAGTGGGCGATCCTCGGCTTCGGCCTGTACCCCCCGCTGGTCCTGCTCGCCCGCTGGTACGTACGCCGCGCCGAACGCAACGAACGCGACTTCGTGCGGCTCGTCGAGGACCGCTGAGACCGGGGACCACCAGCACCGTGAACTACACCTACGCCGTCACCGCCGTCGCGCTCGTGGTGCTCGCCACCGTCCTCGTCGGCGCCTTCGGCCTGCGCATATCCCGCACCACCTCCGACTTCTACGTCGCCTCCCGCACCGTGGGCCCCCGCCTCAACGCCGCCGCCATCAGCGGCGAGTACCTCTCGGCCGCATCCTTCCTCGGCATCGCGGGGCTCGTCCTCGTCCAGGGCCCGGACATGCTCTGGTACCCGGTCGGCTACACCGCCGGCTATCTGGTCCTGCTGCTGTTCGTCGCCGCCCCGCTGCGCCGCTCCGGCGCCTACACCCTGCCCGACTTCGCCGAGGCCCGGCTCGCCTCGCAGACGGTGCGGCGGCTCGCCGGAGCGCTCGTCGTCGGCGTCGGCTGGCTGTACCTGCTGCCCCAGCTCCAGGGCGCCGGACTCACCCTGACCGTCCTCACCGGCGCGCCCGACTGGCTCGGCGGGGTCATCGTCGCCGTCGTGGTGACCGTCATCGTGGCCGCGGGCGGCATGCGCAGCATCACCTTCGTCCAGGCCTTCCAGTACTGGCTGAAGCTCACCGCGCTGCTCGTCCCCGCCCTCTTCCTGATCCTCGCCTGGCAGAGCGACGGCGCGCCCAGCCACGCCTTCGACGAACCCGCAGCCTTCCGCGAGCAGCGGACGGTCCGCATCGACGACACCCTCGACCTGCGGCTCGCGAAGCCGCTCACCGTGACCGTGGACGGCACCGTCGACGGCCGTGACCTCGACGGCACCGAGGTCGCCCTGTCCGCCGGCACCCACCGCGTCGACGGCGGCACCCGGCTCACCTTCGCGGAGGGCGCCGAGGTCCCCGCCGCAGGCCGCGGCGCCGACGACGCCCTGTCGCCCTCCCGTGCCGAGTCCCGCGAGGAACGCCCGCTGTACGCCACCTACGGGCTGATCCTCGCCACCTTCCTCGGCACCATGGGCCTGCCCCACGTGGTCGTCCGCTTCTACACCAGCCCGCACGGCGTGGCCGCCCGCCGCACCACGGTCGCCGTCCTCGGACTGATCGGCGCCTTCTACCTGCTGCCGCCGGTCTACGGCGCACTGGGCCGGCTGTACGCCCCCGAGCTCACCCTCACCCAGGACGCGGACGCCGCCGTCCTGCTGCTGCCGGGCCGGATGATCGGGGGAGTGGGCGGCGACCTCCTCGGCGCCCTGGTCGCCGGAGGTGCCTTCGCCGCGTTCCTGTCGACGGCCTCCGGGCTCACCATGGCCGTCGCCGGGGTCCTCACCCAGGACGTGCTGCCCGCGCGCGGGGTGCGGCACTTCCGGCTGGGCACCGTGCTCGCGATGGCGGTGCCGCTCGGGGCGAGCGTCCTGGTCGGCGGACTGCCGGTGGCCGACGCCGTGGGACTGGCCTTCGCCGTGTCCGCCTCCTCCTTCTGCCCGCTGCTGGTCCTCGGCATCTGGTGGCGGAGGCTGACCCCGCCGGGCGCGGCGGCCGGGATGCTGGTGGGCGGCGGGTCCGCGTTCCTCGCCGTCGCCGCGACCATGACCGGCTACCCGGGCGCCGGTCCCTGGCACGCGCTGCTGGCCTGGCCCGCGCTGTGGTCGGTGCCGCTGGGCTTCCTCACCATGATCGTGGTGTCCCTGTCCACACCCGGCCGGGTGCCGCCCGGGACGGCGGCGGTGCTGGCGCGCTTCCACCTCCCGGAGGAACTCCGTACGGAGGACAGGCGTACGGAGGTGTCCACGTGAGCGGTTTCCTCGCCGGTCTGCTCGTCGCCGTCCTGCCCCTGCTGGCCGCCGGGTTCTGGCTGGGCCGGCGCACCGCGCGGCCGGCCAGCCTCGCCGGACTCGGCACCCCCGTCGAGCACGCCACCTTCGAGACCCTGCACACCGCCTCCCTCGCCACACCCCCGCTCCGGGCCGGCCTGACCGAGGAGACCGCCGGCAGGTCCGCCCGCAAGCTGCGCTCGCTGCTGGGCACCGACGCCCTCTGCCTCACCGACCGCGAACAGGTGCTCGCCTGGGACGGCGCCGGCGCCCACCACCGCACCGAGATCATGGAGCGGCTCACCGGTCCCCTCGACACCGGCCGGGGCGAGGCCTTCCCGCTCACCTGCGACACCCCCGACTGCTCGGTGCGCTGGGCGGTCGTCGCCCCGCTCACCGTCGACGACCGGGTGCACGGGGCGCTCGTCGCCTGCGCGCCCCGGGAGTCGGCGGTACTCGTCCGGGCCGCAGGCGAGGTCGCCCGCTGGGTCTCCGTCCAACTGGAACTCGCCGACCTCGACCAGTCCCGCACCCGCCTCATCGAGGCCGAGATCAGGGCACTGCGGGCGCAGATCTCCCCGCACTTCATCTTCAACTCGCTCGCCGTGATCGCCTCGTTCGTGCGCACCGACCCCGAGCGCGCCCGGGAGCTGCTGCTGGAGTTCGCCGACTTCACCCGGTACTCGTTCCGCCGGCACGGCGACTTCACCACCCTCGCCGACGAGCTCCACGCCATCGACCACTACCTGGCACTGGTCAGGGCACGCTTCGGCGACCGTCTCTCCGTCACCCTGCAGATCGCCCCCGAGGTGCTGCCGGTCGCGCTGCCCTTCCTGTGCCTCCAGCCGCTCGTGGAGAACGCCGTCAAGCACGGCCTCGAGGGCAAGGCCGACCAGTGCCACATCCAGATCACCGCCCAGGACGCCGGCGCCGAGGCCCTCGTCGTCATCGAGGACGACGGCGCCGGCATGGACCCCGGTCTGCTGCGCCGCATCCTCGCCCGCGAGGTCAGCCCCACCGGGGGCATCGGACTGTCCAACGTCGACGACCGGCTCCGCCAGGTCTACGGCGACGACCACGGCCTGGTCATCGAGACGGCCGTGGGTGCGGGCATGAAGATCACCGTCCGGCTGCCGAAGTACCAGCCGGGCGTGCACCTGGCTGGGCGGCTCACACCGAAGTGAGAGCCGCCGCCCCGGTCGTCCCTCAGGCGCTGCGGGTGGCCACCATCCCGAGGGTGAGCAGGCCGAGGACGACCCACCCGAACCACAGCCAGCCGTTGCTGCCGAGCGCCACCGTGTACGCCGTCACGGCGACCAGGGCGCCCACCGTGAGCACCCCCATGGTCTTCGTCGCACTTGAACCGTTCGTGGTACCGGGCATCGCAACACCCTCCTCATGGTTCGGCTCCCTCCATGGTGCCCCCGTTCCGCCTCTTTACGGTGCACACGACCGCGTGCTCGCCTGATTTCCGGGCTCCGCCGCCGGTCCACGACCCGGCCGTGTGGAGCGAGGGGTCGAAGCCGTAGTCACGCGGCGCGACCTCCCGCGCACACGCCGCGTCCGCCGCGGAGCGGGCCCCGGCGGGCGTCGCGTCCCCGCCCAGCCGGACGAACCCCAGGACCTGCTCGTCGTGCTCCCCCGCGCAGGACACCAGCAGCGCCTCCCGGCGCGAGCGCACCTCCAGGCAGTCCCGCCGCTGCATCGTCGCCGGGTCCGCGAACGCCGTCCCCATGCGGCGGTGGTGGCCCAGCGGGCCGTAGAGGGGCCCGTGCGCGCCGAACACCAGACAGGCGGTGCGCCGCCCGGCCGCCTCGAACCCGTCGGGCGCCGGGACGACGGCCACCGCCCGTACGTCGGCCAGCCGGCCGCGCAGCTCCCGCGTCCGCTCCTCGCACAGCGCCGGGCCCCGCTGACGCGCCTCCCCGGCCGAGGCGGACGCCACGAACGCCATGACCTGCCCGTCGGGCGTCTGCTCCGCGCAGGTCGCATCGAGGGTCAGCCGGGGCGTGCCGGCGAACCGGGCACCGCCGGGCCAGTCGGCCCGCACGCAGTCGCCCGCCTCCAGCGGCTCCACCAGCCCGACGGCCTCCCCGTACGGCGGGGCCGTCCCGCGACCGCCGGGTTCCCGGTCGGCCAGCGCGTACCAGGTCCCGCCCAGCGTCAGCACCAGCCCCAGACCCCCGGCGAGCACGGCGCGCAGGGCGTGCGGGCGGCGGCGCCGGCGGGTTTTCGCGGGGGAGGGGACGGGTGGGTGCGCCGAGGGCTGCGGGTGCGGGGCGGTGTCCCACGGAGGCCGGGAGCCGAGGTCCGCCTGCGTGCGCGGATACGTCTCCGACTGGGGCGTCACGATCCACGCCAGCTCGGCCTCCGTGTCCCGCGCGGTCGTGCGCAGTCCCGGATCCTTGGCGAGCAGTCCCCGCAGCACCGGCTCCAGCGCGCCCGCCCGCACCGGCGGACGCGGGTCCTCCATGACCACCGCGGTGACCGACGCCAGCGGGGACGCCCGCGCGAAGGGAGCCCGCCCCTCCACCGCGTGGTACAGGGTGCAGCCGAGCGAGAACAGGTCGGCCGCGGGAGTGGGCGGCCCACCGGTGGCCCGCTCCGGCGCCAGGTACCCGGCGGTGCCGACCAGCGCGGAGGCCAGGGTGTACCGCGTCTCGCCGGTGTCCGGCCGTACGGAGATGCCGTAGTCGGTGAGCAGCACCCGGCCGTGCGGTGCGCCGGCGCGGTCGGGCGCGAGCAGGATGTTCGCCGGCTTCACGTCGCGGTGCAGCACGCCCCGCTCGTGCCCGGCGGTGAGTGCGTCCAGGACGCCGAGCCCGATCCGGGCGCACTCGGCGGGGGCGAGGCGGCCCCTGCGGGCGAGCAGCTCCCGCAGGTCGACGGCGCCGGCGACGTACTCCATGACGATCCACGGCAGCCCGTCGTGCTCCAGCACGTCGTGCACGGTCACCACATGGGGGTGACCGCGCAGACCGGCCGCGTGCCGTGCCTCCGCGCGGGCCCGTGCGACCCGCGCCTCCCGGTCCTGGCCGGGCTCGGCCGGATCACCGAACACGATCTCCTTGAGCGCGACCTCGCACGCCAGCCGCTGGTCGTGGGCGAGCCACACGTGCCCCATGCCGCCGCCGCCCAGCCGCCGCAGCAGCACGTACCGGCCGGCGATCACCCGGCCCGCTCCCGACGCCGGCGCACCCGCGGGCATCCGGGTCACGTCCGGTTCCGGCCGGGACGCTCGGCCGTGGCGGTCATTTCCTTCGTGCGGTGGCGGAGAACGAGGGCGATATTCCGCATCGCAGCCTTGTTCACCTCGTGCGCAGACGTACGCATTCCCATGGACCGCTCCCCCTTGCGGTTTCCCCCGGACGCATCATGTTACTGGAGGAAATTGTCCGTTCAAGGGGACGGAGAAAGGGGTGAATTCAGTTCCCGGGTGAGTTCAAAGAGGCCAGATAGGCGTTGTACGCCTGGAGTTCCTTGTCCCCGTCCCGGTCGGCGGCGCGGTCCGTGCGCTTGGCCTGCCGCTGGTCCGAGGCGTACCACTGGAACAGCAGCGCGATCAGCACCAGGACGGAGGGCACCTCGCTGAACGCCCAGGCGATACCGCCGGCCGCGTTCTGGTCGGACAGCGCGTCGATGCCGAGTGAGCCGGGAGGGTTCTCGAAGGTGGTGACCATCGGCGTCGACGCCATCATCAGCGCGATGCCGAAGAAGGCGTGGAACGGCATGCCGGCGAACAGTTCCAGCATGCGCATCAGATAACCCGGCCGGTGCGGGCCCGGGTCCACGCCCATGATCGGCCAGAAGAAGACCAGGCCGACGGCGAGGAAATGCACCATCATCGCGATGTGCCCCACCTGGGAGCCCATCAGGAAGTCGAACAGAGGCGTGAAGTACAGCCCGTACAGGCTCGCGATGAACATCGGAATGGTGAACACCGGGTGCGTGATGAGCCGCATGTAATGGCTGTGCAGCAGCATCAGCAGCAACTCGCGCGGTCCCTTGCGGCCCCGCCCGGCCGGCGGCAGCGCGCGCAGGGCGAGGGTGATCGGGGCGCCGAGCAGGATCAGGATCGGCGACACCATGCTGATCACCATGTGCTGCACCATGTGCACGCTGAACATGACCATGCCGTAGTCGTTCAGCGCGGTGCACATCATGAGCCCGATGCTCAGCACACCGGTGACGAACGCGACGGTCCGTCCCACCGGCCACTTGTCACCGCGCCGCGCCAGCCGGACCACGCCCCAGCCGTACAGCGCCAGCCCCAGCAGGCAGGCGACGAGAAAGAAGGGATCCGCCGACCAGGCGAGCCCCCGCCCCAGCGTGAACGGTGGCAGATCCATCGTCATACCGTGCCCGCTGTGATCCATCGGCCGGCTCCATTTTCGTGCAGGTTGTACCCGTTCCGTCCGCACCAGAGTAGAACCGCCCCCGGCGACCGTGGTCACCGGGGGCGGTCATCGCCCTGAAGGGGCGCGGGGGACCGCACGGTCCACCACACGCGGCCCGCGGCCCGGAACGCGGCCGGGCGAGCTCTCATCGGCCCCGCACACTCACAGCACGCACTCCGCCTCCGCGTACCGGGAGTCCGGCACCGTCTTCAACGTCTCCACCGCCTCCGCGAGGGACACCATCACGATGTCCGTCCCCCGCAGCGCCGTCATCCGCCCGAACTCGCCCCGGTGCACCGCCTCCACCGCGTGCCACCCGAAGCGGGTCGCCAGCACCCGGTCGTACGCGGTGGGTGTCCCGCCGCGCTGCACGTGCCCGAGGATCACCGGCCGGGCCTCCTTGCCGAGCCGGGACTCCAGCTCCAGGGAGAGCTGCCGGGCGATCCCGGCGAACCGCTCGTGACCGTAGACGTCCTTGCCGCCCTCGTCGAAGTCCATCGTCCCGGCCTTCGGCTTGGCTCCCTCCGCAGCGACCACGATCGCGAACCGCTTGCCGGCCGAGAACCGCTCACCGACCTTCGCGGTCAGCTCGTCGATGTCGAAGGGCCGCTCGGGGACGACGACGGCGTGCGCGCCGGCGGCCATGCCGGAGTGCAGCGCGATCCATCCCGTGTGACGGCCCATGACCTCCACGATCAGCACGCGCTGGTGGGATTCGGCGGTGGTCTTCAGCCGGTCCAGGGCCTCGGTCGCCACCCCGACGGCGGTGTCGAAACCGAAGGTGACGTCGGTGACGGCGATGTCGTTGTCGATGGTCTTCGGCACACCGACTATCGGCAGGCCGTTGTCGGAGAGCAGCCGGGCCGCCTTGAGCGTGCCCTCACCGCCGATGGGGATGATCGCGTCGAGGCTGAGCTCCTGGACGTGTCCCTTGGCCCGCTCCACACCGTCCCGCAGATGCTCGGGACGGACCCGGGAGGAGCCGAGGATGGTGCCGCCGCGGGCGAGGATGCCGCTCACCGCGTCGAGGTCGAGCTTGAGGTGGTCGCCCTCCAGGAGGCCCTTCCACCCGTCACGGAATCCGATGACCTCGTCGCCGTGGTCGACGACGGCACGGTGCACGACGGACCGGATGACGGCGTTCAGGCCGGGGCAGTCGCCGCCGGACGTGAGGACACCAATGCGCATAGCCCGAAACAACCTTCTCGATGTGGGCCGGACCGGACCGCGCTGTCCGGCTCGATCCCCGCCACCCTAGCGGCTGTGGGGGGCCGGACCGCATCTCGCGTCCGCCTGCTGGACGACCCCGCTCACCTGTGCGGAGCAGGCGTCAGACGGGCCGTCCGGGCCCGTCCGACGCCCGGTGTCCACGCGCCGGCGAAGGCCTCAGGCGGGCTGCTGCGCCGCCGCGATCCGCTCGGTGCGCAGGGCCTCGTACCAGCGGTCGTCGGTGGGCGGCAGCGCGTTGACGTCCAGCGCCAGCTTCAGCAGCAGGTCGGCGATCTGCGGGTTGCGCGCGAGCACGGGGCCGTGCATGTACGTCCCGAAGACGGTGCCGTTGAACGCGCCCTCGGTGCCGTCCCCGGTGCCGTTGCCGTTGCCGAAGCGCACCTGGGCGAACGGGCGGGCGGTGGGGCCCAGGTGGGTGACGCCCTGGTGGTTCTCGAACCCGGTCAGCGGGGGCAGCCCCAGCTGCGGGTTGATGTCCGCGAGTACGTCGCCGACGCACCGGGCGCCCTCACCGCGTACCGAGACCACGTCGAGCAGACCGAGGCCGGGCTCGCGCTGACCGAGGTCGTTGATGAACTCGTGGCCGAGGATCTGGTAGCCGGCGCACACCGAGAAGACGATCGCGCCGTTCTCCACCGCCCGGTGCAGACCGCCGTCGCGGCGCAGCCGCTCGGCGGCCAGCCGCTGTGGACGGTCCTCGCCGCCGCCGATCAGGTAGATGTCGCCGGAGGTCGGGATCGGCTGGTCGCTGCGCACGTCGAGCCGCGCCACGTCCAGGCCGCGCTGCCGCGCCCGGCGCTCCACGACGAGCACGTTGCCCTGGTCGCCGTACGTGCTGAGCAGGTCCGGGTAGATCCAGACGACCCGCAGCTGGTTGTCGCTCACTTCAAGTCCCCTGAGGTGTCGTGGTCAGTTGCCGACGCGGCGGCGCAGGTCCTGGAACGCGGTGTAGTTGGCGATGACCTCGATCCGGCCGGGCGGGCACAGCTGCACCGCCTGGTCGAGGTTCTCGCAGACCTGGAACTGCTGGTTCGCGACCTCCAGACGCACCGCGAGGTCCAGCTTCCGGTCGCCTACGACGCAGATCGGGTGACCGGTCAGCCGCGTGTAGTCGACGTCCCACAGCCAGGAGGTGTCGGTGCCGTCGGCGGAGCGGGCGTTCACCGAGAGGATCACCGGGGTCGGCGGCGGGTCGATCAGCGAGAACGTCTCCAGCCAGCCCGCGGGGTTCTTGGCGAGCAGCAGTCGCAGGTCACGGCCCTCGAACTGGACCACGTCGTAGCGGCCGGCCACGGCCTGCACCTGGTACATGCGCTCCAGGGCGACCTGCGGCGGCACGCCGAAGACGGCGGCGACGGCCGCGGAGGACGCGGCGTTGGCCTTGTTGGCGCGGCCCGGGAGCTGCAGGTGGATCGGCCAGGCGGAGCCGTGCGGGTCGAGCACGTGGTCGCCGGAGAGCGCCCAGCTCGGGGTGGGCCGGCGGAAGCCGCACTCACCGCAGAACCAGTCGTCGCCGGGGCGCTGCATCACACCGCCGCAGGACGGGCAGGACCAGGCGTCGTCCTTCCACATCTGGCCGGCGGCGACCCAGATCACGTTGGGGGAGGAGGAAGCGGCCCACACCACCAGCGGGTCGTCGGCGTTGGCGACGATGACGGCCTTGGAGCCGGCCAGGCCCTCGCGCCAGTTCTCCGCGAGCATCCGGGTCTCGGCGGCCCGGTCCAGCTGGTCGCGGGAGAGGTTGAGCAGGGCGATGCACTTCGGGTCGGTGTCGCGGGCGACGCCCGCCAGGTACTTCTCGTCGACCTCGATGACACCGAACTTGGCGTCCGAGCCGCCCGCGAGCGCCGAGGTGATGCCGGCCGGCATGTTGGCGCCGAGCGCGTTGGAGACGACGGGGCCCGCGGCCCTGAGCGCCTCGGCGATGAGCCGGGTGGTCGTCGTCTTGCCGTTGGTCGCCGAGACCAGGACACAGTCCAGGTTCTGGGCGAGCCGGGCGAGGAGATCGGGGTCGAGTTTGAGTGCCACCCGGCCGCCGATCACCGATCCGCTGCCGCGTCCGGCGGCGCGGGATGCCGCAGCGACCGCCTTGCCCGCGGTCACGGCCAGCTTGGCCCGCGGCGAGAGCGGGTCCGAGTTGCCTGCCATCAGTTCTCGATCCTCCTTGCGTACGCGCCGCGTCTGTGCCGGACGGCCACGTGGTGAGACCTCAGCCTATCGAGATCCATTCGCACTCCTGAACCGCGGCACCATCGTGAGACGGGCGTTGCTGGAAGGACCGTACTCTTGCCGCCATGCGACACGGCTCCATCCCCGGCGTCCACGGACGCGTCCGGCCCCTCACCCTGCTCGGCGACCCGGTGCTGCACGCGCCCTGCCGGGAGGTCTCCGGCTTCGGCCCGGAACTCTCCCGACTGGTGGAGGACTTGTTCGCGACGATGTACGCGGCCCAGGGGGTGGGCCTGGCGGCGAACCAGGTCGGCGAGCCGCTGCGGGTGTTCGTCTACGACTGCCCGGACGACGAGGACGTCCGGCACCGGGGCCATGTGGTGAACCCGCGGCTGGCCGAGACGGACGGGGTGGTGGTGCGCGGCCCGGAGGGCTGTCTGTCCCTGCCGGGCCTGGAGGCGGGGACGGAGCGGTACGACCATGCCGTGGTCGAGGGGTTCACGGTGACCGGCGAACCGGTCACCGTCCACGGCACCGGCTTCTTCGCCCGGTGTCTGCAGCACGAGTACGACCACCTGGAGGGCCGGATCTACGCCGACCGCCTGACGGGGTGGCGGCACCGCAGGCTCATGCGCCGGGCGGACCGAGCGTCCTGGAACCGTCCGCACTGAGGCCGGGCACGTCTGCCGTCCCGGGCGGGAAGGGAGAGGCCGCCCGGTCGCGGTTCAGAAGCCCGGGCTGCCGGTCCTGTCGCCCGCCGCCGCCAGCCGCCCCCAGAGCAGATCCGCCAGGCTGCGCACCAACTCGGCGCGGGAGCAGGGCCGTTCTCCGAGCCACCAGTCGCCGGCCGCGTGCATCATGCCGACGATGCCGTGTCCCCACACCCGGGCGAGCTGCTGGCTGCCCGGTCCGAGGTCCAGCCGCTCCTCGATCACCTGGGCCAGCTCCTCGCCCATCCGCCGCAGCAGCGGTGCCGAGTGTTTGCCGACGTCGAAGCCCTGCTCGCTCGGTGCCCCCTCCGCGGGATGCATCAGGAACCGGTACACCTGTGGGCGTGCCTCGATGGCCGACAGGTACGTGTCCAGGGTGGCCTCGACCCGCTCGCGCCGGCCCGCCGGGGCGTCCAGCGCGGCCCGCAGCGAGGCCAGCAGCGCGTCGGTGTGCCGCTTGGCCAGTGCGGCGTAGAGTCCTCCCTTGTCACCGAAGTGCCGGTAGAGGATCGGCTTGGTGATGCCCGCCTCGGCGGCGATCGCGTTCATCGAGGCTCCGGGGCCGTCGCGCAGCACCACTCGGTCGGCGGCCTCCAGCAGCTCGCGCCGTCGTCGGTCGGCGGACCGCTGCTGATCGGTCCGCTGTGTGGTGTCCATGAACTCTCCCCACCCGTGCTGGTTCGGTGACGCCTGCGCAAACTAGCACTGAAGGCTCAGTGGCCATCGAACGGGATACCGGCGACCCTGAGGGATTGACTTTTCCTACCCATGAGTAACAGACTCGGTGTTACCGTAAGTAACACGCACGTGAATCGCCGCTGGAGGGGTCATGGCCGAGTTCACCATGGAGCTCAACGACGAACAGAAGGAGGTGCGGGACTGGCTGCACGGCTTCGCCGCCGATGTGATCCGCCCCGCGGCCGCCGAATGGGACGAGCGTGAGGAGACTCCCTGGCCGGTGATCCAGGAGGCCGCCAAGGTCGGCATCTACTCCCTCGACTTCTACGCCCAGCAGTACTTCGACGCAAGTGGCCTGGGCATTCCCATGGCGATGGAGGAGCTCTTCTGGGGCGACGCGGGCATCGCCCTGTCGATCGTCGGCACCGGTCTCGCCGCCGTCGGCGTCCTCGCCAACGGCACCGAGGAGCAGATCGGCACCTGGATCCCCCAGATGTACGGCGACGCCAACGACGTCAAGGTCGCCGCGTTCTGCTCCTCCGAGCCCGACGCCGGCTCCGACGTCGCCTCGATGCGCACCCGCGCGGTGTACGACGAGGCCAAGGACGAGTGGGTGCTCAACGGCACCAAGACGTGGGCCACCAACGGCGGCATCGCCAACGTCCACGTCGTGGTCGCGGTCGTCGACCCGGAGCTCGGCTCCAAGGGCCACGCCTCCTTCATCATCCCGCCGAACACCCCCGGCTGCTCCCAGGGCCAGAAGTTCAAGAAGCACGGCATCCGCGCCTCGCACACCGCCGAGGTCATCCTGGACAACGTGCGCGTGCCCGGCTCCTGCCTGCTCGGCGGCAAGGAGAAGCTGGACGAGCGGCTCGCCCGCGCCCGCGAGAAGGCCAGGAAGGGCGGCGAGCGCGTCAAGAACGCCGCCATGGCCACCTTCGAGGCGTCCCGCCCGGCGGTCGGCGCCATGGCCGTGGGCACCGCCCGCGCCGCCTACGAGGTCGCCCTGGAGTACGCCACCACGCGGGAGCAGTTCGGCCGCCCGATCATCGACAACCAGGGCGTCGCCTTCCAGCTCGCCGACATGCGCACCCAGATCGACGCCGCCCGCCTCCTGGTGTGGCGCGCCTCCTGGATGGCCATCAACGGCAAGCCGTTCACGGCGGCCGAGGGCTCGATGTCCAAGCTGTTCGCCAGCGAGACCGCCAAGAAGGTCACCGCCCAGGCGATCCAGATCCTCGGCGGCAACGGCTACACCCGCGAGTACCCCGTCGAGCGGATGCACCGAGACGCCGCGATCTACACGATCTTCGAGGGCACGAGCGAGATCCAGCGCCTGGTGATCGCCCGCACCCTGTCGGGCGTGCCCATCCGCTGAGACGGGTCCCCCCCGAACGGCCCGGCGGTGCGGGCGGCGCCGCCGGGTTACCCGTGCCCCGTTCCCGGGGAAGGCTCGTGTGTGACCGACGCGACGGAGGACGCGATGCCCCGCACCGCCCGCGACCTGATGGACGCGTTCACCCGCGACCTGGCCCCTGACCCGCGCGCCAACCCCCTCGTGCCGCTGATCGCCCGCGGCGAGGCGGACCGGGCGGTGCTGGCCGCGCTCGCCCTCGAGCAGCGCCTGGTGATCCCCGCGGACCGCCGCGCGTTCCTGCACCTGGCGGACCGGTCCGCCGGCGAACCGGACTCCGCCGCGTTCTTCACCGCTCTCGCCGAGGGCGAGGCGCTCGCCGGGGAGCACCTCGAGCCGTTCGCGGCCGCCTGCGGTGCCGACGCGGCCCGGGCGGACGCGTACGAAGCCCGGCCGGGGTGCCAGGCCTACCCGGCCTGTGTCGCCTGGCTGGCCCTCAACGCCGCTCCGGCCGACGCCGTCCTCGCCGTGACGGCCAACTTCTCCGCCTGGGGCGGCTACTGCGCCACGATCGCCGACGCCCTGCGCGCCCACTACGGATTCCCCGACGAGGCCTGCGCCTTCTTCGACTTCTTCGCCGAACCGGCTCCCGACCTGGAGCGCATGGCCCTGGCGTCGGTCCGGGCCGCCCTGGACGCGGGCAGCCTGGACGAGCGCCGCGCCCGCCGTCACGGGCGGCTCCTGCAGAGCTACGAGGCCATGTTCTGGGAGAGCCTGTGCTCCGCCGCCCGGCCGGTCAGGCGGGAGTGAGCTCCTTCCAGACCTGGGCGTCGGTGCCGTTGCACTCGTGGATCTGGAGCGGGACGCCGTTGGTGAAGTTCGCGTAGGGCACGTCGAGGCACTTGCCGGACCCGGGGTGGACGAAGGCGAGCGGCACGGTCCGGTCGTAGCGCCACTGCTGGGCGCCGGTGCCGTTGCACGTGTGGAGCTGCACCGTGGTGCCGTCGGCGGTTCCGCCGTCGGCCACGTCCAGGCACTTGCCCGAGTTCGGGTTCACCAGGGTGCCCTCGGGAGTGGTCCTCCAGGTCTGGCCCAGGGAGCCGTTGCAGTCCCACAGCTGCACCCCCGTGGCGTCCTGCGTCCCGGCGCCGCTCACGTCGAGGCAGTGCTCACCGCCGTCGGGACTGTAGGTGAACTCCGTGGGCTCCGTGGGCTCCGGGCCGGTCACCGTGAACACGCACCAGGCGGACCAGTCGGACGGGCCGTCGGCGCCCTCGGCGCGGATCCGCCACTGGTAGTCACCCGGGCTGAACGTGCTGGCGGGAATCTGCACGGCCCACACGTGGCCGGCCCCCGTGTCGGTCCGGAAGGTGCCGAACGGCTGCTCGCCGAGGCGTGCCAGCTCCATCCTCCCGTTCAGGCCGGGCTGGGGCTCCAGACCCTTGACCGAGGCGGCGAACAGGGGTGCGGAACCGTTGGTGGCGCTGAACGTCGGCGGGGTCGGGGCGCCGCACTGCTGGAAGCCCGCGTAGGGCCCGGTGCAGATCCGCAGCGCCTCGGGGACGTCGGGCGTGGCGGCCCACGCGGTGGCGGGAAGGCCGAGGCCGAGGCAGGCGGCGGCAAGACCCGTGGCCGCGGCGGACGCGGAACGATTCCATCTCATTGCTGTGACTCCATCGCACGATCGATCACTCGGTCGCTCAGGAGTTCACACCACCGGACGTTCTCCGTCAGCCTCTCCGGTGCCGGCGTAAGGATTACGTCACATCCCCTCTGCCCGCGCCGGTCGGGCCTTCCCGCGGACGGCCCGCGGGAAGGCGGTGGCCGGACCTACGGGGCGCCGCCGCTGCTGTGGGCGATGCACGCCACGTCGATCCGGTCGGCGAGCTTGGCCAGCTCGATGGTCAGCGCGGCGACCGTGTCCTCGTCGAGCCCGTCCTCCCCGGCCTCGACCAGCCGCACCCACCGCCCGCCCACCGTGCGCAGCAGCTTGCTGACATCGGCGGCGGCCACCTGCAAGGTCCCGCGGTCGTCGACGATCAGAGGCAGAGTCACTTCGCGGTTCACAGTCGGGATCGTAGTCGGGCGACCGTCACGCACCCTGCCAAACGGTGGTGATGTTGCAGAACTCGCGGATTCCGTGCCCGGACAGCTCACGCCCGAACCCGGACCGCTTGACCCCGCCGAACGGGAACGCCGGGTGGGACGCCGTCATCCCGTTCACGTACACGCTGCCCGCCTCCAGGTCCCGGACGAAGCGGTCGACCTCGGCCTCGTCACGGGTCCAGACGTTGGAACTGAGCCCGAAGTCGGTGTCGTTGGCGATGAGGACCGCCTCGTCGATGTCCGCGGCGCGGTACAGCGTGGCGACCGGGCCGAACGCCTCCTCGCGGTGGATGCGCATCTCCCGGCCGATGCCGGCCAGCACGGTCGGCGGGTAGAACCAGCCGGGCCCCTCGGGGCGCTCGCCCCCGCACAGCACGGTGGCGCCGGCCCGTACGGCGTCCTCGACCAGTTCCTCCAGGTCCTCGCGGCCCCGTTCGCTGGAGAGCGGGCCGACGTCCGTGTCCTCGTCCATCGGGTCGCCGACCTTCAGCGCCTTCATGCCGGCGGTGAAACGCTCGGCGAAGGCGTCGTAGACGTCCGTGTGGACGATGAACCGCTTGGCGGCGATGCAGGACTGCCCTGTGTTCTGCGTCCGCGCGGTGACCGCCACCTCGGCGGCCCGGTCCAGGTCGGCGGAGGGCATGACCACGAACGGGTCGCTGCCGCCCAGCTCCAGCACCGTCTTCTTGATCATTTCCCCGGCGGTGGAGGCGACCGCGCGGCCCGCAGGCTCGCTGCCGGTGAGGGTGGCCGCCCTGACCCGTTCGTCCCGCAGCAGGTCGTCGACCGCGGCGGAGCCGATGAGCAGTGTCTGGAAGCAGCCCTCGGTGAAGCCGGCGCGGTGGAACAGGTCCTCCAGGTACAGCGCGGTCTGCGGCACGTTCGAGGCGTGCTTGAGCAGGCCCACGTTGCCCGCCATCAGCGCGGGCGCGGCGAACCGCACCACCTGCCACAGCGGGAAGTTCCACGGCATCACGGCCAGCACCGGGCCCAGCGGCCGGTAGCGCACCAGCACCCGGGAAGCGCCCGAGTCCTTGACGTCGGCGGCGTCGGGTTCCTCGTCGGCGAGCAGCCGCGCCGCGTGGTCGGCGTACCAGCGCATCGCCTTCGCGCACTTCGCGGCCTCCGCGCGGGCCTGCTTGACCGGTTTGCCCATCTCCGTGGTGATCACCCGGCCGATGGCGTCCTGGTCCTCCTCGAGGATCTCGGCCGCCCGGTGCATCAGCCGCGCACGCTCCTCGAACGTCGACGTCCGGTACGTACGGAAGGTGGCCTCCGCCAGCTGGAGCCGGCGCTCCAGCTCCTCCTCGTCCATGGGGTGGTACGCCTTGACGGTCTCGCCGTTCGCCGGATTCACCGTGGCGATGTGCATCGCTGACCTCCCTGGGGACGGGCTGTGCCTTCCGACCTTCCCGCGCGGCGGTGGGCGGCGCAACGCGGAAGGGCTCCTCAGGGCGAGTGCTCCGCCAGGCGGTCGAGAAACGCGCTCTGCGCGGAGACGATCACCTCCCGGGCCCGCTCCAGGGGAAACCAGGCGACCCGGTCCAGCTCCGGGAACTCCTGGATCCGCCCGGACCTCGGCGGCCACTCCATCTCGAACGTGCCGGGCACGGCCGTCGCCGGGTCGAGGTCGGCCTCGACCGCCCACGCCGTGACGGTCTTCCCGCCGGACTGCCGGACCTCCCCGAGGGGCAGCGGCTGCCCGTCCGGCGGCGGCAGCCCCAGTTCCTCCTCGAACTCGCGCCGCGCCGCCTCCCAGGCCGGCTCGCCGGGGTCGTGCTCGCCCTTCGGCACGGTCCAGGCCCCGCGCTCCCGCCGGGCGAAGAACGGGCCGCCCATGTGACCGAGCAGCACCTCGATGCCCTGTCCGGTGTGCCGGAACAGCAGCAGCCCGGCGCTGCGTGCGCCGGTCACGGCCGCACCTCGGGATGCGCGGCGAGCAGGGTCTCCACGGTGTCCGCCTCCTCGGGGCGCTTGTCCTCGCGGTAGCGGAGCACGCGGGCGAAGCGGAGGGTGACGCCGGCCGGGTAGCGGGTGGAGCGCTGGAGGCCGTCGTAGGCGATCTCCACGACCAGCTCGGGGCGCACCGTCACGACGTAGCCGCTCTCGTCGACCGCCAGCTCCCGAAGCCGCTCGGTCTGCCACGCCAGCATCGCGTCGGTCATGCCTTTGAAGGTCTTGCCGAGCATCGCGAAACCGCCGTCGGCGGTGCGCGCGCCCAGGTGCAGGTTGGACAGCTTCCCGGTCCGCCGGCCGTGGCCCCACTCGGCGGCCAGCACCACCAGGTCCAGCGTGTGCACGGGCTTGACCTTCAGCCAGGACGCGCCGCGCCGGCCCGCGCTGTAGGGAGCGTCCAGGCCCTTGACCACCACGCCCTCGTGGCCGCGCCCCAGCGTCGCGGTCAGGAACTCCTCCGCCGCGCCCTGTTCCTGCGGGCCGGACACCACGGTGCGCCGCACCCGCATCGGTTCCGGAACGAGCCGGGCCAGCTCGGCGTGCCGCTCGGCGAACGGCAGATCCAGCAGGTCGCGGCCGTCGACGGAGAGCGCGTCGAAGAAGACGGGGGAGACGGGGACCTCCCGTGCGGCCGCCGTCACGTCCGTCCGGGAGCCGACCCGGCCGGCCGTCTCCTGGAACGAGCGGGGCCGGCCGTCGCCGTCGAAGGAGATGACCTCCCCGTCCAGGATGAACCGCTCGCCCCGCAGGTCCAGGGCCGCCGCCGTCACCTCCGGCAGCCGGTCCGTGATGTCGTCGAGGGTGCGGGTGTGCACGCGTACGGTGTCGCCGTCGCGGTGGACCTGGACGCGGATGCCGTCGAGCTTCTCCTCGACCGCGCAGGCCCCCAGCTTCCCGACCGCCTCGGCGACCGAGGAGGCGCTGTGCGCCAGCATCGGCAGCACGGGCCGGCCGACGGTGAGCCGGAAGCGCTCCAGCGCCCCGGGGCCGTCCGCCAGGAGTGCCCCGGCGACCGACTGCAGCGAGCCGGCCAGCATCACCGCCCGCCGCACGGCGTCCGGCGGGGCCCCCGTCGCCCGCGCCAGCCCTTCGACGGCGACCGCGTCCAGGGCGCCCTGCCGGACCTCGCCCGTGAGCAGCCCGAACAGGAACCGCTGCTCGTCCCCGGTGGAGGCGCCCAGCAGCTCGCCGACGAGCCGGGCCCGCTCGGCCTGCGAGCCCGGTCCGGCGACCCCGGCCAGTTCGGTGAGCCGCGCGTCGACCTCGCGCACGGTCAGGGACGGTTCGGTGGCGGGGGCGACGGGACGGCTCAGCACCTTCCAGCCCACACCGATCCGGCCCTGCGGCAGCCGGCCCGCCAGGTACGGGATGACGACCGGCACGTCGGCCGGCTCCGCCTCCCGGAACAGCTCGGCGAGCAGGGTGATCTTCCGGGACCGCGCCGAGGTGGCGGCCACCTCCTGGGACACACGGGCCAGCCGGGACAGCAACATGCGGCCATGGTGCTACGGAGCCGTCCGCTCCACACCCCGGCGGGCCGGCGGGACGGCTACGCGTCCACGGCGGCGTCCAGGCGCGTCATCAGCAGGTCCCCGACGATCGCGGCCGCCGCGCGGTAGCCGCCGCTCGCCGCGTGCACGACCTGCTCGGAGAAGCCGATCGCGTTGCCCGCGGCCCAGACGCCGGGCACCGTCGTCAGACCGGTCGGGTCGACCACCGGGTAGGCGCCGAACGGGGTCTCGTCCAGCTCCGCGCCCAGCCGCTCCAGCAGACCGGTCCGCGGCACCGGGCGGGGTCCGGTGAAGAGGACCGAGCGGGCGTGCACGGTGCCGTCGGCCAGCCGCACCCCGGTGAGCCGGTCGTCCTCCACCACCAGCCCGGCGACCTCACCGGGCACCACGGCGACCCCGGCGGCGGCCAGCCGGCGCAGGTCCTGGTCGGACAGTTCGGCCTCGGCGACCCGGTGCAGGAAGAACGTCACGTCCTTCGACCACTGGGACACCATCAGCGCCTGGTGCACGCTCATCGCGCTCGACGCGAGCACACCGAAGGGCTCGTCGCGCACCTCCCAGCCGTGGCAGAACGGGCAGTGCAGCACGTCCCGCCCGAACCGCTCGGCGACCCCCTCGACGTCGGGCAGCTCGTCCTTCAGCCCGGTCGCCACGAGCAGCCGCCGGGCCCGCACCACCGCGCCCGTCCCCAGTGTGACGGTGAAGTCCCCGTCCCTGGTGACGTCCGTGACCCGGTCGCGGACGAGCGGGACCCCGTATCGGGCGATCTCCTCCCGTCCCCGCGCCAGGAAATCGGCCGGTGACATTCCGTCCCGGGTCAGATAGCCCTGCATGTGCGACGAGGGCGCGTTGCGCGGCTCGCCCGCGTCGACGACCAGTGTGCGCTGCCGGGCCCGGCCCAGCACCAGGGCGGCGGAGAGTCCCGCGGGCCCGCCGCCGACCACGACCACGTCGTGGATCCCGTCGCGGTCCGCCGCGTTCAGTGTGTCGGATTCGTTCATCGTGACCACCTCCATGACGACGACGGTCGCCCAGCCGGTGCCGCATTGACAAACAACCTTGCCGATTCTGCAATAGCGGTATGACGACGGATGACGTACTCGCGGACGTGGGCCCCCGGCTGCGCAGGATCAGGAAGGAGCGGGAGGTGACTCTCGCGGCGCTGTCGGAGGCGACCGGCATATCCGTGAGTACCCTCTCGCGGCTGGAGTCAGGGCTGCGCCGGCCGAGCCTGGAACTGCTGCTGCCGATCGCGCAGGCCCACCGGGTGGCGCTGGACGAACTGGTCGGCGCGCCACCGGTCGGCGATCCGCGCGTCCGCGCGTCCGAGCCGATCGTCCGCCACGGCCGCACCCACTGGCCGCTCACCCGCCAGCCCGGTGGCCTCCAGGCGTACAAGGTGCTCGAGCCCCGGCGGAAGCAGGAACCCGACCCGCGCACCCACGAGGGATACGAGTGGCTGTACGTGCTGTCCGGGAAGCTGCGGCTGGTGCTCGGCGACCACGACGTGGTGCTGGCGGCGGGCGAGGCGGCCGAGTTCGACACCCGTGTGCCGCACTGGTTCGGCTCGACGGGGGAGGGGCCGGTGGAGTTCCTCAGCCTGTTCGGCGCGCAGGGGGAGCGCATGCACGTGAGGGCGCGGCCCAAGAGGGCGTGACGCGGGCCTTCCGGGGCAGAGGCGGTTCCCTCCAGGCAAGCGACCGCTTAGTATGCGATGGACCCGGTCAGGCGCGAACACGACGTTCACAGTCCCGTGGAGGCCCCGCATGCAGGCATGGCAAGTGCACGAGCTCGGCGAACCGGGCGAGGCGATGCGCCTCGCGGAGGTCGAACGGCCGACGCCCGGTGAGGGGCAGGTCCTGCTCAAGGTGCGTGCCGCCAACATCAACTTCCCGGACGCGCTGATGTGCCGGGGTCAGTACCAGGTGAGGCCGCCGCTGCCGTTCACCCCCGGTGTGGAGATCTGCGGCGAGACCGAGGACGGGCGCCGGGTGATCGCCAACCCGGCGCTGCCGCACGGCGGCTTCGCCGAGTACGCGGTCGCGGACGCCGCCGCGCTGCTGCCCGCGCCGAAGGCGCTGGACGACGCCGAGGCGGCCGCACTGCACATCGGCTACCAGACCGGCTGGTTCGGCCTGCACCGCCGTGCCCGGCTGGAGGCGGGCGAGACCCTCCTCGTCCACGCTGCCGCGGGTGGGGTCGGCAGCGCCGCCGTGCAGCTCGGCAAGGCGGCCGGAGCCACCGTCATCGGTGTGGCCGGCGGCGCCGGGAAGGCGGCCGTCGCCCGGGAACTGGGCTGCGACGTGGTGATCGACCGGCGCGAGCAGGACGTCGTGGCCGCGGTGAAGGAGGCCACCGGCGGACGGGGCGCCGACGTGGTATACGACCCCGTCGGCGGGCAGGCCTACGCCCAGTCCGCCAAGGCCGTCGCCTTCGAGGGCCGCATCGTCGTGGTGGGCTTCGCGAGCGGGTCCATCCCGAGCCCCGCCCTGAACCACGCCCTCGTCAAGAACTACTCGATTCTCGGCCTGCACTGGGGCCTGTACAACACCAAGAACCCCGAGCTGGTCCAGCACTGCCACGAACAGCTCACCGGCCTCGCCGCCCGGGGCGCGATCAAGCCGCTGGTGAGCGAGCGCGTCCACCTCGAAGGGGCCGCCGACGCCGTGCAGCGGGTCGCCGACGGCGTCACCACCGGGCGCGTCGCCGTGCTGCCCGCGCCGGAGAACGGAGCCGCATCATGACCGACGCCGCCGAACTGCGCCGCCGGACCCAGGAGTTCCTCGCCGCCCACCCACCGGCCGACACCGCACGCCAGGACTTTCTGCGCGCCCGCTTCGACGCCGGACTCGCCTGGGTGCACTTCCCCGAAGGCCTCGGCGGCCTCGGCGCCCCGCGCACCCTCCAGACCGTCGTGGACGCCGAACTGGAGGCCGCCGGAGCCCCCGACAACGACCCGCGCCGCATCGGCATCGGCCTCGGCATGGCCGCCCCCACGATCCTCCAGTACGGCACCCGGGAGCAGAAGGAACGCTTCCTGCGGCCCCTGTGGACCGGCGAGGAGGTCTGGTGCCAGCTCTTCAGCGAGCCGGGCGCCGGCTCCGACCTGGCGGCACTCGGCACCCGCGCCGTCCGGGAGGGCGAGCACTGGGTGGTCGACGGGCAGAAGGTGTGGACGTCCAGCGCCCACCTCGCCCGCTGGGCCATCCTGATCGCCCGCACCGACCCGGACGTGCCCAAGCACCGGGGCATCACCTACTTCGTCTGCGACATGACCGACCCCGGTGTCGAGGTGCGCCCGCTGCGCCAGATCACCGGCGAGGCCGAGTTCAACGAGGTGTTCCTCACCGGCGTCCGCGTTCCCGACGCCCACCGGCTCGGCGAGGTCGGCGACGGCTGGCGGGTCGCGCAGACCACGCTGAACAACGAGCGCGTCGCCATCGGCGGCATGCGGCTGCCCCGCGAAGGCGGCATGATCGGCCCCGTGGCGAAGACCTGGCGCGAACGGCCCGGACTGCGCACCCACGACCTGCACCAGCGGCTGCTGAGACTGTGGGTCGAGGCCGAGGTGGCCCGGCTCACCGGCGAACGCCTGCGCCAGCAGCTCGTCGCCGGACAGCCCGGCCCCGAGGGCGCGGGAATGAAGCTGGGCTTCGCTCGCCTCAACCAGGAGATCAGCGGCCTGGAAGTGGAACTCCGGGGTGAGGAAGGCCTGTTGTACGACGACTGGACCATGCGCCGTCCCGAACTCGTCGACTTCACCGGGCGCGACGCCGGCTACCGGTACCTCCGCTCCAAGGGCAACAGCATCGAGGGCGGGACCAGCGAGGTCCTGCTGAACATCGTCGCCGAGCGCGTCCTGGGCCTGCCGGCCGAACCGCGCACCGACAAGGACGTCCCGTGGAAGGACCTGGCCCGATGAGCGATCTGCTGTACTCGGAGGAGGAAGAGGCGCTGCGCGCCGCCGTCCGGGACCTGCTCACCGACCACTGCGACGCGTCCGGAGTGATCGCCCGCATCGGGTCGGACGCCCCGCACGACCTGTCCCTGTGGAAGTCGCTCGCCGACGGCATGGGCCTCGCCGGGCTGCTGGTCCCCGAGGACAGGGGCGGTCAGGGCGCCACCCACCGCGAGACCGCCGTCGTCCTGGAGGAACTGGGGCGCGCGGTCGCTCCCGTGCCCTACCTGACGAGCGCCGTGGTGGCCACCGAGGCGCTGCTGGCCTGCCCCGAGCCGGGCGACCTGCTCGCCGGGCTGGCGTCGGGGCGCCGGATCGGCGCCCTCGCGGTGGGACTGCACACCGCTCCCCGCGCGGCGTTCGCCACCGTGCGGCTGGAGGGCGGCGCCCTGCACGGGGAGCTGACCGGCATCGCGGACGCCGCGGTCGCCGACGTACTGCTGGTGCCGGCGGACGACGGCGGGCTGTACGCGGTGGAGGCCGGCGCGGTCACCGTCACCCCGCAGACGTCCCTGGACCTCACCCGCCCGCTCGCCCGGATCGCCCTCGACGGTGCCCGGGGCCGCCGGCTCGGCGACGCGGAACCCGCCGTGCGCCGCGCCCTGCGGGCCGGCGCCGGACTGCTCGCCTCGGAACAACTCGGCGTCGCGGAATGGTCGCTGACGGAAACCGTCCGTCACCTGAAGGACCGCAAGCAGTTCAACCGCCCCGTCGGCGGATTCCAGGCGATCAAGCACCGGCTCGCCCAGGTGTGGCTGGAGACCGTCAACCTCCGCGCGGCCGCGCGGAACGCCGCGGACGCGCTGTCCACCGGCGAGGACACCGACGTGGCGGTCACCGTCGCCCAGTCCTACGCCGCCCCCGTCGCGGTCCGCGCCGCGGAGGAGGCACTGCAACTGCACGGCGGCATCGGCATGACCTGGGAGCACCCGGTGCACCTCCACCTCAAGCGCGCCAAGGCCGACTCCATCGCCTACGGCACGGCGGGCGCCCACCGCGAGGCACTCGCCGAGCTGGTCGACCTGCGCGCCCCCTGAACCACAGGACGGCCGCCGAAGCCCGCCCCTTCCCGGGGCGGGCTTCCCGCTGTGCGCCCCGCGGTGCCGGTGAGGTGAACGGACGACGGCGGATCAGCCAACTCCCCGCAGGACACTGCTCCTTGGGCCTGCCGGACCCCATACTCACGGGGACCCCGTACGGCACCTCCAGGGAGGCAGAGCATGGTCCTCACCACCCGCCGCAGAGCCCTCACCACTCTAGGCGCCGCCCTCGCCGGCTCGGCCGCCCTCCCCGCGACCCGGGCGCTCGCCGGTGAACGCGGCCACCGGCCGCGCCCGTTGTGGCGCGCCCACGCCCACAACGACTACGAGCACCCGCGCCCCCTCCTCGACGCCCTCGACCACCGCTTCGGCAGCGTCGAGGCGGACATCTTCCTGGTCGACGGCCGACTCCTCGTCGCCCACGACCCCGAGGACCTGGACCCGTCCCGCACCCTGGCATCGCTGTACCTGGATCCGCTCGCCGCCCGTGTCCGGGCGAACCGCGGCGCGGTGTACCGCGGACACCGCGGGCCGCTCCAGCTGCTGATCGACATCAAGACCGAGGGCTCCTCCACCTACCTCGAACTCGACCGCCATCTGCGCCGATACCGGCACCTGTTCACCACCTACGCGCACGGCAGGGTGCTGCCCGGCCCCGTCACCGCCGTGATCTCCGGTGACCGCGCCGCCCGCGCGCCCATGGAGGCCCAGCGGGTGCGCCGCGCCTTCTACGACGGGCGGCTCACCGACCTCGGCACCCCCGCGCCGGCCTCCCTCGTCCCGCTGATCAGCGACAACTGGACGCTGCACTTCACCTGGCGGGGCGTCGGTCCCTTCCCCGCCGCCGAGCGCCGCAAGCTGCGGGGCATCGTGCGCAGCGCACACGCGCGCGGGCAGCGGGTGCGCTTCTGGGCCACCCCGGACCTGCCGGGTCCCGCCCGCGACGCGCTGTGGGGCGAACTGGTCGCGGCGGACGTCGACCACCTCAACACCGACGACCTCGCGGGGCTCGAAACCTTCCTCGACGCCCGCCGAAGGACGTGACACCACACGTTCGGCGGACAGGTCAGCAGCCCGGACGAACCCTCCGCTAGGCCACACTTGCGGCCGAACGCCGCGAAAGGGATGTGGCGGAGGAGGTTGACGATGGCCGTTTCCATCTCTGTGGTGCTGCTGCTCTCGGTCCTGGCGGTGATCTTCCTGCGCAACAGCGGGCTGAAGGTCTCCCACGCGCTGGTCTGTCTGCTGCTCGGGTTCTACCTGGCCAGCACCAGCATCGCGCCCACCATCCACAGCGGCCTCACGGCGACCGCCGACATCGTCGGCAGTCTGCGGCCGTGAGGCCGGGCCGCGCCCCGTGGTTCAGCGGCCGGCCGCCGCGTCGCGCGGCAGCACGGTGACCCGGTGGAAGTTGCACCCGGCCGCCGTCGGCAGGGTGGAGGGTGGCCGGTTCTGGTGCGCCTTGAGGGCGACGCTCACCAGGCTCATCAGCAGGTCCACGTCCGTGGCGCAGTCCAGGTGGACCGTCACCCAGCACGACCCCGGGACCAGCTGGATCGCACTCGATCCGTCCAGGTCGTAGGTCAGACGCTGGATCGCGCGGTCGGTCAGGTGAAGGTCCACGTCCCGCGCGGAGTGGAAGTGGACGATCTCGTCCCGCACGGTGCGGAGCGCCTGCCCCGTGCCGCACGCGGCCGGAGAGGCCGAAAGATCGGGCCAGGTGAGCAGTCTCTCGATGGCACGCTGCGCCGGTGTCATGCCCTCATGGTTGCTTGCTCAACGTCTGTCCACCAGCAGTTGGACGATTCGTAATCGAGCGGTGAGGTGGCGGACCGGCACAACCCCGGCAGCCGCACCTGCCCTTGACGTACGCTCAGTCCATGACAGCCAATGATCTCGTGACCTCGCACGGTGTCGCGGTCCTGCACTGCGGCCCGGACGGCAGGAAGCTGAGCGGCGGCGACACCGCCCTCGACCTGATCGGCGATGCCATGGGCTGTCACGCCGAGGTGGTGGCCGTCCCGGTGGACCGGGTGGCCGAGGAGTTCTTCACACTGCGGTCGGGTGTCGCCGGGGACGTGGTGCAGAAGTTCGCCAACTACCGGATCCGCCTGGTGATCGTCGGCGACATCACCGCCCGCGTGGCCGGCAGCGACGCCCTGCGCGACTTCGTCCGCGAGGCGAACCGCGGCGGCCAGGTGTGGTTCGTGACCGACCGGACGGAACTCCAAGAGCGGCTGACCCCGGCCTGACACGGCGCCCGCCGGGCCGACGGCGCCCCGCCCGCGGGCCCGCCGGAGCTGCGGGAGACGTCACCCGGCGGGCCCGGCCCGGGTCAGGTGCGCCCGGCCACGGTCGCCGGGTCGTCCAGGACTCCCCGGACCACCGAATGCGCCGCGCCCAGCAGGGGACCTTCGGGGCCCAGCGCGGACACGGAGACGGGGCAGGCCGGTCCCGCCGTACGGCGGCCCAGTTCGGAGCGCAGGGAGGGCAGCAGCCAGGGTGCGAGCCGGGACAGGGCCCCGCCGAGCACCACGCTCTGCGGGTCCAGCAGGTTCACCGCCCCGGTGAGGGCGATGCCGAGCGCCGTTCCCGCGTCGTGCAGGGCACGTCGTACGTCGGCGTCGCCCTGCTCGGCGCGGCCGGCGAGGAGACCGACGCGGTCCTCGCCCGGCTCCAGCCCGGCCGCGCGCAGGACCGCCTCCTCACCGGCGTACTGCTCCAGACAGCCCCGTCCGCCGCAGGCGCACCCCGGCCCGTCGGGCCACACCGGTACGTGACCCAGCTCGCCCGCGAAACCCCGGTTCCCGTGCAGCAGCCGCCCGTCCACCACGACCGCCGCACCGATACCGATCTCGGCCGACACATGGAGGAAGTCCCGCGGCGTGTCCGCCCCGAGCCACAGTTCGGCCAGCGCGCCGAAGTTGGCCTCGTTGGCCACCGTGAGCGGGAACCGCGCGGGCAGCAGGTCACCGAGGTCGGTGCCGAGCCAGCCGAGGTTCGGGGCGCGTACGACGGTCCGGGCGTCCCGGGCCACCAGGCCGGGCACGGCGACGGCCAGACCCGCCGGCCACAGCCCCTCGCCCTCCGCCTCGGCGACCACCCGGTGGACCAGCTCGGTGAGCTCCCCGAGCACCGGCTCGGGGGAGCGGTCCCGGTTCGCCACGTGCCGCACCGCCCGGGCCCGTACCTGTCCGCGCAGGTCGACCGCGCAGACCGCGAGATGGTCGACGCCGACCTCGGCGCCGATCCCCGCGGGGCCGTTCCCGCTGACGGCGAGTGCGGAACCTGGCCGGCCCACCCGGCCCGGCCGTTCGGGCCCCAGCTCCTCCAGCAGGCCCGAACGGATCAGCTCGTCGACCAGCGTGGACACCGCGGCGCGGGTCAGGCCGATGCGCGAGGCGACGGCGGCCCGGGACAGCGGCCCCTCGGCGCTCACGGTGTGCATCACGCGGGAGAGGTTGCGGCGGCGCATGCCCTGCTGGGTGTCGGGCAGTGCGCGTCCCGGGCCGGCCGGGCGGGTTCTGTGCGGCGGTGCGCTCATTCCTCCGTCGTTCCTCGGTCTCTGCGGTCGTCGGCAGTGCTGTCGGCAGCCCCACCCGGTCGGTCGGTCCGCGCACCCCCGGGGGGTTTGTGTGCGTCCGCCGGGCCGACCGGCGGACACGGACCGCCGCCCCCGGAGCGGCGGGGCGCCGTCAGCCGGCGTCCGTGGCGCGCTCCAGCAGCACGGCCGCGTCGGAGAGTACCCCGGCCAGCCTGGCCAGCGTCTCCTCGTCCCGCTCCACCGCGTCCAGCACCGGCCCGGCCGCCGTGTTCCAGCGCCGGGCGACCGCGGCCGGGTCCTCCCCGGTGAGCAGCCCGGCCGCCTGCGCCGCCGCACCGAGCGCGACCAGCTCCCTCGCACCGGGCACCTGCACGGGCCGCCCCGACAGACGCCGCACGGTCTGCTGCCAGGCCGCGCCGCGGGCGCCGCCGCCGATCAGCAGCAGGGGCGCCGACGGGTCGGCGTCCTCGTCGAGGACCAGGTCCAGCGCGGCCAGCAGGGAGTACACGGCGCCGTCGTAGGCGGCCTGGAGGAGCTGGCCGCCGGTGGTGTCGTGGCGCAGACCGTGCAGCAGGCCGGAGGAGCGGGGGAGGTTCGGAGTGCGCTCGCCGTCCAGGAAGGGCAGCAGGGTCACGCCGTGGCCGGGTTCGACGGCCTCGCGGTCCAGGCCCAGCAGGGCGGCGACCCTGTCCACGGCGAGCGTGCAGTTCAGGGTGCAGGCCAGCGGCAGCCAGTCGCCGCGCGCGTCGGCGAAGCCCGCCACCGTGCCGGTCGGGTCGGCCTGCCGGTGCCGGGACACGGCGTACACGGTGCCCGAGGTGCCGAGGCTCATCACCGGCGTGCCGGGGCGCACCCCGAGGCCCAGCGCGGCCGCGGCGTTGTCACCCGTCCCGCACGCCACCAGGGTGCCCCTGGAGAAGGGCAGGTCGTGACCGTCCCGCACGGTCCCGGCCACCTCGCCGGGCCGCACCATGCGCGGCAGCAGCGCGGGGTCGAGGCCCACATGGGCGAGGATCTCCTCGTCGTACGCCTCCGTCGCCGAGGCCCACCAGCCGGTGCCGGAGGCATCGCCGCGGTCGGTCGTGCCCTCCCCGGTGAGCCGCCCGGTGAGGTAGTCGTGGGGGAGCCGGACGGCCCTGGTGGCGCGCACCGCGTCCGGCTCGTGCTCCGCCAGCCAGGCCCACTTGGTGACCGTGAAGGAGGCGGCGGGCACGCTCCCCGTGCGCTCCGCCCAGAACGTCGCGCCGCCCAGCTCCTCGACCAGCCGGCGGGCCTGCGGCGCGGACCGCACGTCGTTCCACAGCAGCGCCGGCCGGACCGGCTCGCCGTGCGCGTCGAGGGTGACCAGACCGTGCTGCTGCCCGCCGATCGACACCGCCGCGGCCTCGTGCGCCGCCTCGCCGCACTGGCGCAGCGCTTCCGACAGGGCGTCCCACCACTGGCGCGGATCGCTCTCCCGGCCGGCCCCCGAGCTCACCGTGTGCGGGGCCTGGCCGCTCGCGACGACCCTGCCGGTCGCCACGTCGACGACCAGCGCCTTGGTGGACTGGGTGGATGTGTCCACGCCGACGACGAGCGGACCCTCGGCTGCTGACATCGGTCTCTCCCTCTTCCGCACCCGGCGGGGTGTGTCTCTTCCCAGAAATGCTCCTGCATACTAATTTGTAAATCGCCATGACGAAATAGTCTCAGCAGCAGCGAGGAGCCGCGGCATGAACTACCAGCCCACCCCCGAGGACAAGTTCACGTTCGGACTGTGGACCGTCGGCTGGCAGGGACGGGACCCCTTCGGAGACGCCACGCGCAGTGCCCTCGACCCGGCGGAGTCGGTCCGGCGCCTGGCCGAACTGGGTGCCCACGGCGTGACCTTCCACGACGACGACCTCATCCCCTTCGGCTCCGGTGACAGCGAGCGCGAGGAGCACGTCAAGCGGTTCCGGCAGGCGCTGGACGACACCGGCATGAAGGTGCCGATGGCCACCACCAACCTGTTCACCCACCCGGTGTTCAAGGACGGCGGCTTCACCGCCAACGACCGTGACGTGCGCCGGTACGCGCTGCGCAAGACCATCCGCAACATCGACCTCGCGGTCGAGCTGGGCGCGCAGACCTACGTCGCCTGGGGCGGCCGTGAGGGTGCCGAGTCCGGTGCCGCCAAGGACGTCCGTGTCGCCCTCGACCGGATGAAGGAGGCCTTCGACCTGCTCGGCGAGTACGTCACCTCCCAGGGCTACGACATCCGTTTCGCCATCGAGCCCAAGCCGAACGAGCCGCGCGGTGACATCCTGCTGCCCACCATCGGCCACGCCCTGGCGTTCATCGAGCGCCTGGAGCGGCCGGAGCTGTACGGCGTCAACCCGGAGGTCGGCCACGAGCAGATGGCCGGGCTGAACTTCCCGCACGGCATCGCGCAGGCCCTGTGGGCGGGCAAGCTCTTCCACATCGACCTCAACGGCCAGTCCGGCATCAAGTACGACCAGGACCTCCGCTTCGGCGCGGGCGATCTGCGCGCCGCCTTCTGGCTGGTGGACCTGCTGGAGTCGGCCGGATACGAGGGTCCGCGGCACTTCGACTTCAAGCCGCCGCGGACCGAGGACTTCGACGGCGTGTGGGCCTCGGCGGCCGGCTGCATGCGCAACTACCTGATCCTCAAGGAGCGCGCGGCGGCCTTCCGCGCCGACCCGGAGGTGCAGGAGGCGCTGCGCGCGGCCCGTCTGGACGAGCTGGCGCAGCCCACGGCGGCCGACGGCCTCCAGGGCCTGCTGGACGACCGTTCCGCCTTCGAGGACTTCGACCCGGACGCGGCCGCCGCCCGGGGCATGGCCTTCGAGCACCTCGACCAGCTGGCGATGGACCACCTCCTGGGAGCGCGTGGCTGAACACCCGGCGTCCCGTGCGCACCGGCCGCGGCGCGCACGGGACCGTGCGGTCGGCGGGTGCCGTGCGTACGAGGCCGTGCGGTCGGCGAGTGCCGTGCGCACGGGGAGGCAGCCGACGCCCCCGCCGGGGTCCGGGCGGTACGGCGGAGCCACGGACACGCGCGTGCTCCACGAACCGGGTCGCCGCGCCCACGGCCGAACGTGCGGCAGGGACCCGGCGGGCGCCCGGGTCCCGCGGGATGCCCGCGGTACGGGCGCACCGCACCCGCGCGGCACTTCCTCGATCGCGCCGACGCCGGCCCCCGCCACGGTCGGGGAACGTGACGCGGCCTGCCCCTCGCGCACTCGCGCCGGCGCCCCGTCGACGGCCCACTGTGCCGTGCGGTCGGCGACGGGACCGATCGCAGGCCGGCCGCGACCCGCGGCGCGGGACCACATCGCACATCGTGAGCCGCGGGTCGGTCCCCCCGCATCGCCATGCGCGTCCGCCGGAGCACGACGCTTCCTCGCGCCCGTTCCCCGCCCCGCACGCTCTCCGCGCGTACGCCGCGATCGGGCCACCGGAAGCTACGAGCGCGCACCCGCTCCCGCGCGGCGCCCTCGCGCACACCGCATCCGCGGCCACCATGGGGCGTATGGCCACGCCACCCGTACCGCCCCAGCAGCCGCCCGGTCCGCCGGACGACACGCCGCCCCCGGGCGGCGGCTTCGGTCCGCCCTCGTACGGGGGCGCCCCACCGCCCCCGCCGCCCGGCGACCACGGCGGCGGCCCCGGACGCGGTCCCGGCGGGCGCCGACCGGTGCTGATCGTGCTCGCCGTGATCGCGGCCCTCGTGGCGGTCTCCCTCGTCGTCCTCCTCGCCTCACGGGACGGCGACTCGCCGGACGAGGAGCCCGGCGAGCGCAGCACGGCCACCGACGGCATCCCCAGCGAGCTTCCGTCGGGTTTCCCGACCGGGCTGCCCTCCGGCCTTCCCACCGAACTGCCGTCGGGTTTCCCCACCGGGCTGCCCTCTGGCCTCCCCACCGAACTGCCGTCAGGCATCCCGACCGCGCTTCCCAGCGATCTGCCCAGCGGGCTGGAATCGCTGCTGCCGTCCCTGGACGACGTCCCACTGCCCTGACGCGGGAGGGTGGTCCGCGGTCACTCCGCGCAGGCGCCCTCCGCCGTGGCGAGTGCGGTCGCCGGGTCCTGGGCGGGGCCACCCGCCGGGACCCATCGGCCGCGCTCCTTGCGGTACGGCCACCAACGGCCGTCACGACTCAGACGCAGCTGCAGGGGAGCGCCGACGACCGTCCAGCGGTTGGCCCGGGACGTCAGGGCCGGCCGTTCGCCGTCCTCCCAGGCCGATCCCAGTGCGGCGCGCGCCCGTGCCAGGCTCTCGCCCCGCACCGTCCACTCCTCGTCCAGCACGGCCAGTGCCGCCCCACCGCCGTGCCGCCAGGCCCGTACCGCCGCAGCCAGCCCCTCCCGGCCGCGCCCCGACCCCTCGGCGAGCCGGTCCGCCACAGCGCCGGAGGGCTCCCCGGCGGCCAGCCGCACCGCGTCCCGGGCCACCGACGGCTCCGGCTCCGCGGCACGCTCGTCGGGCCCGTCCCGCAGCGCCTCCGCGAGCAGCCGGTGGGCCCGCTCGGCGGTCCGGGCGGCGAGGAACTCGAGCGCGGACGCGTCGATGCCCGCGGCGGGCCCGGTCTCGGTGTCGAGCGACGGCGGGATCCCGGGCTCCGGCGGCAGTACGGGCAGCCCGGGAAGCGACGGCAGGATGTCCCCGGCCGCGTAGGCCTCGGCCGCGTCCACGCCCTCTGCGCCTCGCGCGCTCCGCCCCGCGGACGCGTCGCCGCGCGCGTGGAGCTCGTCCAGCAGGGCGCGTTCACCCCGTCCCCGCATCAGCAGCAGGACGAACGGGTCCTGGTCCAGCAGCCGGGCCACCTGGTAGCACAGTGCCGCCGTGTGAGCGCAGTGGTCCCAGGCCCCGCAGCCGCACTCCGGTTCCAGATCGCCCAGGCCCGGCAGCAGTTCGACGCCCGCGAGCTCCGCGTCCTCGACCAGATGTGTGGGCATCTCCCGGTCGAGCAGCGCCGCGACATGACCGGCTCGCTCGACGGTCATGTCCAGGAACCGCTCCCACTGCTCCCCGGACAGCTCCTGCAGCAGGACGTCCGCCCGGTACGGCGTGCGGTCCCGGTCCTGGACGACCGCCGTGATGCGACCGGGGCGCACCGACACCGCGCCGACCGCACCCGCACGGGCGAGCCTGCGGCCGGCCTTGAGCTGCTGGGTGTCCAGTGCCGTGTCCTCCAGCGCCGTCATCCAGGTCCGGCCCCACCAGGTCTGCGCGAACCCCCGGCCGCGCGCGGGCGGCAGCGCCGCGAAGGTGCGCTCCACCTCGGCCCCGTCGTCGTACGCGTTCACCGGGCATCCCCTCGCAGCTCGACCAGGTCCGCCAGTTCGGCGTCGGTCAGTTCGGTGAGCGCCGCCTCGCCGGAGCCGAGCACCGCGTCGGCCAGTTCCCGCTTGCGCACCAGCAGCTCGGCGATGCGGTCCTCGACGGTTCCCTCGGCGATGATCCGGTGCACCTGCACCGGCCGGGTCTGGCCGATGCGGTACGCGCGGTCCGTCGCCTGCGCCTCGACGGCGGGGTTCCACCAGCGGTCGTAGTGCACGACGTGCTCCGCACGGGTCAGGTTCAGACCGGTGCCCGCCGCCTTCAGCGACAGCAGGAACACCGGGACCGCGCCGTCCTGGAAACGGCGCACCATGGCCTCGCGTTCGGCGACCGGCGTGCCGCCGTGCAGGAACTGCGTCGCCACACCCCGCGTGGCCAGATGCCGCTCCAGCAGCCGTGCCATCCCCACGTACTGCGTGAACACCAGGACGGCCGCCCGCTCGGAGAGCACCGTGTCGAGGAGTTCGTCCAGCAGCTCCAGCTTCCCGGAGCGCCCGGCGACCACCGGTCGTTCCTCCTTGAGGAACTGCGCCGGGTGGTTGCAGATCTGCTTCAGGCCGGTCAGCAGCTTCACGATCATCCCGCGACGCGCCATGCTGTCGGCCCCGGAGATCTCGGCCAGCGCCTCCCGGACCACGGCCTCGTACAGCGCCGTCTGCTCCTGGGTGAGCGAGACGGCGTGATCGGTCTCCGTCTTCGGCGGCAGCTCGGGCGCGATTCCCGGATCCGACTTGCGGCGGCGCAGCAGGAACGGCCGCACCAGCCGGGCCAGCCGGTCCGCGGCGCCGGGATCCCGCCCGCTCTCGACGGCGTCCGCGTACCGCGTCCGGAACGTACCGAGCCGGCCCAGCAGTCCCGGTGTCGTCCAGTCGAGGATCGCCCACAGCTCCGACAGGTTGTTCTCCACCGGTGTCCCGGTGAGCGCCACCCGCGCGCCCGCGCCGATGGAGCGCAGCTGCCGGGCCGTCGAGGAGTAGGGGTTCTTCACGTGCTGGGCCTCGTCGGCGACGACCATGCCCCACGGGACCCCGGCCAGCCGGGGGGCGTCCAGACGCATCGTGCCGTACGTGGTGAGCACGACCTCGTCGTCGGCGAGGCCGTCCAGCGACCGCCGGGCGCCGTGGAAGCGGCGTACGGGGATGCCGGGGGCGAACCGTTCGATCTCCCGCTGCCAGTTGCCCATCAGCGAGGTCGGGCAGACCACGAGGGTGGGGCCCGCCGACGCGGGGTCGCTCCCGCGGTGCAGGTGCAGCGCGATCAGGGTGACGGTCTTGCCCAGGCCCATGTCGTCTGCGAGGCAGCAGCCCAGACCCAGGGAGGTCATGCGGGCCAGCCAGCTCAGCCCGCGCCGCTGGTAGTCCCGCAGGGTGGCGGCCAGGGCGGCGGGCTGGGCGACCGGTTCCTGCGCCTCGGGGTCCGCGAGCCGGTCCCGCAGGGCCGCCAGCCACCCGGTGGGCCGTACCTCGATCCGGCTGCCGTCGACCTCCACGGAGCCCGTGAGGGCGGCGCCGAGCGCGTCGACCGGGGCGAGCACGGAGGCTTGGCGGGCGCGGGCCCGGGCGAGTTCCCGGGGGTCGACGAGGACCCACTGGTCGCGCAGCCGGACGAGGGGGCGGTTCTGTTCCGCCAGCCGGTCCAGTTCCTCACGGGTGAGACGCCGGCCGCCGACGGCGAAGGACCAGTCGAAGGCGAGCAGCCTGTCGGCGGACAGGGACGACGGTCCCTCGGTGAATCCGGCCCCCGGCCGGTCGTCGTCGCGGGGACCGATCTCCGCGCGCGTGGTGAGTTCGCGGACCAGTTCCCTCGGCCAGTGCACGTCGACACCCGAACCGGCCAGCGCCCGGCCGCCCTGGCCGAGGAGTTCGGCGATCTCCTCCTCCGCGAGGTCGACCGCGTCCGGCACGCTCGCCGACAGCAGCGGCGTCAGCGGAGCCCAGACACGTGCCGCGCGGCGCAGTGCGAGCAGGGCGTCCCCCCGCGCGGCGGGGCCGAGGGCCGCGTCCGCGCGCCCGGACCAGACGTCGGCGGCGTCCGCGACCAGGGCCGGGTCGCTCACCCCGTGCATCTGCAGGACGGCGCGGAACGACACGCCCGCCGTGTCGAACGTGTCGTCGGACAGGGCGTCCGCCACTCCGGCGGACACGTCGTCCGCAGGGTCCGTCAGTCCGCGCACCTCGATCCGCAGCGACAGCCGTACGCCCGCGTCGTGGCCCGCGGCGACATCGGCGGCCCAGGCCCGCAGTCCGGGCAGCCGCTGCGGCTCCCAAGCCGCGAAGGCCGCGGTACCGGTCACGAGGCGGGCGGCGGGAGACCGGGGGAGCGTGTCGGCGACCGCGTCGAGGAAGGCGCGCAGCACCTGCTCGGGGTCGGGCAGCCTCGGGGCGCCGCCGCCGTTCAGCGGCACGGCGTGCGCCTCGGGCGGCATCGCGGCGGCGAGCCGGCGGACCGCGTCGATGTCCGCGGCGTCCAGCGGGCCCACGCGCCACGCGTCGTGGTCGGCGGGGGAGAGGCCGGGCAGCAGCAGGCCGCGCGCCACCAGCCGCAGGGCGTGCAGGGCGGCGGCGCCCCAGAAGCGGGCGGCCCGGTGGCCTTCGGCGTCGGTCCGAGCCCGCGCCAGGAGGGGCAGTGCGGTCCGCAGGGGCAGCACGACGGCCGGGACGCCCACCGTCTCGATCCCGTCGCCCACCGGCACGGCGACGGTCAGGTCCTCGGGCGGCACCGGGCCGGCGGACGGCGGGACCTCGCCGTCGGGCCGCCAGAACGCGATCCGGCCCGTGCGGGCGGGGTCGCCGGGCACGAACACGGCAGGGCAGCGGATGAGTGCGGAGGAGCCGGAGGAGCCGGAGAAGGCGGAGAAGGCGGAGGAGCATGCGGGGAGAGTCGTCAGCGCAGCGATGTCGAAGTCCTCAAACTTGACTAGTGAAGCCGGAGTCGCCGAGGGTACCGCATGGGCGGCGACGACCGGGTAGGCGTGTGCTGTGATCCGGGACACCATGGGAGGTGCGTCGGAGTTTCCGCCGAAGGGCTCCGACGGGCGCCGGGAACACCTTAGGGGTCGCACCTCAGGGGCGGCTCAGGGTCGCGGTCCGGAACCGCCGGCAGGGCGGGCCCGTTTTCACGACAGAGAGCGGCAGTGGCCGCGAAGGAGGCGACATCCATGTCGAACAACGCCAAGATCGCCGCGGGAGGTGTGGCAGCCGGGCTCATCCTGCTCATCTGGCTGCCCTGGTGGGCCGCGCTCCTGATAGTCCTGGGAGTCCCGGCCGCCGCCTATCTCGCCCTCGACCCCGCTCAGCGGCGCAGGCTGCGCCGCCGCGCCTCGCGCAAGGAGCTGGGCCGCTGAGGCGCTACCGCGCCGCCGCCCCGCCCGGCTCCAGCGCGCAGGAGTCGACCACATCGCCGTCCGCGGGCCGTTCGACGGTCCGGTCCGCGGGCGGCGTGACTCCCCGCTCCACCCAGGTGACCAGCGCGTCGAACGCCGAGCGGTAGCAGGGCAGGATCGGCCGCAGCCGGTCCGGATGCCTGTCGTACAGGCTGTCGACGTGCGTGCCGCCCTCCACCGTGTAGTAGCGGTGCAGTCGCCCCAGCCCGTGCGACTCGACCATGCCGTCGTACACGTCCGAGTCGACGGCCTTGGGCAGCAGCGCGTCGAGATCGCCATGCAGCGTGATCAGGGGGCGGCCGATCCGTCCGGTGAGCGCCACCCGCTGCACGGCACGGTGCACGGAGGCGGGGCGCGAGGCGTAGTCGTAGGCGGCGTCGGAGGGGCACGGCGCGAGGATCCGCTCCGGCGTCGACCCCGTGGATGTCCCGGGGCAGTCGGGATCGTAGGCGGGGTCGAACTCGGCACGGTAGATCTTCTGCGTGACGCCCCAGTAGGCCTTCTCGTGGTACGGCCACAGGAACTCGGAACCCCGGGGGAAGCCCGCCGCGTACATGTCCTCGTCGGTGGCCCTGCCGAGCGTCCTGGCCACCGCCACCGGCAGGGAGGTCAGCGGCTGGCGGCCCCGGCCGCTCCACAGGTTGCCCTCCCAGTCCACCCCGCCGTCGTACAGCTCCGGGTGGTTCTCCAGCTGCCAGCGTGTCAGGTAACCGCCGTTGGAGACACCGGTCATGTACGTGCGCCGCGGGCTGCGCCCGTAGCGCTGCGCCACGGCCTGCCGCGCGGCACGGGTGAGCTGTGTGGTCCGCGTGTTCCACTCGGCGACCGCGTCACCGGGCCGGTCGCCGTCGAGGTGGAAGTCGACACCGCTGTTGCCCTTGTCGGTCGCCGCGTAGGCGTAGCCGCGTGCCAGCACCTGGTCCGAGATCGCTGTGTCGGTCGCGTACTGCCTGCGGTTGCCCGGCGCGCCGGTGACCACCAGCCCGCCGTTCCAGCGGTCGGGCAGCCGGATCACGAACTGCGCGTCGTGCGCCCAGCCGTGCGTGTCGTTGAAGCGGGACGAGTCGGGGAAGTAGCCGTCGATCTGCGTCCCGGGCACACCGGACGGCGACCGGGTGGCCGCCGCGGTCAGCCCCGCCTGGTCGGCCATGTCGGTGTAGGGGGTACCGGCCAGGCCGGCGGTGGTCAGATCGGCCAGGCACGCACCGCGCTGGTGGACCGCGCCGGGCACCCGCACCCGGTCCAGGTGCGCACAGCCGCCGTCCCCCGCCGCCCCGGCCGGAGCCGGAGCGGCCAGTGCGGCGGTGGCGATGGCGAGGGCGGTGGCGGTGGCGAGCAGCGGAACGCGACGGGAGGGGCGCACGACGGCCTCCGGAAGGGACGGGCAGCGGGCAGGTGGACGGAGCCGATCACGGAAGTGTCCCGTGCCGAGGGACCGCCCTCGCCGTCGCCGACGGGCGGCGCCGCACGGAACGGCGCCCCGCACGTGGAGCCGCAGCACACGCTAACGTCCGGCACCCGCGCCCTCACCGAAGGCCGCGCCTGCTCAGAGCGGGCGTACGGCCATCTGGTCGAGCGCCTCGAGCAGACCCGGCAGTTCCGGCCCCCGGCCCACCGGGAGCACCTCGCCGGGCTCGTCGTCGAGCAGCACGAACGCGATGTCGTCCGTCCTGGCCACCAGCGACCATCCGGGCCCGTCGGCACGCAGTGTGCGGGCACCGCCCGGAGCGAAGGACGAGCGGACCCGGCCGAGCGGGGGCGGCGAGTCGACATAGGCACGTGCCTCGGCAAGGACCCGCCGGATCCCGCCGTGACCACCCGGCGACCGCGCGTCCGGGCCGCCGCCCCGTGCGCCCTCACCGTCCTTCCCTCCGCCAGGCACGGAACCGCCGGGCCCCTCGGTGCCGTCGGCCGTCTCCCCGGGACCGCCCGGCGCGGGGAACGCCGCGTCGTCGACCTGCTCCCGCCAGGCCGCCCACTGGAGCGCGATCTCGTCGGCTCCCAGACGGCGCTGCGCCGGACCCCACACCCCGGCGTCCGGCGGCGTCAGGGCGGGACCGTCCGTGACGTCGGGGCCCGGATCGTGCGGCGCGGGCACGTCCGGCGCGGCCACCGCGACCGCGAGCGGCCAGCCGGGCAGCGCGGTGACGACCGTGCGCTCGTCGGGGGACAGGTCGTGCTCCATGCCGCAGTCCCACGACGCGATCGCGACGGCGACCAGCGAGACGTCGTCGACGACGACGGTCCACCGGGCGCCCGTGCCGTCCTGGCCGAGCACCAGCCCGTACCCGTCCGCGACCGGCGGAAGGCCGAGCGCGGCGCACGCCTCCGGATAGTCGTCGCCCAGCACGCTCGGGAACTTCGCCGGCGTCAGCAACGCCGCCGTCAGCACGTAGAGCGCATCGTCCGCGGCGGCGACGGCTTCCTCGTCCGTCCCGGCCATCCCAGCCTCCCCATCGGTTCGTCCGTCGGCGCGCACCATATGCCGACCCCGCGCCCCTTGTCACGACCCCGCCGGCGCGCCCGGAGCTGCAGGTTTCCGGCCGGACGGGGGCGAATCGGCCACCCGCCGGCGGGTGCTTCAGACGGCCGGAAGCCCCAGCAGCGCCCGCGCGACCGTCCCCGGGTCACTCGTTCCGCTCCCGCGCGAGCGCCACGACCGCACGGCACGCCAGTTCCTCGACCCCGGACGACAATGCCTCCGGCGACACCCAGCCGGCCGCTTCGTCGATCCGGTCCTGATCGTCCTCCGCGCACGCCGCGACGTAGGCCGCGGCGGCCTCGAACAGGTTGTGCGGACGCTTCCCGGCCCGGGAGCGCCGTTCCCCGCGCAGACTGCCGGCCACCCCGCTCCCGATCCCACGGGCCTTCTCCCCCGTGCGGTCAGCCGTCCCCAGACGCCGTCGCCCTCACCGACCGTGCACCTCCCGCCGCTCACCGTAGAGTGACGACTCCGACGGCAGAAGGGGGCGGCACTGTGCGGCGCTTCGAACAGCTGGAACGGATCCGGCGGATGGACCCCTACCGGCAGGCCACGGAGATCTACCGGCTCAGCTCGGCCTACGAGTTCCCCTGGGACCACACCCGGGCCCTGGAACTGGCCCTCTACCGCACCTACGCCGTACCCCGGATCGGGCGGCTGCTCGCCGCGACGGCCGAGCTCACCGACCGCTCCCAGAAACGCTACGACGACACCGCGCTCCTCCTGGACGCCGTCGTCGAGCACGGGTTCGCCGACACCCGGGCCCGGACCGCGATCCGCCGCATCAACCGGATGCACCACGCCTACGACATCCCCGACGACGACATGCGCTACGTGCTGTGCACGTTCGTGGTAATGCCCCGGCGGTGGATCGACGCCTACGGGTGGCGCAGGCTGTCACGGCACGAGATCGTGGCGAGCGCCGTCCACTACCGGACCCTGGGCCGGCACATGGGGATCAAGGACATCCCCGGCTCCTACGAGGAGTTCGAAAGCTTCCTGGACGCCTACGAGGAAACCCACTTCGGCTGGGACGACGGCGCGCGGCGGGTCTCGGACGCCACCCTCGACCTCATGGCCTCCTGGTACCCGCGCCCGCTCGCCCCCGCGCTGCGCACGGCCACGCTCGCCCTGCTCGACGAGCCCCTGCTGCGCGCCTTCCGCTACACCCCGCCGAGTGCGGCCACGCGCGCGTGGGTGCGCCGCGCGGTACGGCTGAGGGGCCGCGCGGTACGGCTGCTGCCGCCCCGCGACGTCCCGCATTTCGCCCGGCAGAACCGGGAGATCAAGAGCTATCCCGGCGGCTACCGGCTGGCGGACCTGGGCACCACTCCCGTACCGGGACTCCGGGGCTGCCCGGTACGGCACCCGGACTGACCGCCCGGCGAGCGGTCAGTCCGCGCGCACGGCCAGCGCCAGGAACCGGGTGTCCTCGTCGGTGTACGAGGTCAGGCGCCAGCCCGAACACGTCAGCAGGGCACGCAGGTTCGGCTCCGCGCGGAGGTCGCCGGGTGTGAGCGTGCGGCCCTGCCGGGCGGCGAGCGCCGCCCGGCCGACCGGATGGAACAGCGCCAGTACGCCCCCGGGCCGCACCACCCGTGAGAGCTCCCGCAGGTTCCCGGCAGGGTCGGGCAGGTGCGCGATCAGCCCGGCCGCGAACACCGCGTCGAGCGAGGAGCGGCGCAGCGGCAGAGCGGTGACGTCGGTCAGCAGCAGCACCCCGTCGCGGTCGCGTCCGGCCCGTGCCGCCTCGCTCAGCATGGCCGGGGTCAGATCGGCGCCGAGGACCACGCCCGACGGCCCGACCGCCGCCCGCAGCGGAGGCAGGGCCCGGCCGGTCCCGCAGCCCGCGTCGAGCACCCGGCCGCCCTGCCGCAGCCCGAGCCCGGCCACCGCGGCCGCGTAGGCCGGGCCGTCGTCGGGGAAGCGGCGGTCCCAGTCGGCGGCGCGCGCGCCGAAGAACTCCTGGACGTGTGTGTGGTCCTCGCTCATGCCCTGCATGATCCCCCACCGGGACGAGCGACACCGCTGCGCGCACGTTCGAGCGTGACGCGGCCGTTCCGGTGCACTCCCGCGTCGATACCAGCCGCTTTCACAGCGCGCCCTCCTCGCGCGCTCCCGCCCCCCGGCGTCACGGGGCGAGGGGACACCTGGACCGCACCGAGCTCGGGACACCCGTCGTGCTGTGCGACGCGCGGGAGCGCGACTCGGGGACGGACGTGCTGATCCGCCTCGTCCAGTACGCCGGACGGATGCACCGCCCGGCTGCTCGACTCGGTCACGTGACCGCGAGAGGGGCGGGCCGCGACCGGGTGTCAGTCCGCGACGTCCCCTTCGGCCACGACCTTCTCGACGGTGACACGGACGAGGAGTTCGCCGGGCACGGCATTGCGTGACCCGAACTCCTCGGCCCGTTCCTCACCCATGTACCGTGCGTCGATCCGGGTGGCCCAGTGCCGGAGCTCGTCGGGGTCGTGCGAGAGCCGTGCCCGGCCGTGCAGCACCACGAAGCCGAACGGCGGCCGGTCGTCGTCCACACAGAGGGCGACCCGCCCGTCACGGGCCAGGTTGCGTCCCTTCACGGTCCGCTCCCCGGTGTTGAACACCACGTCGTCCCCGTCGAGCAGGAACCAGACCGGCGCCACGTGCGGGCTGCCGTCGGCGCGGACGGTGGACAGTTTCGCGGTGCGCGTTCCGCGGGAGACGAACTCCCGCCACTCTTCGTCGCTCATCTTGTACGCCATGGCTTCCATCCTCCTTGCCCGGGGCCCGGTCGTGGGGAAGGCTGGCGCGGGGACCCTCCCGACGGAGGGGACACACGCGGGGACGACCACGGGGAAGATCAGGGGGAGATTCACGACATGGCGCAGAACCAGGGACTCGACTGGCTGCTGGACGAGCTGACCCAACGCGTCGAACACGTACGGCACGCGCTGGTGCTGTCCAACGACGGGCTGGTGACGGGCGCGAGTACGGGACTGCGCCGTGAGGACGCGGAGCACCTCGCCGCAGTGTCGTCCGGACTGCACAGCCTCGCCAAGGGATCGGGGCGGCACTTCGGCGCGGGAGGCGTGCGCCAGACGATGGTCGAGTTCGACGACGCGGTGCTCTTCGTGACCGCCGCCGGGAGCGGAAGCTGTCTGTGCGTGCTCAGCGGGGCCGAGGCCGACATCGGCCAGATCGGGTACGAGATGACGCTGATGGTCAACCGGGTCGGCGAGCACCTGGACGTGGACGTCCGGCGGCTGAAACCCGACACGGAGCTCTGACCTGCGGATCCGTCGGTAGCTACGGAGTTTTCCACAGGCTCGCCACGGAGTGTGACGGAGCGGCTACGGTTTCTCGCGGAGCGGGCGCGATCCGGCGCCGGCCGTCACACATTCCACGGGGAGACGAGCATGCCCGGACATCACACGCTCACGCCCGCAGGCGGCGGGGCCCGAACGGCCCACGGCGGCGGAGGGGGCGGGCACCGGACGGTGCGGGCCCTGGGCACCGCGCAGGGCGCGGCCCTCCTGGAGGTGTCGGTGACCCGGTTCAACCGGCTGGCGCGGCTGGGCCTGCTGGTGCCCGTGACCTTCCGTCCGTACCGCCACCGCGCCGTGCTCTGGCGCTATCCGGCCGGGGAACTGACGCTGTTCGCGTCCGACGACAGGAACGCACGGCTGTTGAGCGGACGCATGCCCGAGACCCTCAGGGGCCAGCTCGACACCGGCCTCGACCTGCGTCCGCGCAACTGGCGCACCCGGCGCCTCGGTCTCCTGCTCCGCCGGGCCGACGGTCCCTGGGCCCGGGCCGGCGCCGTGGCGTCGCTCCTCGACCCGCGCCATGTGGCGCAGGCGGTGCCCGCCCCGCGGGACCGGTCCCGGCTGAGTCACTTCCTCGTACCGCCCCCGTCCCACGGCACCGTCGGATCCCCGGCCTCCCGCGTCGCGGGGCACCTCATGACGGCCCGGGACCCGGACGAGATCGCCTGGCTGCGGTCCGAACTGGCCCGGCTGATACACGAGGCGCGGGAACAGCCGCCGACTCCCCCGTCCCCGCAGCCCCCCTTGCCGCCGAGGACCGGACCGACGGGTGACGCACGGCACGGCCGGACCGGCCCGCGCGGCGCACCGGGGCGGCCCGCTCGTCCGCCGGCACCGCGGCGACCGCTGACCTACAGCGCCCGGAACAACCCCTCCTGCACGACGGACACCAGCATCCGGCCCTCCCGGTCGTAGATCCGCCCGCGGGCCAGACCCCGTCCGCCCGTGGCGATCGGTGACTCCTGGTCGTAGAGGAACCACTCGTCCGCGCGGAACGGGCGGTGGAACCACATGGCGTGGTCCAGCGACGCCATGTCGAAGCCGCGCGGCCCCCACAGCGGCTCCACCGGGATCCGCACGGCGTCGAGGAGGGTCATGTCACTGGCGTAGGTCAGGGCACAGGTGTGCACCAGTGGATCGTCGCCGAGCGGGCCGACCGCGCGCATCCACACCGCGCTGCGCGGCTCCGCGCCCTCCACCTCCTCGGCATTCCAGCGCAACCGGTCGACGTAGCGGATGTCGAAGGGCTGCCGGCGCGCCATCCGCTCCAACTGCTCCGGCAGCGCGCCCAGGTGCTCACGGATCTCCTCGGCGACCGTCGGCAGCGACTCCGGGTCCGGGACGTCCCGGGCCGGCGGCAGCTGGTGCTCGAAACTCCCCTGTTCCGGCTCGTGGAAGGAGGCGGTGAGATGGAAGATCGTGCGGCCCTGCTGCACCGCGGTGACCCGGCGGGTGGTGAACGACCTGCCGTCCCGCACCCGTTCGACCTGGTACACGATCGGCACCCCGGGCCGGCCCGGACGCAGGAAGTACGCGTGCAGCGAGTGCACGGGACGGTCGCCCTGCGTGGTGCGGCCCGCGGCGACCAGCGACTGCCCGGCCACCTGCCCGCCGAAGACCCGCTGCAGCGACTCCTGCGGGCTGCGGCCACGGAAGATGTCGACCTCGATCCGCTCCAGGTCGAGCAGGGCGACGAGGCTCTCGGCCGGACTGGTCATCGGTGGGACTCTCCTGCGCTCACAGTTGGCCGACATCGGTGACACGGACGACCGCACGGCCCTCCGCGTCGGAGGCGGTGAGGTCGACCTCGGCACTGATGCCCCAGTCGTGGTCCCCGTTCGGGTCGTCGAAGATCTGCCGGACCCGCCACAGTCCGTTCTCCGGTTCCTGCTCGATCAGAAGCAGCTTCGGGCCGCGGGCGTCGGGACCGGTGCCCAGCTCCTCGTACTCGTCCCAGTACTTGTCCATCGCCTCGCCCCAGGCACCGGCGTCCCAGCCCGCATCGGCGTCCAGCTCACCCAGCTCCGCCACCTGGTCGAGGGCGGCGAGCTCGACCCGTCGGAACATGGCGTTGCGCACCAGGACGCGGAAGGCACGCGCGTTGGCGGTCACCGGCTTGACCTGGTCGGCCTTCTCCTGCGCCTCCTCGGCGGTCATCTCCTCCGGGTTGGCCAGCTGCTCCCACTCGTCCAGCAGGCTGGAGTCGACCTGACGCACCATCTCGCCCAGCCAGGCGATCAGATCCTCCAGGTCCTCCGACTTCAGGTCGTCCGGCACGGTGTGGTCCAGCGCCTTGTACGCGCTCGCCAGGTAGCGCAGCACGATGCCCTCGGTGCGCGCCAGCTCGTAGTGCGAGACCAACTCGGTGAAGGACATCGCCCGTTCGTACATGTCCCGGATCACGGACTTCGGCGACAGCGGATGGTCACCGACCCAGGGGTGACTCTTGCGGTAGGTGTTGTACGCGTGGAAGAGCAGCTCCTCCAGCGGCTTCGGGTAGGTGACGTCCTGCAGGCGCTCCATGCGCTCCTCGTACTCCACCCCGTCCGCCTTCATCGCGGCGACCGCCTCACCGCGCGCCTTGTTCTGCTGGGCGGCGAGGATCTGGCGCGGATCGTCCAGCGTCGACTCCACCACGGACACCATGTCCAGCGCGTACGACGGCGACTCCGGGTCGAGCAGTTCGAACGCGGCCAGCGCGAACGTGGACAGCGGCTGGTTGAGCGCGAAGTCCTGCTGGAGGTCGACCGTCAGGCGGACGATGCGGCCCTCGGCGTCCGGCCGGTCGAGCCGCTCGACGATGCCGCCGTCCAGCAGCGAGCGGTAGATGGCGATCGCCCGCCGGATGTGCCGCACCTGCTGCTTGCGCGGCTCGTGGTTGTCCTCCAGCAGCCTGCGCATCGCCTCGAAGGCGTTGCCCGGCCGGGCGATCACCGACAGCAGCATCGTGTGCGTGACCCGGAAGCGGGAGGTCAGCGGCTCCGGCTGCGAGCCGATGAGCTTGTCGAAGGTCTGCTCGCTCCAGGCGACGAACCCCTCGGGCGCCTTCTTGCGCACGACCTTGCGGCGCTTCTTCGGGTCGTCGCCCGCCTTCGCCAGCGCCTTCTCGTTCTCGACGACGTGCTCGGGGGCCTGCGCGACCACGAAGCCCTCGGTGTCGAAACCCGCGCGTCCCGCACGGCCCGCGATCTGGTGGAACTCACGGGCCCGCAGGGTCCGTACGCGAGTGCCGTCGTATTTGGTCAGGGCCGTGAACAGCACCGTGCGAATGGGGACGTTGACGCCCACGCCGAGGGTGTCCGTCCCGCAGATGACCTTCAGCAGACCCGCCTGCGCCAGCTTCTCCACGAGCCGCCGGTACTTGGGCAGCATGCCGGCGTGATGCACACCGATGCCGTGCCGGACGTAACGCGACAGATTGCGGCCGAACTTGGTGGTGAAGCGGAAGTTGCCGATGAGCTCGGCGATCCGCTCCTTCTCCTCGCGCGAGCACATGTTGATGCTCATCAGCGCCTGCGCCCGCTCCACCGCCTGTGCCTGCGTGAAGTGCACGATGTAGACCGGCGCCTGCCGGGCCGCGAGCAGGTCGGTGAGCGTCTCGGTGAGCGGCGTGTACCGGTACTCGTACGACAGCGGAACGGGCCGGGTCGCCGAGCGGACCACGGCGGTGGGGCGGCCGGTGCGGCGGGTGAGGTCCTTCTCGAAGAAGGAGACGTCGCCGAGCGTCGCCGACATCAGCACGAACTGCGCCTGCGGCAGCTCCAGGATCGGAATCTGCCAGGCCCAGCCCCGGTCCGGTTCCGCGTAGAAGTGGAACTCGTCCATCACGACCTGGCCCACGTCGGCGTCCTTGCCGTCGCGCAGCGCGATCGACGCCAGCACCTCGGCGGTGCAGCAGATGACCGGGGCGTCCGCGTTGACGGACGCGTCGCCGGTGAGCATGCCGACGTTCTCCGTGCCGAAGATCTTGCACAGTTCGAAGAACTTCTCCGACACCAGTGCCTTGATGGGCGCCGTGTAGAAGGTGACCTCGTCGCGCGCCAGCGCGGCGAAGTGGGCGCCGGCCGCGATCATGCTCTTGCCCGAACCGGTGGGCGTGGACACGATCACGTTCGCCCCGGAGACCACCTCGATCAGCGCCTCCTCCTGGTGGGGGTAGAGCGTGAGACCGCGTTCCCCGGCCCACGACTCGAAGGCTTCGTAGAGGGCGTCGGGGTCGGCGGTCGGCGGCAGCTGATCGATGAGGGTCACGACCCCATCTTGCCTGCCCGCGCGCCCGATGGGGGAATCCGCTGCGGGCCCGAAGATCGTGAACGCTACGCTGTGTCGCCGGCGGGGTGTCCACGCGACCGGTCAACTGGACAGCGGCGAACGAGGAATGGGGCGGGCAACGGCGATGATGGGACCAGCACACTCACTGTCGGGCGCCGCGGCCTGGCTCGGAGTCGGTGCGGCGGCCGCCGCGGCCGGGAAACCGATGCCGTGGCCGGTCCTCCTGGCCGGCGCGCTGATCTGTGCCGGCGCCGCGCTCGCCCCCGACCTGGACCACAAGGCGGCCACCATCTCGCGGTCCTTCGGACCCGTGTCACGCTGGCTGTGCGAGATCGTCGACAAGCTGTCCTACGCCGTGTACAAGGCCACCAAGAAGCAAGGCGACCCGCGCCGCTCCGGCGGCCACCGCACGCTGACGCACACCTGGCTGTGGGCCGTTCTCATAGGCGGCGGCACCGCGGCCCTGGCGATCACCGGCGGACGCTGGGCGGTGCTGGCCATCCTCTTCGTGCACATGGTGCTGGCCATCGAGGGCCTGCTGTGGCGGGCGACCCGCGGATCCAGCAGCGACGTCCTGGTGTGGCTGCTGGCGGCGACCAGCGCCTGGATCATCGCGGACATCCTGGACCAGCCGGGCATGGGCTCGGACTGGATGTTCACCGCACCCGGCCAGGAGTACCTGTGGCTCGGGCTGCCGGTCGTGCTGGGCGCGCTGGTGCACGACATCGGGGACGCGCTGACCGTCTCCGGCTGCCCGATCCTGTGGCCCATACCGGTGGGCCGCAAGCGCTGGTACCCGATCGGCCCGCCCAAGGCGCTGCGTTTCCGCGCGGGCAGCTGGGTCGAGCTGAAGGTGCTGATGCCCGCGTTCATGCTGCTGGGCGGTGTGGGCTGCGCGGCGGCCCTCAACGTGATCTGACCCGGCCCGTCCGGGGCTCGGCTCAGCCGGCACCCTCACCGCCGTACCGGCGCTCGAAGCGCGCCACGCGGCCTTCCGTGTCCACGGTGCGGGCCTTGCCCGTGTAGAACGGGTGGCTCTCCGAGGAGATCTCCACGTCCACCACCGGGTACGTCTCGCCGTCGTCCCACTCGATGGTCTGGTCGCTGGTCGCCGTGGACCGCGTGAGGAACGCGTAGCCGGCGGCACGGTCACGGAAGACGACCGGCCGGTAGTCGGGGTGCTTGTGCTGCTGCATGGATGCTCCTCGGGCGACTGGGGCCCGCGCTTCGGCGGGGGAGGGGCGTGGTCAGCCGGGCAGGGTGTCCTCGTCGACGACGTGCACGGCGGCCTCCTCCGCGGAGGCGGCGGCGCCGTCGATGCCGACGTCCGTGGCGACGAGGGCCTCCTCCTCGTCCTCGTGCGCCCCTTCGTCGGGGGAGACGAGCCGGCCGGAGCGCGCGGCGCCGACCTCGTGGTCCAAAAGTTCTCCGTCGGTGCCCGACGCGTCCCCGAGCCCGTCGCCGTCCATGGCGGTGGGGTCCGGCACCTCCTCGGCGAGCCGCTGGTCGAGTGTCTCGCCCTCGTGGGCCTCGGCAGCCGTCACGCCGTGGTGCTCCACGGCCCACGGCCGCTCCGGAGGGGACCAGCCCCGGTCGAGGGGGTCGGCGACGCCGTCGTTGTCCAGCGTGTCCTCGGCGTCCAGCAGTCCGGCGTCGTCCTGAATCTCGGACGCGTCGGGCTGGTAGACGTCGTCTCCCCAACCGTCGGCGCTGTTCACGGGTACCTCCAGGGGGTGGGGGCGGGCCCGTTCCCGCCGCCGCGGCCCGCGCCGGGCCGTGTGCACGGGGCACTGGCGCCACCCGTTCCCGGTCGGCCGGGATCCGGGCGTTCCCCGAGCCGGTGCCTGACTCCAGCCTTCCACCGCAGCTCCCCACCGCGCAACGGCACGACCGGCCGGGGGCACCGCCCCGCTCCGGCGTGCCGGCCGGCCGGGATGCCGCCCCGGGGGCCGTCGGCTCCGTGCGACGGGAGCTCCGGGCCGAGGGCACCCCCCGTGCTTGACCCCGGGCAAACGGCATGCCGGAGCGTCCCGTCCCGTACGCCGACGCCCGTCGCTCCCGCGCGGACGCGGGTGCCCCGCTCCGGTCCTGCGTGGCGCGCGACGGCCTCCGCCCGCCCCGGGTGGCGCGTCCCCCGCCCCGTGGGGAGGGACGGTGTCGCGGCCGGCCGCCCGGGCGGCACGGATGCGCTCGCCGCCGGCCACGTGAGGCCGGGCGGCGAGCGGTGGTTCACCCGTGCCAGGACCGCCACAGGGCCGCGTACGCGCCGTCCGCCGCGACGAGTTCGTCATGGCTGCCCAGTTCGCTGATGCGGCCGTCCTCCACGACGGCGATGACGTCCGCGTCGTGGGCGGTGTGCAGGCGGTGGGCGATCGCGACCACCGTCCGGCCGTCCAGGACCCGGGCCAGGGAGCGCTCCAGATGACGCGCAGCGCGCGGGTCGAGCAGCGAGGTCGCCTCGTCCAGGACCAGCGTGTGCGGGTCGGCCAGCACCAGGCGGGCCAGCGCGATCTGCTGCGCCTGGGCCGGGGTGAGCGTCAGCCCGCCCGAGCCGACCTCGGTGTCCAGGCCCTCGCCGAGCGCGCGCGCCCAGCCGTCCGCGTCGACCGCGCCGAGCGCCGCCCAGAGTTCGGCGTCCTCGGCGTCCGTCCGGGCGAGCCGCAGATTGTCGCGCAGCGAGCCCACGAACACGTGGTGTTCCTGGTTGACCAGGGCCACGTGGGCCCGGACCCGCTCCGCGGTCATCCGCGACAGCTCCGCGTCGCCCAGGGTGACCCGCCCCTCCCGGGGCGCGTAGATCCCGGCGAGCAGCCGGCCCAGCGTGGACTTGCCCGCGCCCGAGGGACCGACCAGCGCCAGTCTGGTCCCGGGGGCGACCTCCAGGGACACCTTCCGCAGGACGTCCACGCCCTCGCGGTAGCCGAAGCGCACCCGGTCCGCGTGCACCCGGCGCCCGTCGGGGGCCAGAGCGGCGTCTCCGGCGTCCGGCTCGATGTCCCGTACCCCGACCAGCCGGGCCAGCGACACGTGCGCCACCTGGAGCTCGTCGTACCACCGCAGGATCAGCCCCACCGGGTCCACGAGCATCTGCGCGATCAGCGCGCCCGTGGTCAGCTGGCCGACACCGATCCAGCCCTGCAGGACGAACACCCCGCCGATCATCAGCACCGAGCCGAGAACGGTCACGTGGGTGATGTCGATGACGGGGATGAGCACCGACCGCAGCCAGAGCGTGTACCGCTCCCAGGCCGTCCACTCCCCGACCCGCCGGTCGGTCAGCGCCACGCGGCGCGGGCCGAGCCGGTGCGCCTCCACGGTCCGCCCCGCGTCCACCGTCTCGGCGAGCGCGGCCGCCACGGCGGCGTACCCGGCCGCCTCCGAGCGGTAGGCGGCGCCCGCCCGCCGGAAGTACCAGCGGCAGCCCGCCACCAGCAGCGGCACCGCGACCAGCACGGCCGGCGCGAGCTCCGGAGCCGCGACGACCAGCCCGCCCAGCAGCAGCACCGCCCACACCACGCCGATCGCCAGCTGGGGCACGGCTTCCCGCATGGCGTTGCCGAGCCGGTCGATGTCGGTCGTGATCCGCGACAGCAGGTCGCCGGTGCCGGCCCGTTCCAGCACGCCCGGCGGCAGTCCGACCGACCGCACCAGGAAGTCCTCGCGCAGATCGGCCAGCATCCGCTCACCGAGCATCGCCCCGCGCAGCCGCACCTGCCGCACGAACACCGCCTGCACGGCCAGCGCGAGCACGAAGAACCCCGCGGTGAGCCCCAGGTGCAGCTCCCGCTCCGGCCCGGAGACCCGCTCCACCAGCCCGCCCAGCAGGTACGGACCCACCATGGACGCGACCACGGCGGCCGTGTTGACGGCGACCAGCAGCAGGAAGGCCCGCCGGTGCCGGCGCAGCAGCTCCGTGACGTAGGCGCGCACGGTCGCGGGCTTGCCCACGGGCAGGGTGGCGGCCGCGGTCGGGGCCGCCGGGTCGTAGTCCGGTGGCGCCACGCCGATCATGCTGTCTCCTCGATCTCTTCGAGCTCCTTCAGCCGGTGCAGGACCTGTTCCTGGCGCAGCACCGGCGCCTCGTCCCGGACGGCCTCGTCCGCGGTCTCACGCGTCACCACGGCCCGGTACCGGGGATCGGTACGCACCAGTTCGCGGTGGCCGCCGACCGCCGCGACGGTGTCGCCGTGGAGGAACACCACCCGGTCGGCGCGGTCCAGCAGCAGCGGAGAGGAGGTGAACACCACGGTGGTGCGGCCCTCCCGCAGCCCCCGCACACCCTCGGCGATCCGGGCCTCGGTGTGCGAGTCGACGGCCGAGGTCGGCTCGTCCAGGACCAGCACCTCCGGGTCCGCAACCAGCGACCGGGCCAGCGCGAGCCGCTGGCGCTGCCCGCCCGACAGGGACCGCCCGCGCTCCGTGATCCGGGCGTCCATGGGGTCGTCGGCGCCGAGCGAGCCCTGCACCAGTGCCGCCAGCACGTCCCCGCACCGCGCGGCGTCCAGCGCCTGGCGCGGGCCGACGGCACCGGACGCGGGCACGTCGAGCAGTTCGCGCAGGGTGCCGGAGAGCAGCACCGGGTCCTTGTCCTGCACCAGGACGGCGCCGCGGGCACGGTCCAGGGACAGCTCGTCGAGGGGGACCCCGCCGAGCAGCACCGGGGTGCCCCGCTCCGAGGCGTGTCCGCCCAGGCGCTCGGCCAGCCGTCCCGCCGCGTCCGGATCCCCGCAGACCACGGCGGTGAGCAGGCCCGCGGGGGCGAGCAGCCCGGTCGCCGGGTCGTACAGGTCACCCGCCGGGGCGGCCTCGCCGACCCGTGACCCCGTGGTGTCCGTGGCCCGCTCCAGCGACAGCACGCGCGCGGCCCGCCGTGCCGAGGGCCGCGAGAAGGAGTACGCCATCGCGATCTCCTCGAAGTGCCGGATCGGGTAGGTGAGCAGCATGACCGAGCTGTAGACGGTGACCAGTTCACCGACGGAGATCAGGCCGTCACCGGCCAGGCGGACGCCGTACCAGACGACCGTGATCAGCAGCAGGCCCGGCAGCAGCACCTGGATCGCGGCGATCAGCGACCACATCCGCGCGCTGCGCACGGCGGCGTGGCGCACCTCCTGGGAGGCCCGGCGGTAGCGGTCGAGGAACAGGTCCTCGCCGCCGATGCCGCGCAGCACGCGCAGCCCGGCGACGGTGTCGGAGGCGAGCTCGGTGGCCCGTCCGGCCTTCTCGCGCTGGACGTCCGCCCGCCGGGTGGCGCGGGGCAGCAGCGGCAGCACCGCGATCGCCAGCACGGGCAGCCCCACGGCGACGACGACACCGAGCGCCGGCTGGTAGACGACCAGGCCGGCGCAGACCAGCACGATCGTGACCGCCGCCGCGGTGAACCGGGACAGCGCCTCGACGAACCAGCCGATCTTCTCGACGTCGCCGGTGGAGACGGCGACGACCTCACCCGCGGCCACCCGGCGGGTCAGTGCCGAGCCCAGGGTCGCCGCCTTGCGGCCGAGCAACTGCTGCACGCGGGCGGCGGCGGTGATCCAGTTGGTCACGGCGGACCGGTGCAGGAAGGTGTCACCGACCGCGTTGCCCACGCAGGCCAGCGCCAGCAGACCGCCGGCCAGGGCGAGCCGCCCGCCGGAGCGGTCGACCGCGGCCTGCACGGCGACACCGACGGCGAACGGCAGCGAGGCGACGGAGACGAAGTGCAGCAGCCCCCACGCCAGCGAGGTGAGCTGCCCGGACAGCTGGTTGCGGAAGAGCCACCACAGGAATCGGGGGCCCGAGCGGGCGTCGGGCACCCCCGGGTCGGAGAACGGAAGGTCTTGGATCTGCATGGCGTCCCAGTGGCTCGGGTCAGGGGGCGGCGGGGGAGGGAGGAACCGGAGGATGAACGGCGCCGGTGAAGGGGTTCACGGGCAGGTCCGCTCGCCGTCCGTGGACGGCGAGCAGCAAACCGTGACAGGTTGACGCCGCCACGCACGGCGAGGCAAACGGTTTTCCACGCCACCGCACACAACCGGCAGCCCCCGGCCCGGACGTCACCGCACGGGCATCACGCGGACGCTCCACGGCACGGCGGGGCGGTCCTCCCGTCGATCAGGGTGTCCAGCAACTCGCCCAGTGCCTCGCGCTGTTCCCCGCCCAGCGGGGCCAGGATCTCCTCCGCCGCCGCCCTGCGCGCCGCGCGCAGTTCCCGCAGCGCCGCGCACCCGTCGTCGGTGAGCTCGATCCGGATGACGCGCCGATTGGCCGGATCCGGCACCCGCCGCACCTTGCCGCTCGCCTCCAGCCCGTCGACCAGCGTGGTGACGGCCCGCGGAACCACCTCCAGCCGCTCGGCCAGATCCGCCATCCGCGGCGGTGAGCCGTAGTGCCCCAGCGTGCGCAGCAGCCGGGACTGCGCCGGGGTGACACCGAGCTCTCGCCGCTCCAGATGGCGCTTCTGGATGCGATGCACCCGGCGGGTGAACCGAAGCAACTGCTCGGCCAGCCGGCCGTCGGGATCGGGGGCGGTCATGTCGGGAACATTATCAGGACGTCGTTCATTGTGAATATAGGTAACAATGAGCTAGGTTCCGCTCGACCCGGGGTACCTCCTCCGGGCGTCCGTCCCGAAGGAGACCATGCACCCCGATCACCGACCGGAGTGGATCCCGCCCGCCGACACCGACAAGCAACCCCGGCAGGTGCGGCGCGTCCTGAGCCTCTTCCGTCCCTACAGGGGCCGCCTCGCGGTCGTCGGCCTGCTCGTCGGCGCCGCCTCGCTGGTCTCGGTCGCCACACCGTTCCTGCTGAAGGCGATCCTCGACGTCGCCCTCCCCGAGGGCCGTACCGGGCTGCTCAGCCTGCTCGCGCTCGGCATGATCCTCAGCGCGGTCCTCACCAGCGTCTTCGGCGTGCTCCAGACCCTGATCTCCACCACCGTCGGACAGCGCGTCATGCACGACCTGCGCACCGCCGTCTACGGGCGGCTCCAGCGCATGTCGCTCGCCTTCTTCACCCGCACCCGCACCGGTGAGGTCCAGTCCCGCATCGCCAACGACATCGGCGGCATGCAGGCCACCGTGACCTCCACGGCGACCTCCCTGGTCTCCAACCTCACCAGCGTGGTCGCCACCGTCGTCGCGATGCTCGTGCTGGACTGGCGGCTGACGGTCGTGTCGCTGGTGCTGCTGCCGGTCTTCGTCTGGATCAGCCGCCGCGTCGGCAACGAACGCAAGAGGATCACCACCCAGCGCCAGAAGCAGATGGCCGCGATGGCCGCCACGGTCACCGAGTCCCTCTCCGTCAGCGGCATCCTGCTCGGCCGCACCATGGGCCGCTCCGACTCCCTCACCCACACCTTCGCGGAGGAGTCCGAACGGCTGGTGGACCTGGAGGTGCGGTCCAGCATGGCCGGCCGCTGGCGCATGGCCGTCATCACGATCGTCATGGCGGCCATGCCGGCGGTCATCTACTGGACGGCCGGCATCGCCCTGCGGACCGGGGGCCCGGAGGTCTCCATCGGGACCATCGTCGCCTTCGTCTCGCTCCAGCAGGGCCTGTTCCGCCCGGCCGTGAGCCTGCTGTCCACCGGCGTCCAGATCCAGACCTCGCTCGCGCTGTTCCAGCGCATCTTCGAATACCTGGACCTCCCCGTCGACATCACCGAGCGGGAGGACCCGGTGCACCTCGACCGGATCAAGGGCGAGGTCCGCTTCGAGAACGTCACCTTCGGCTACGACGGCAAGGGCGGCCCCGTCCTGGACGGCATCGACATCGCCGTCCCCGCGGGCGGCAGCCTCGCCGTCGTCGGACCGACCGGCGCCGGCAAGTCGACGCTCGGCCACCTGGTGCCGCGGCTGTACGACGTCACGGGCGGCAGGGTCACCATCGACGGGGTCGACGTCCGCGACCTCGACTTCGACACGCTGGCCCGCGCGGTCGGCGTCGTCTCCCAGGAGACCTACCTCTTCCACGCCTCGGTCGCGCAGAACCTGCGCTTCGCCAAGCCGGACGCCACCGACGACGAACTGTACGCGGCGGCCGAGGCGGCCCAGATCCACGACCACATCGCCTCCCTGCCGGACGGGTACGACACGGTGGTCGGCGAGCGCGGCCACCGGTTCTCCGGCGGCGAGAAGCAGCGCCTGGCGATCGCCCGTACCATCCTGCGCGATCCGCCGGTCCTCGTCCTCGACGAGGCCACCAGCGCCCTGGACACCCGGACCGAGGCCGCTGTCCAGCGGGCCGTCGACGCGCTGTCGGCCGACCGGACCACCATCACCATCGCCCACCGGCTGTCCACCGTGCGCGGCGCCGACCAGATCGTGGTCCTCGACTCCGGCCGCGCGGTCGAACGCGGCACGCACGCGGAGCTGCTGGGGCGCGACGGGCGCTACGCGGCCCTCGTCCGCCGGGACGCCCGACTGGAGCCGACAAAATGAAGATATGCCGGGTTTGTGACGTTCTGCGGGTTACCGTGCCCGCATGCAGACCAACACTCCGTCACGGAGCACGATCCGACTGACGCGCCGGGGCCGGTTCGCCCTCGCGACACTCGGGGCCGTCGTGGCCGGCACCGCCGTGGCGGTGCCGCTGCTGATCATGGACGGCGACGAGGAGAAGCGCCCGACGACCCTGATCGTCCCGGAGGGCTGGCGGGCGAGCCAGGTGTACGCCGCTATCGACAAGACCCTCGACCTGCCCGCGGGCACCACGAAGAAGTCCCTCGCCAAGGCGGACCTCAAGCTCCCGAACGAGGCCGAGGGCAACCCGGAGGGCTACCTCTTCCCGGCCACCTATCCGCTGCGGGAGGAACCCACCCCGCAGAAACTGCTGGCGCGGATGGTCGATGCGGCCAACAAGAAGTTCAACGGAGCCCCGATCGCCGCCGGCGCCCAGCGCAACGCGATGAACGTCTACCAGGCGGTCACCGTCGCGAGCATCGTCCAGGCCGAGGCGGCCACCAGGGCCGACATGGGGAAGGTGGCCCGGGTGATCTTCAACCGCCTGGAGCGGGGGATGCCGCTCCAGATGGACTCGACGGTCAACTACGCCCTGAACCGCACGACGCCGGACACGACGAAGGCCGACATCGAGGTGGACAGTCCCTACAACTCCTACCGGCGCATGGGGCTGCCGCCGACCCCCATCGACAACCCCGGTGAGGAAGCGGTGCGCGCCGCGATCAGCCCCACCCCGGGCGACTGGCTCTACTTCGTCACCGTCAAGCCCGGCGACACCCGCTTCACCGCCGATCCAGCGGAACACGAGCGCAACGTGGCCGAGTTCGACGCCCAGCGGAAGAAGGCGGAGGAAGCCGCGAGGAAGTGAGCCTCCCGCTCCGTCAGGCCGCGGCCGGCTCGTCCCGTGCGAGCAGCCGCCCGATGTCCCGTACCGCCGCGCGGCCCGCCCGGTTGGCGCCGATGGTGCTCGCCGAGGGGCCGTAGCCGACCAGGTGGACGCGCGGGTCCGCGACCGCCCGCGTGCCCTCGACCCGTATTCCGCCGCCGGGCTCCCGCAGCCGCAACGGGGCGAGGTGGTCGACGGCGGGCCGGAAGCCGGTGGCCCACAGGATGACGTCGGCCGCCACCCGCCGCCCGTCCGCCCACTCCACACCGTCCGGCGTGATCCGCTCGAACATCGGCCGGCGGTCGAGCACGCCGTCCGCGAGACCCCGCCGGATCGCGTCGTTGAGCGGCAGCCCCGTCACCGAGACGACACTGCGTGGCGGCAGCCCCTGCCGCACCCGCTCCTCGACCAGCGCCACGGCCGCCCGCCCGGCCTCCTCGTCGAAGGGGCCCTCACGGAAGACGGGGGGCCGCCGGGTCACCCACGTCGTGGCCGCCGCGTACGGGGCGATCTCCAGCAGGTGCTGGGTGCCTGAGGCGCCGCCGCCGGCCACGACCACCCGCTGCCCGGCGAACGCCTCTGGACCCGGGTACCGCGCGGTGTGCAACTGCCGTCCCCGGAAGGACTCCTGACCCGGGTAGCGCGGCAGGAACGGCCGGTCCCACGTGCCGGTGGCGTTGATCAGAGCCCGCGTCGCCCAGGTGCCGGCCGAGGACTCCACCAGCAGCCGCCCCCCGGTCCCCTCCCGCACCGCCCGCACGTCCACCGGCCGCCGCACCCGCAGACCGAAGGTCCGCTCGTAGCGGGCGAAGTACTCGCTGATCACCCCGGAGGAGGCCCGCGCCGGATCGGCACCGGTGAGTTCCATGCCGGGCAGCGCGTGCATCCCGTGCACCTTGCCGTACGTCAGCGAGGGCCAGCGGAACTGCCAGGCGCCGCCGGGCCCCGGGGAATGGTCCAGCACCACGAAGTCGCGGTCCGGCTCCCATCCGGTCCGCCGCAGGTGGTAGGCGCTCGACAGCCCGGCCTGCCCCGCCCCGATGACGACCACCTCGACCTCGCGCACATTGTTCACGCTTCTACCAACGCGCCGGAGGTCGTGGATCTTCCCGTCGCTCCCGCGCACCACCCGCCCCGTCGGCCAGGATGGGGGCATGTCCGATGCCTTCACCACCCGAGTCCTGAACGTCACCACCGGTTCCAGCGAGCGGATCGTCGACCTCACCGGCGACTGCGAGTCCTTCCTGCGGGAGGCGGCGGCCGGCCGCGACGGTCTGCTGAACGTCTTCGTGCCGCACGCCACGGCCGGGATCGCCGTCATCGAGACCGGCGCCGGCAGCGACGACGACCTGCTGGCCGCCCTGCACACACTGCTGCCCGCCGACGACCGCTGGCAGCACCGGCACGGCAGCCCCGGCCACGGCCGCGACCACGTCCTGCCCGCCCTCGTACCACCCCACGCGACCCTCCCGGTGGTCGGCGGACAGCTGGAACTGGGCACCTGGCAGTCGGTGTGCCTGGTCGACACGAACGTCTCGAACCACGACCGTCAGGTGCGGTTGTCGTTCCTCGGGTAGCCCTACGGCTTCCGTCACTGCATGAGTGGTTCCGGACGAGCCGAATGAGCGGGTGCGCCCACGCCGGCGGCCTCACTGGACGGATGGACCGGTTGGCGGACCCGGGCGTGGGCAGGCGGTGCGTCAGCCGCCACCGGGTGGTGTCCTGGTTCGTCGCCTTCCCTGTCCGATGGTCTCCTCGCGAAATGCGTTCCAGGTCCGGCTCGATCGCGTCGTCCTCGAGTGTCAGGAACACATGGTTGAAGAGAGGGGCGAGCGGCTCACGGATTCGTTCGCCGTTCGCCTGTGAGGTCCGCTGGTTCTCCCACCAGCCGCGTGCGAACTCAGGAGCGGCGCACGTGTCTTGTGTGAGTGCGTCGAGAAGCGCCGGCAACCGTGCTGCCGCGCTGTCCGAGGCGACTTCCTCGGGCCGGGGCCAGGCCCGGTTCCGCGGGGAGGGGCGGCAGCGGCGGCAGGCAGACCCGGGTGGCTTCCGGTGGACGCGCCGAACTGGCCGGACAGATCGGTACGCAGAAGGTCCGCCGTCCCCAGGGGCACGACAACGGCCGCGATCCGGCGGGTCAACGCCGCGTCGAGCTCAGCCCCCACAGGGACAGGGGTGATCGTCTTACCGCGCGGCCACACTCGCGAGAAGGCGCCGTCCGCGCCAGCACGCGCGAAACGGCGATCGACGGTTCTTGACCTTCCGGTCGAGTCCTCCTCGGAGCGCGAGCAGCACAAGAAAGTTGATGGTGAGGGGCAGGGGATCCTGCGATGCGGATGTGCCGCCGCCCGGGCGTGTACCTGCCCGACCGTTGTCAGTGCCGAGGTCTAACGTGATCGGTAACTGCTCATGAGGTCCCCGTGCAACGGGTGACGGGGGAGGAACAGCGCCATGCACCAGGACAGTGCCGACGAGGACCGGTTCGAGATGCCCGCCGCCTGGCTGCGGGCCCTGCCCGTGCTCCGGGCCGCCGCGAAGCCGGCCGAGGACGCGGTGGAGAGGGCCGCTCGCCGCTACGCGCAGGAGGCGGCCTGGTTCGAGGAGATGTTCTCCTCCTCCGGCAGTGACCCGGAGCTGGTGAAGGAGGGCCGGGCCCACCGGGAGGGCAGTCCCTCTCCGCTCGGAGCCGCCGTGGAGATCGCCGTCGGCTGGCACTACACGATGGCGGACGTGCTCGTCGACGCCTGCGTGACCGAACACGGCCTGCCGTTCGCCGCCCGTGCCGTCGTGGAGCTGGGAGGTGTCAACCCCCATTACATGCAGGCAGGTTCCCGACGGTACGATGCGGCGCTGCGGAGAGTGACCGGTTACCAGACCTACCACGTGTGGGAGACCGCCGCCCGTGTCCGGGACCTGCTCGCGGCGGTCGACGAGGAGACCCGACGGCGGACCGTCGAGGCCCTCGCCGGCCTCCGGGACAGCGCCGAGCGCCGCATCGTGGTCTCCTACCTGGTACCCGAGGAGCATGCCTGGGTGGACGAGTGCTGCGACGGCCCGATACCGAACGACTCCGTCCTGCGGCGCATGCTCCTTCTCTCCCTGTACCGGCCGGAGCAGATCGCCCGCATCGGCGAAGGAGCACGACTCGGCTGGAACGGCTGGAACCTCCAACTGCTCGCCACCCTCGCGAACCGGCTCGGTCCCGCCGTCGGGTCCCTTCTGGAGGACGCGTTCGACGGAGCCTACGGATCCGACGGACACCGGAACGTCGCGGGCTGGGCCGCCGAACTGCCCACCGACGACGCCTTCCGCCTGCTGCTGGAGAAGGGCGGCGACCGCAACGTCCGCCCCGCCCTGCTCGACGCCATGAACCGCTACCCGCGGCGGGCCCTGCGGCTGCTCTCCGGCGCCGCGGCGGGCGACAGCGAACACGCGTCCCTCTCCCGGATGCTGCTGCCCCTGCACGTGGTGACCCACCCGGAGCTCACGACGGAGACGTTGCCCGCCCTGCCCGAGGCGTCCGCAGCCGTCGTCGCCCCGCTGCTGAAGCGGGGCGAACGGGACGCACAAGCGCCTGCGGAGGCGCTCCCCGCCCTGCTGGTCGCCCCGCCGTGGACCCGGAAGCGCACCAGCCGCAAGGCCCGGGTGGCCCGCGACGTCCCCGGGGCGCCGCAGGCCGAGGTGGCCTGGAGGCCCGGGGAGCAGGAGGCCTGGGCGGCCACCGTCGTCGCCGAAACCCCCTGGTGGCGCGAGCACGACTGGTCCCGCGAGATCCGGCAGATGCAGCAGGGGACGTGGCGGGGCAACATCCACGCCGCCCGCCTCTTCGTCATCGGCCCCGAGGACGTCGTACGCCCACTGCTCGACGCCTTCGCCCCCGAGCACGTCTGGGACACCGAGAGCCACCTCAGGCCCGTCGCCGCCCGCCACGGCCTGCACGCCCTGCCGATGCTGAGCCGGCTCGCCGCCCGCTACCCGGCCACCGCCTGCGGCCTGCTGCTGCCCTACCGCAGCGTCGGGGTGGCCCGGCAGATGGCCGAGTGGCTGGTGCGCCGCCAGTCGCTGAGGCCCACGGTTCTCACCTGGCTCCGCCGCCACGGCCGGGCCGCGGCCGCCTTCCTCGTTCCCGACGCCGTCGGCCCGGCGGGCATGCCCCGCACCCACGCCGAACACGCCCTGAGGCAACTCGCCGCAGAGGTGGGCGCCGAGGCCGTGCGGGAGATCGCCGCCGGCTGCGGCGCCGAGGCCGAGGAGATCGTCACCGACCTCCTCGCCGGCGATCCGCTGGAGGCCGCCCTCCCGGCGAGGATGCCGGCCCCCTGCACCTGGGCCGACCCCGCCCTGTTCCCGCAGATCCGGCTCACCGGCGGCCGCGGCGCCCTGCCCGCCGACGCCGTCCGTCACGTGACGACCATGCTGCAGATCTCCAAGCCCGGTGACGTCTACCCCGGCCTCGCCACCGTCACCGAGCACTGCGACGCCGGCTCCCTCGCCGAGTTCGCCTGGGCCCTCTTCGAGACGTGGCGGTTCCACGGCATGCCGGCCAAGGACAGCTGGACCCTGCACGCCCTCGGCCTCCTCGGCGACGACGAGACCGTCCGCCGTCTCACCCCCCTCGTGCGTGCCTGGCCCGGTGAGAACGCCCACCACCGGGCCGTCGAGGGCCTCACCGTCCTCGCTGCGATCGGCACCGACACCGCCCTGCGCCATCTGCACGGCATCTCCCAGCGTGTGCCGTTCAAGGCCCTCAAGAAGCGGGCCCGGGAGAGGATCGACGAGGTCGCCGAAGGACTCGGCCTCACCACCGACCAGCTCGCCGACCGGCTGGTCCCCGACCTCGGCCTCGCCGACGACGGCAGCACCGTCATCGACTACGGTCCGCGCCGCTTCACCGTCACCTTCGACGAACAGCTCCGTCCCTGTGTCCGCGACGAGACCGGCAAGCTCCGCAAGGCCCTGCCGGCCCCGGGCGCCAAGGACGACCCGGAACTCGCCCCCGCCGAGCGCAGGCGGTTCGCCGCCCTCAAGAAGGAGGTCCGAACCATTGCCTCCGACCAGCTGCGCCGCCTGGAGGCCGCCATGGTCACCGGCCGCTCCTGGACCGCCGCCGAGTTCCGCGAACTGCTCGTCGAACACCCCCTTCTGCGCCACTTGGTGCGCCGCCTGGTCTGGCTCGGCGACGGCGACGGCATGGCGACCGCGTTCCGTGTCGCCGAGGACCTCACCCTCGCCGACGTCCACGACGACGCGTGGACCCTCCCCGCCGACGCCACCGTGCGCCTCGCCCACCCCCTCCATCTGGGAGACGAACTCGAGGCCTGGGCCGACCTCTTCGCCGACTACGAGATCCTCCAGCCCTTCCCACAGCTCGGGCGCCCCGTGCACGCCTTCACCGACGCGGAGGCCACCGGCCACCGGCTGACCCGCTTCGAGGGCGTCACCGTCCCCGTCGGCAAACTCCTCGGCCTCACCAAACGCGGCTGGGAACGCGGTACGCCAGAGGACAACGGCGTGGAACGCTGGTTCTCCCGCCCGATCACCCGCGACCGCCACCTCGTCATCGCCCTCGACGACGGCATCGCCGTCGGCATGGTCGACGCGTTCCCCGACCAGACCCTCAAGACCATATGGATCGACGTCGCCCCCGGTGACTACTGGGGCAGCCACACCTACCCGCACCGCCTCGGCGAGATCGACCCCGTCACCGCCTCCGAGATCCTCGCCGACCTGACCGACATCACCGCCAAGTGAGCCCCGCCATGACCACAGTGAGCGACCCGCACCCGCCCCGCCTGCAGCGCCCGCCCGCAGAAGTGCGCCACGCCGACGAACTCGCCGAGCTGCGTGCCGGGGACACCGGCCCGCGGCCGCCCGGCTGGCAGCTCAGCCTCCGTGCCGCCCTCCGCTTCGTGGTCGGAGACCGCGACGCCGGCATCAGCCGCAAGTTCGTCGGCAGCCCCTCGCTCGTCGAACGGGCCCTGGTGACCCTGGCCACCAACCGGGGCCTGATGCTCGTCGGCGAACCCGGCACTGCCAAGTCGCTGCTCTCCGAGCTCATCGCGGCAGCCGTCAGCGGCACCTCCACGCTCACTGTGCAGGGCGGCGCGGCCACCACCGAGGACCAGATCAAGTACTCCTGGAATTATGCCCTGCTGGTCTCCGAAGGCCCCTCCCGCCGCTCCCTGGTGCCCGCCCCCATGCTCCGCGGCATGGCCGAGGGACGCATCGTCCGCTTCGAGGAGATCACCCGCTGCCCCCTCGAGGTCCAGGACTGCCTGCTCTCCCTGCTCTCCGAACGCGTCGTCGCCATCCCCGAACTCGACGGCGACGACGGCATGGTCTTCGCCCGCCAGGGCTTCAACGTCATCGCCACCGCCAACACCCGCGACCGCGGCGTCAACGAGATGAGCGCCGCACTCAAACGCCGTTTCACCTTCGAGACGGTCTTCCCGATACCCGACCTCGACACCGAACTCGCCCTCGTCGAAGCCGAGTCCGCCGCACTGCTCCGCGAGTCCGGAGTCGAGCGGGCACCCGACCGGGACGTCCTCGAGGTACTGGTCGGTACCTTCCGCGAACTGCGCGGCGCACCCGGCCAGGGCGACCGGCCCTCCGCGGTGATGAGCACCGCCGAAGCCGTCTCCACGGCCCACGCCGTCGGCCTGCGCGGCTGGTTCCTGCGCGGCGAGGCCGGCAACGCCGCCGACATCGTCTCCTGTCTCGCCGGCACCGCCGCCAAGGACAGCCCCGAGGACCTCGCCCGCCTGCGCCGCTTCCTCGAACAACAGGCCCGCCTGCGCCGAGGCCCCCAGTGGCAGGCCCTCCACGAGGCCCGGCACCTGCTGGACCAACGGTGAGCACCGCCCGCGTCACCTTCCTGGGGGTGCGCCACCACTCACCGGCCTGCGCCGGCCTGGTCCGCCGCACGATCCGCGAACTGCGCCCCGCACACGTCCTGGTCGAGGGCCCCGCCGACATGAACGACCGGATCGGCGAACTGCTCCTCGGACACGAACTGCCCATCGCCGTCTTCAGCCACTACCGCGACACCGAACGGATCGCCACCTCCTGGGCCCCGCTGTGCGCGTACTCCCCGGAATGGGTGGCACTCACCGAGGGCCGTACCGCGGGCGCCGAGGTCCGGTTCATCGACCTGCCCGCCTGGCACCGCGCCTTCACCGACCGTCCCGACGGCGCGGCCAACCGCTACGCCGACGCCGAGGCCCGCTACAGCCGTGCCACCGAACGGCTCCGCGCCCGTTACCGGGTCGACACCGTGGACGCCCTGTGGGACCGCGTCTTCGAGATCGCCGATCCGGGCGGCCTGCAGGACCGCCTGGACGCCTACTTCGCCCTGGTGCGCGGCGACACCGAGGCCGACGACGGGGACCGCGCCCGCGAGCGGTACATGGCCTCCTGGGTCCGTGCCGCAATCGCACACGCCGGCGGCCGGCCGGTCCTGGTGGTGACCGGCGGCTTCCACCAGCCCGCCCTGCGCGCCCTCACCGCCGCCCCCGGCACGTCTCCGGGCGCGGAACCCGCCGCATGGCCCCCGGTGCCCGTCCCGCCCGACGGGGCCGCGGGCGGCAGCTTCCTGGTGCCCTATTCCTTCCGCCAGATGGACGCCTTCGCCGGCTACCAGTCCGGCATGCCGTCCCCCGGCTACTACCAGCACCTGTGGGACGAAGGCCCCGACGCGGCCGCGAAAACCCTCCATCGCACCGTCGTGGAACGGCTCCGCGCCCGCCGCCTCCCCGTCTCCACCGCCGCCCTGATCTCCGCCCACACCCTCACCGAAGGCCTCGCCGCCCTCCGCGGACACCCTCGCCCCGCCCGCGTCGACGTCCTGGACGGCCTCGCCGCCGCACTGATCACCGACGACCTCGACCAGCCGCTCCCCTGGAACACCGACGGCCCCCTGAGGCCCGGCGCCCACCCCGCCGTCGTCGAAACGGTCGTCGTCTGTACCGGCGACCGCACCGGCCGCCTCCACCCCGGCACCCCGCTGCCACCCCTGGTCCACCACGTGACTGCCGAGGAGATCCGCCTCGGCCTCGACGGCGACCGCACCCTCGACCTCGACCTCACCCACCCCCGAGGGCTCGAACGCAGCCGCTTCCTCCACCAGCTGCGCATCCTCGGCATCCCCGGCCACACGCGCCTCACCGGCCCCGACCACGGAGCCGACCTCCGCGACCACGAAACCTGGGAGCCCCGCCCCCGCACCGGCCGCGACGCCGCACTGACCGAGGCCGGCGCCTACGGAGCCCGCCCCGACGAGGCCGCCACAGCCCTCCTCGCCCGCCGCCTCCGCGACACCGGTACGGCCGCCGACGCCGGGACCACCGCCGCCCTCCTTTTCGACGCCGTCCTCTGCGGAGCCGGAACCCTCTCCCGCGACCTCCTGGACGGCCTCGCCCACCGGATCCTCACCACCGCCGACCCCGGCCCCCTCGGGCGGGCCCTCGCCGTGGTCCTGGGCCTCTGGCGCCATGACCGCGTCTTCGGTACCGCCCGCGACCCGCTGCTCGGCACCGTCCTCGACCACGCCGTCGGCCGGCTCTTCTACCTGGTAGAGGGCCTCCACGGCGGCCCGCCCGGCGTCGACGTCCCCCGCCTGCGCGCCCTGACCGCCGCCCGCGACGCCCTCCTCCACGCCGCACCCGCCCTCACTCTCACCCCGGAAACCGCCGCCGCAACCGCCGCCCGCATCGCCCGCGACCGGCACGCACCCGCCGACCTGCGCGGCGCCGCCCTCGGCCTGTGCCGCGCCCTCGGAGCCCTGGCCGAACCCGCCGGCGAGGCCGGAGCGTTCGCCGTCGCGGCCGACCCCGCCGCCCTCGGCGACTGGCTGGCCGGCCTGCTCGCGCTCGCCCGCGAAGAAGTCCTGCGGCCCGCCCCGAAGGGCGAACAGTCCCTGCTCGACACCCTGGACGGCGTCGTCACCACCATGACCGACGACGTCTTCCTCCACGCCCTGCCCGCCCTGCGTCAGGCCTTCGCCTTCTTCCCGCCCCGTGAACGCGAACGCGTCGCGCAACTCCTCCTCGACCGCCGGAACCTGCACGGCTCCGCCCGCACCCTGCTGCGCACCACCGCCGCCCCGCTGCTCCTCGCCCGTGCCGCGGCCCTCGAGGAACACACCGGCCTCCTGCTCGACCGGCACGCCCTCGGAGCACCCCGATGACCCCCGACGACCCCCGCGCGGGACTGGAACGCTGGCGGCTGATCCTCGGCGCCCCCGCCGAACGCCGCACCGGCGGCCTCGACGGCCCGGACGCCGCCCGCGACACCGCCCTCCAGTGGCTCTACGGCCGCGACGACGACCTCGCCCGCCGTGGTGAACGCCGCGGCACCGCCGGCGGCCGGGAGGGCGGCGACGGCCCCTCCACGCTCACCGTCGTCGACTGGCTCGACGACATCCACCGTCTCTTCCCCCGGGAGACGGTCGAACGCCTCGAACGCGACGCCGTGGAGACCTACGGCATCGACGAGATCGTCACCGATCCCGACGTCCTCCTCCGCGTAGAGCCCAGCACCAGCCTGCTGCGGGCCGTGCTGCGCACCAAACACCTGATGAACCCGCAGATCCTGGCCGCCGCCCGGCGCATCGTCGAAGCCGTCGTGCGCGACCTGACCGAGCGGCTGAGACCGGAGATCCGGCGCGCCCTCACCGGAGCCCGATCCCGCCGCCCCAGCCGAACCCCCCGCGCCCGGGACTTCGACTTCAGGGCCACGATCCGCGCCAACCTCGCCCACTACCGGCCCGAGGACCGCCGCATCCTCATCGAGCAGCCGCACTTCCACTCCCGCACCCGCCGCCACATCGAGCAGTGGCAGCTGATCCTCCTCGTCGACCAGTCCGGCTCCATGACCGGATCCGTGATCCACTCCGCCGTCACCGCTGCCTGCCTATGGGGCCTGCCCGGACTGCGCACCCACTTGGTCGCTTTCGACACGCAGGTCGTCGACCTCACCTCCGACGTCACCGACCCCGTCGAACTCCTGATGAAGGTCCAGCTCGGCGGTGGCACCGACATCGCCCGCGCCGTCGACTACTCCGCCGGCCTCGTCGACAACCCGCGCCGCACGATCGTCGCCCTGATCACCGACTTCTACGAGGGCGGCGACGCCCACCGCCTGACCCGCACCGTCCGCGACCTGACCGGACAGGGCGTCACCGTCCTCGGCCTCGCCGCCCTCGACGAGGAGGCCGCCCCCTCCTACGACCGCAACCTGGCCGGCCGCCTCGCCGGGGCCGGCGCACACATCGGCGCCATGACCCCCGGCCACCTGGCCGAATTCGTCGCCGAGAGAATGGCCCACGGAGGACGAACGGCATGACCCGCACCGACCTGCTCGCCCTCACCCCCGACACCCTCGCCGCCCTCGCCAACCGCGGCCTGGTCAAACGCGCCGCCAAGAACCTCGACGCCGGAGCAGGCCCCGACCTGGACGTCACCGGCGACCACACCGTGCACGGCTGCTTTCCCGACGGCACCGAGACCCGACTGCCGCCCGGCGCCACCCTGCAGGACGCCCACTGCAGCTGCGAGGCCACCGGAGTCTGCCGCCACCGCATCGCCCTCGTCCTCGCCTACCAGCGCACCGCGACCGCATCGGACACCCCGCCGCCTCTCACCGACTGGTCCCCCGGAAGCATCGACGACGCCGCCCTGGCCGAGGCCTTCGGCCGTCCCGCCCTCACCGCAGCCCGCCGCACCCGCGACCGCGGCTACCAGGCGGTCCTCCACCGCCCCACCCCCGCCGACCCCGTTCCCGCCGTCGAACTTCCCGCCTGCACCGTCCGCTTCCCGGTGCCCCACCGCCCCGGCTTCGCCGTCACCGACGCCGCCGAGCCGCTGCGCGGCGCGACGGTCGTCCTCGCCGTCTGGGCCTTCCGAGCCGCCGACACCGAGGGCGACGACCGAGTCACCGTCGGAGGAAGGGAAGGAACCCCGGACAACGGCGACAGCGCCCACCGCGCAGCCCTGGACCTCGTCGACGAACTCCTCGTCGAAGGCGTTCCTCAGGCCGGCCCCGTCCTGGACGGAACCCTCCGCCGTGCCGGCGCCGCCCTCACGGCCGCCGGCCGCCACTGGCCCGCCGCGGCCCTCGAGGGGATACGCCACCAGCTCGCCGAGCACGCGGTCCGCGGCGCCCGCCACGACCGCGAGACCCACGCCCTGCTCCTCGCCGAACTCCACGCCCGCCACCGCGCCGCCCTCACCGACCCCGCGGCCGTCCTCGGCACTGCCGAGACGGCCCGCACAGCGTTGCGCCGAGTCCGCCTCGTCTCCCTCGGCTGCCACGTCGACGGCTCCGCCCGCGACCGCACCGCCGACGTCTTCTTCGCCCACCCCGATGCCGGTATCGTCCTCGTTCTGCACAAACGCTGGGAGCTGCCCGACGGTCAGGCGCCCACCGGCCACGACCTCGGCTCCCGCAGGATCCTCGGTACAAACCTGCGCACCCTTGCCGCCGCCAACGTGGTCAGCGAGGCCACCTCCCGCACAGCCGGCCGCGCCGTGGAGATCTCCCGCGGCCGGATCGCCACCACGTCCGTCACTCCTGTCGGCACCGCCTGGGACGACCTGCCGCCCGGGCTGCTGGTCACCGACCTCGCCGCACAGTTCCCCGCCCCCGGTACCGTCCCTCCCCGTCTCGTCCGCCCTCGGGTGGAGGCCGAGTCCATGCGCGTCCTCGCCGTCGCGGAGGCCGGACCCGTGCGGTACGACCCGTCGGCTCAGCGCCTCGAAGCCGTCCTCCACGACCCGGCCGGCAACGAGGCCCTGCTGAGCACCGCGCACAACCCCCACTGCCCCGGCGCCCTGGACGCCCTGGCCGACGCCCTCGCCTCCGGCACCGCCGACCGGATCAGCGGTTCCCTCCGCCATGACCGGGGCAGGGTCCTCCTCGCCCCTCTCGCCGTCCGCACCTCCCGCGGCGTCCTCGTCCCCGACCTCGCCCCGGGCGACGGCGACACCGCCCTCCCCGTCGCCCTGCATCCCCCGGACGACCCCCTCACCACCGCCCTGGAACGGGCCCTCGCAGCCCTCGCCGAGGCCGCCCACCATGGCCTGAAGAACCTGACTGCCAGCGACCACGACATCCTCGAATCAGCAGCCGCCCTCCTGCACCGAACCGGTTTCCGCACCACCGCGGACAAGGTCTCCGCTGTGACAACCACCCTCCGCACCCACGGCCCGGCCCCCGCCACTTCCCACTGGCACACCGCCGTCATCCGCCTCGCCACAACCCTGGAACTCCACCGGACCGGCCCGTATGCGTGGTCGTGACGGGACATGATGGTGCGGTGCGTTCACGTTGAGCCCCAGCATCTTGTGCACGTCATCCTCGACCAGCTCTCGGTTCGGTGGGACAGGCCGGGTCCACGTGGGGCGTTCGCGGGGCGGGCGGCTGGTGGCGCCGACGCGGAGGCCGTCCAAAGGGTATGCGAGTGCTCAAGAGCGGCGGGCCCCGCGAGGACCGAGGGTCGCGACCAGCCTCTCTTCAGGGAGGCCGGCTGTTCTCGGGGTTGCCTTGCGGGAGGTTGGCGGACACGAACGTCTCGACCTCTGTCGAACCCTGGCCGGTTCATTGGGAATCACTGCACGCTTTCGGACAATCCGGCATCGACAGTGAGTGACAGAATGGATTATTCCGCCCATCGGGGCAAGCGAATCACGCATTGATGGGCGCATTTGTCCCTGGTGGGTGACGGGGCTGATTCGGGCACGTTTGCGCATGGCGTTCGTGGATAGTGCCAGCGGGATTGGTACTTCTCGTGGCAAATTGCGAGGCCTCGGCGGCCGCCGGGGCCGCCGTGTCTGTCTTCCCGCGTGGGGCGTCCCTGTCTCTTGTGTCAAGGAGCAGCGCGGTTGTTCTGTCGTGATTCAGGCGGCTGGGGGAATGGCGTGGGGCTGGAAGCAGGTGCCGTCGCGGAGCGTCGCGAAGAGCACGTAGGTACGGCGGGGGGCAGGACGCGTCGGGGCGTGCTTGTGCCGTCTCTCCTCGGCTTTCTCCCGCTCGCGGCGGGCCCTGGATGCCGGATTGCCGGGGACCGATGCCCGAGGTCCGTCACCGTCGCGGGGGAACGGTGGACGGCGCGGCCCGCGTTCTGTGAGCCGGCCGCATGACCCCGCGGGAGGGGGGTCTGCGCTTCCAGGTGCTGGGGTCGGTCGCGGTGCGTTGCGGTGATTCACCTGTCCGTCTGCCTGGCACCGTGGCACGCCGCGTGCTCACCGCGCTGATGCTGTCCCCCGGAGAAGTGCTCAGCACCCCCCGCCTCGCCAAGGCCGTCTGGGGCTCGTGCTGTCCGGCGACCGCCTCCAATCAGGTGCGCAAGGCGGTCGCCCAACTCCGCCAGTCGATACCGGGCGCGGGTGCGCACCTGCTGACAGACGGTCCGAACTACCGGCTGAGCGTCGGTCCGGCCGAGTCCGACCTGGTGGAGTTCAACCAGCGCCGCCTGCGGGTCCGCAAGCTCGCGGAGGGCGGAGCAGGTGAGGCCCAGCTCATCCAGGAACTTCAGACGGCCCTGTCCCTCTTCCGCGGTCCCGTCGCGGCCGACATCGTCGACGGCGACGAGGTGGAGAACGGCCTGATTCGCGCGGCCGCTCGGGTGGTGGAAGAGCGGCGGCTCGCGGTCCAGAAGGAACTGATCTCGCTGCGGCTGCACTCGTCGCCACCGGCGCTGGTGATAGAGGACCTCCGGGACCTCGTGGCGCAGCACCCGCTCGCGGAGGACCTGCGTGCACAGCTCATGCTCGCGCTGTCCCTCTCGGGGAGGCAGGCCGACGCGCTCGCCGAGTACGCCGAGATCCGCACCCTGCTCCGCGACGAACTGGGCATCGACCCCGATCACTCGCTGGCCCAGGTGCACGAAGCGGTGCTGTGCGGTGACGCGCTCGCCTTCCTGCGCTCCGGAGCCCCGCCCCGCGATTACGCACAGCCCCTCGCCACTGAGCTTGACGCGGGTAGATGTCACATGGCACCGCGGGTTCGGAAGGCACGCGTCCAGGCGACCTGCACCCTGCCCCACGGGCTGACCGACTTCGTCGGCCGCCGGGAGGAGGTGGACACCCTGCTGCGGACCGCCAGGGCGGGCTCCCGGGGCCCGGGGCCGCTGTTGATCTGCGTCGACGGCATGGGCGGCATCGGCAAGACGGCTCTCGCCCTGCACGCGGCCCACCAGCTGGCCCAGGACTGCCCGGACGGCCAGTTCTACGTCGACCTGCACGGGTTCAGTCCGTGCGAGCGGCCCCGCGAACCCGCCGAGGTGCTTCAGGTGCTGCTGGGCTCACTGGGGATCGAGGCGAAGCACATCCCGGCGGACCTGGACAACCAGGTGGCCCTGTGGCGCGCCCGGCTGGCCGGTTCCAAGGTGCTGCTGCTGCTCGACAACGCCGCGAGCGAGGCGCAGATCGTGCCGCTGCTGCCGCCGGGCAACGGTTCCCTCACCCTCATCACCAGCCGCCGTCGCCTCTACGGCCTCGACGGCACCGAGCCCTGTCCGGTCTCCCGGATGGGCGCGGGCGACTCCCGGGAACTCCTCGAACGGCTGCTGGGGAGAGAACTGGAGTTCGAGGCGACGGAACGGCTCGTCGCCTACTGCGGGGGGCTCCCGCTGGCACTGCGCCTGGCCGCCGCCAAACTGCGCAGCCGCCCCACCTGGACGCTGTCCCATCTGGTGGAGCGCCTGGGCGACACGCGCCGACGTGCCGTCGAACTCCAGGCGGGCGACCGGAGCGTCCGGTCGGTGCTCCAGCTCTCCTTGGACGCGCTGACCGAGGGGCAGCACCACGCCCTGTGCGTGATGGCCCTGGTGCCGGACGCGAGCATGGACCTGTACGAGGCGGCTGCCCTCCTCGGCACCGGTCCGGCCGAAGCCGAGCTGCTGCTGGAGGGCCTGCTCGACGTGAACCTCCTCGAACAGCCGCACATCGGCCGCTACGCCCTGCACGGGCTGGTGGCCGGTGTCACGACGGGCACGGGGGAGTTCGAGCGGCTCCTGCGCGGCGGCGGGCGACGCTCCGCGCTCCGGCGACTGCTCGCCCACCACCTGGCGGTCACCTCCCGAAGCCGCCATCTGCTCGAACGGCCTGACGACGGATCCGGTGCCGGGCCCGACGCCGTCCCCCACCTCCCCGAGATCAACAGCCGCAAGGAGGCGACGGGGATCTGCGAGCGGGAGCTGCCCGCGATGGTGGAGGTGCTGTGCGCTTCCGGGCACGAGGAGTTCTTCGGCCCGGCCGCGCAGCTCGCGCGCAACCTGCGGTTCGTCCTGTCGCCGGAGGGCGGCGGCTGCGAAGAAGAGGAGAGGGGCGGGGAGTACGACGGCGGGGCCACCGGTTCCCGGGAGGCCGAGGGGTACCGCAGGGCGCTGCTCGGTCTGGCAGCCGCCTGCCGGGGCATCGGCCTGCTGGAGCAGAGCGCGACGCTGACCGCCACGGCGATGAGCCCGGCCGGGGCCCGGGGCGTTCGTAACGGGAAGCACGTGCCGTAGCCGGGGCCGTCCGGTCCGCGCGGGTGCGGTGCGAGGTCCCGCGCGGGCGGCTCTCGGGGCTGGGCCCGTGCGGGCAGCCAGAGGGGCAGCGGTGCGGCCGGAGGCGGCAGGGCAGGAGAACGGCCGGGTCCGGGGCGTGGACGACCCCACGGTCGCGGAAGGGGCGGGAGTCAGGGTGCGGACGCCACCCGAGACCGCTCGGCCGGCTCGAACCTCACCGGAATACTGCGGTAGGCCCGGAAGGTGACGCTGGGCCGCCGCTCCACGACTCCCGCCGCGGCCGGCGTGGCCGGTGCGTGCGCCAGCCACCGCAGCACGGCGCGCCCCTCCACCTGGGCCAGTGCCGCGCCCAGGCAGTGGTGCACACCGCCGCCGAAACTGACGTGCGGATTGGGGTCACGGGTGATGTCGAGCCGCCCGGGGTCGGCGAACCGGGCCGGGTCATGGTTGGCGGACCCCAGCAGCAGCACCAGGATGCGTCCCGCGCGCACGGTACGGCCGTCGATCTCCACTGCTTCCTTCACGTAGCGCGCTGTGGCCTGGATCGGCGCGTCGTACCGCAGGAACTCCTCGACGGCCGGGACCGCCAGTTCCGGCCGTTCCCGCAACAGGGCCAATTGCTGTGGATGTTCCAGCAGCGCGGAGAAGATCGTGGAGATCAGGTTCGTGGTGGTCTCGAAGCCCGCGAAGAACAGGAACACCACGTTGTCGACGAGCGTCTCCCGGTCGAAGCCGGGATGCGTGCGCTGGGCGGCCAGCAGATTGCTGATCAGGTCGTCGGCGGGCCGCTTCGCCCGCTCGTCGACCAGCGCCGAGACGCAGTCGCGCAGCCAGGTCACCGCGTTGTGCGCCGCCGCCCGCTCCTCCACGGGCACGTACAGGGCGAACGCCTTGGCCAGCTCCACCGCGTGCGGCCGCACCGCGTTCCGGTCCACCTCCGGAATGCCGATGAGCTCGCAGACCACGGTGACCGGCAACGGGAAGGCCAGGTCGCCGACCATGTCCAGCACTCCGCTCCGGCCCGCCCGGTCCTGGGCCTCGGCCATCAGCCGGTCCACCTGGGCGGCGACGTACTCCTCGAGCCTGCGCATCAGCCTCGGGCTGAACGAGCGCTGCATGATGCCCCGCAGGAAGGTGTGCGCGGGCGCGTCCTGGTCCAGCACGATCCGCTTCAGGAACTCGTTCGCGGGCCCTGCCCCGGTGGAGAACTCGTGGTACTCCGGCGGGTACTCGTGCCCGAGCCGCCGGTCCTTGAGCAGCCGGCTGACGTCCTGGTGGTGCGACACCACCCACTGGCCGGCCGCGCCGCGGGCCAGCCGGCCGGCCGCACGGAGAGCGGCGTACACCGGGTAGGGGTCCGCGACCACGGCGGGATCGCGGGAGTCGAACTTGACGGGCAGCTCTCGCATGCGGGCCGGCACCTCCTGTGGCGTGCGTGCGGTGTCCGGTGAGCCTGACAGCCCGGGGGCGGGTGCGGAGGAACCTGTCGCCAGTCCTTCACCGCCGTCCGGCGCCCCGCACCGGGCTCGCAGACTGGACGGGCCAGGCAACCACCGGACCCGAGCCGCGCACCCGAGGGTGCCGGGAGGTGACGCAGCGTTGAACACCGTGCTGAACATGCCGCGCTTCCTGCTGGACGACGCGCGCGCCATGCGCGACCCCTACCCGGTCTACCGCCGCCTGCGCGAGTACGGTCCGGTCTGCCGGGGCGGTCCGGGGCAGTGGGTGTTCCCGCGGCACGAGGAGGTCTCCGCACTGCTGCGCGACCCCCGGCTCGGCCGGGAGTTCCCCGAGGAGTACCAGGCGGTGTCGGTGGGCGAGGGGCCGGCCAACGACTACCTGCGGCGCATCGTCGTCGACCGCGACCCGCCCGGCCACACCCGGCTGCGCCGGCTGCTCGTCAAGTCGCTCAGTCCGGCGATGGTGCGCGGGCTGCGCGAGCCCATCGCCCGGCTCGTCGACGGCTTGCTGGACCGGTTCGCCGACGAGCGCCGCTTCGACCTCGTCGCCGACCTGGCCGTGCCCGTGCCGATGACGGTGATGAGCGAGCTGCTGGACATCCCCCGCCCCGACCGGGCCGACATCGCCCGCCTCTCCACCTCGCTCGCCCAGGCCTTCGCGGTGTTCATCCCGCCGGAGAAGCAGCGCGAGGCGCATGGGGCCGTGGTCGAGCTGCGCGACTACATGGCCCAGCTGGTCCGTGAGCGCAGGCGCCGGCCCGGTGAGGACCTGCTGTCGCGGATGCTTGCCGCGGTCAAGGACGGCGAGGAACCGCTGACCGACGAGGAGATCATCGACAACGCGCTGTTCGTCTACTATTCGGGCTTCGAGACGACCACCAACGCCATCGCCACCGGCGGCGACCTCCTCGTGCGGCAGCCGCACACCCAGAGGCAGTTGCGGGAGGCCCCGGGCCTCGTCGGCAGCGCGCTGGAGGAGTTCATGCGCTACGACGCGCCCATCCACGCCACTACCCGGATGGCCCTGGAGCCGATCGAGATCGCGGGTCTGACGGTCCGCAAAGGACGCGTGGTGGTGCTGCTGCTCGCCTCCGCGAACCACGACGAGCGGGTGTTCCGCGACCCGGAACGGGCCGACTTGACGAGGTCGCCCAACCCGCACCTGAGTTTCGGCGGGGGAGTGCACCACTGCCTCGGCGCGGCGCTGGCCAGGGTGGAAGGGGCGGTGGTCTTCGAGCGGCTGGTCGCCCGGTTCGCGGACATCGAGTCGGCGGGCGAGGGCGAGTGGGAGCCCAGCGCGGGCGGCTTCCGCTTCCCCTACTGGGCCCACCGCAGCGTGCCGGTGGCGGTGCGGCCCGTCTGAGCCCGGTGGGGCAGGGAGCCCGCCGGCGCGGCGATCGCGGTCACCACGAGACCCGCACCGGCGGCCCATCGTCCGCGCAGGGACGGGAAGCCGGTGGCGGCCGGGGCGAAGACGGAGTCCGTCCGGCGGGCCCGGCGAGCACCGCCCGAGACCGGCCGCACCGCGAACGTGCCCCGCCCACGGCCGGGTTCGAGGACGACCTCGGCGTCGTCGAAACCCAGCCAGCACCCCATCGCGGGATACCAGACCTTGTAGTACGCCTCCTTGGCGCTGAAGAGGACCCGGCACCACGGCACGTCGGGCCAGGTCGCGCCCAGCTCGGCGAGATGGGCCCGCTCGGCCGCCGAGGTCACCTGCGCCAGCACCCGGGAGGGCAGCGGCGCGCACGGCTCGGCGTCGATGCCCACACCGCCGGCGTCCCGGGAACGTGCCACCGCCGCCGCCCGGTAACCCCGGCAGTGCGTCATGGAGCCGACCGTCCCGGCCGGCCACCGGGGCGCCCCGTCGGTGCCGCGCACCAGTGCGGCGGGCGGGACGCCCAGTTCGGTCAGACAGGCGCGCGCCACCCGCCGGACGGTGGTGTACTCCGCGCGGCGCGCGGGCAGCACATCGGCCACCTGCCGCCGTTCCGCCTCGTAGAGCGCGGGGCCGGTCAGCTCCCAGGTGCTCTCCAGGGCCGCCGCGTACGCGGGCAGCAGCGTCCGGATCACACCGGGGACGGCTGTCGTGCGGGCGGTGCCGAAGGCTCCCGTCGTACGGGCCGTACAGGGGTGCTCCGCCTCACCGGCCGCGCCGGAGAACTCCGTCCCACGGGTCAACGGGATGCCGCCGTCGCCCGCAGCGCCACCTTGTCGATCTTGCCGACCGGAGTGCGCGGCAGCACCGGCAGCTCGCGCACCTCGTCGGGCAGCTTGAACGCGGCCAGTCCCTTGCCCGCCAGGTACCGCTTGATCTCCATCAGCGAGGGTGTCTGCCCGGCCCCGCCGCTCGGGACCACGAACGCGAGGACGCCCTCGCCGAGTTCAGCGTCCGGCCGGGCCACCACCGCGGCGTCGTCGATGGCCTCGTGGCCGCGCAGGTGTCCCTCGATCTCGTCGGCCGACACCTTCTCGCCGCCCCGGTTGATCACGTCCTTGGCGCGGCCCACGATCACCAGGTTGCCCTCAGGGGTGAGCCTGGCCAGGTCACCGGTGCGGAAGAAGCCGTCGGGGGTGAACGAGGTGCGGTTCGCCTCCGGTGCGTTCCAGTAGCCGTTGATCGTGTACGGGCCGCGGGTGACCAGCTCGCCCACAGCGCCCGTCGGAACCTCGCGCAACTGCTCGTCGACGAGGCGCAGTTCGTCGAACTCCGACAGCGGGCGGCCCTCGGTTCCGTGCACCACTTCTTCCGGGTCGTCCAGGCGCGTGTACGTCAGCAGGCCCTCGCCGATGCCGAACCAGTTCGTGATGCGGCAGCCGAGCGCCGACTGCGCGCGCCCGGCGGCCTGCTCGTCGAACTTGGAACTGCCCACCTGGAGGACGACCCCCTTCATGTCCACCGGCCGTTTCGCGGCGACCTTCGACCACAGCGCCGCGAGGGCGGGCACCACGGTGGTGTGGGTGACGCCCTCCCGCTCGATCAGCGGGAACACCTCGTCGGGGGAGGGGCTCGCGGCCAGGACCGCCGTGCCGCCCACCAGCAGTGCGCCGAGCACTCCGGGGCATCCCAGGGCGGCGTTGTGCGCCGCCGGGTTGGCCGCCAGGTACACGCTCTCCGCGCCGAACTCCAGGGCCTGTGCGCAGGCGGCGATGTTGAAGAGGTAGTCGTCGTGCGTCCGCGGTATCAGCTTGGGCTTGCCGGTGCTGCCGCCGCTGAGCAGCAGGAACGCCACGCCCGAGGGATCGACCTCGGGCAGCGGCCCGCCGCCGGCGCCCTGGGCGCGGACCCGGGACAACGGGGTGAGGTCCTCGCTGTCGCCCGCCACGATCACCGTGCGGACGCCGGGCAGGGACGCGGCGTGCCGGGCGAGGGTGCGGTAGTCGAATCCCTGGAACCGGCCGGTGGTCACGTAACCGACCGCGCCGGAAGCCTCGATCAGGTGCCGTACCTCGCTCTCCCGGTGTCCCGGCAGCGCGAACACCGGGATGACGCCGGCCCGGAACAGTCCCACCGTGACGGTGAGGAACTCCACGACGTTCGGCAGCTGGACCATGACCCGGTCCCCGGGGTTCACGCCCCGGGCCAGCAGTCCGCGCGCGATGTCGTCGGCCTCGGCGCGCACCTCGCCGTGCGTGATGCGGCGTGTGCGGTCCACGGCCGCGGTTCGGCCGGGGAAGGCCAGTGCCGTCTCCGTCAGCGCGTTGCCCAGCGGCACTCCCCGCCAGATCCCGGCGGCCCGGTAGCGGGCGGCGTCCTCGTCGCTCCACGGCGTGAACTCATCCATGGCAGCCAGTGTTCCGGCCCGCCGCGCCGCGCCGGCCGGGACGAACAGAGCCGTGAAAGAGACGAAGGGCGCCACCGCGATCGCTCCTATCGTCACCAGCGTCGCCGACGAGATCCCGGCCCCCGGGACGCCCCGCCTAGGAGTGATGGATGAGTCGCCCCCGTACGCTGAACTGGCTCGACGCACCTCGCGACGACAGCGGTGTGGAGATGTTCGACGAGGCATCGCACACCTACCGGCCCTACACCGAACTCGCCGACGCCGCGCTCCGGATCGCGGGCGGGCTGATCGCGCGGGGCGTGCCCCGCGGGGCGGTGGTGCCGTTGCTGTGCTCGACCGGCCCCGACCTCGTCGCCGCCTTCTACGGGGTGCAGGCCGCCGGATGCGTGGTGAGCGTGCTGGCACCCCCCAACCGGATGTCGGGTGAGGCCGCCCGTGCCCACGTCCGCGCCGTCGTCGCCGCGGTGGACGCCGGCGCCGTGCTGGTCGACGCCGCCCACCACGACTACACCGTGGACGTCCTGGCCGAGACCGGGCCGGGTGCCCGGGTCCTGCTCCTGGAGGAGCTCGTCGCGGGCGATCCCGGCCGGCGGGACCCCGCCGATCAGGCTCTCGTCCAGTTCACCTCCGGCAGCTCGGGCCGCCCGCGCGGAGTGCGGATCAGCCACGCCGCACTCGACGCCAACACCGCCGCGATCCGTGCCTGGGAGCGGGCGGGGCGCGACGACTCCTGGTGTTCCTGGCTGCCGATGCACCACGACATGGGGCTCATCGGCTGCCTGGTGGTGCCCGTCTCCGGCAACAACCGGCTGGCGGTGTGCAGGCCCGAGACCTTCCTGCGCCATCCGCTGTCGTACCTCACCCGTTTCGACGCCCACCGGGTCGAGCAGCCCGCCACGATCACCGCTACCCCGGCGTTCGGCCTGCAGCGCATCGTGGACAAGATCGGCCAGGCCGACCTGGAGGGCGCCGACTTCTCCGGCACCCGGGCGGTGATCGTCGGGGCCGAACGCATCGACCCCGCGCTGGTGGCCCGCTTCACGGAATTGATGCGCCCGCACGGCCTGTCCCCGCACACCCTCACCCCCGCCTACGGGCTGGCCGAGAGCACCCTCGCCGTCACCGGAGTGCCCGTCGAGGAGGTGCCGCGCGCCGTCCTCGTGCACCGGGACGAGCTGCGGGTCGGAGCGAAGGTGAGTGTCGCGGACGGACGCGCGGACCGGGCGACGATCCAGGTGATGAGCTGCGGCCGCGCACTGGACGGCCTGACGGTGCGGGTCGTCGGCGAGGACGGGGAGCCGCTGCCCGAGGGCCACGTCGGCGAACTCGCTGTCTCGGGCTCCTCGTTGGCCGAGGGTTACCTCGCGGACGGCTCCGCCGAGGGCACCGCCTTCGTGGACGGGTGGCTCCTCACCCGCGACGTCGCCTTCCAGCTGGCGGGTGAGTTCTACGTGCTGGGCAGGCTCGGCGACAGCGTCAAGGTCCACGCCCGCTCGCTCTTCGCCGAGGACGTGGAGCTGATGCTCGGCAGGGCCGGACTCAACCTGAGCAGGGTCTGCGTCGTGCTCGGCGAGGCGGACGGTCGCCCGCACGCCGTGGCCGTGCTGGAAGGACTCGACACCCGGGCCGCCGAGGTGGCGGAGGACGTGCTCGCCGCGGCCTGCCCCGGCACCCGCCGGCACGTGGCCCGGGTGCCCCGGGGCGCGATCCCCCGTACCAGCAGCGGCAAGAGCCGCCGCCGTCAGCTCTGGCAGCGCCTCAGCCAGGAGCGCGTCTTCGACGCGGTGTCCGCCGCGACCGACGGCCCCGCCTGACCGGCCCCCGCACGCCCCTGCCCGACCGGCCCCAGAACAGGAGACCACATGTCCTACTCCAGTGAAGAGGTGCGCGAGACCGTGCTCGCGATCATCGAGCAACTCGCCCCCGAGCGGGAGCGGTTCGAGGCGGGCACGGACATGCGTCTGGTCGAGGACCTGGGGTTCCACTCCCTGGCCCTGCTGGAGATGGCGTTCGCGATCGAGGACGACTTCGATCTGCCGCCGATCGACGAGCAGACCGGACGTGCCATCCGGACCACCGAACAGGTCGTCGGCTACGTCCTGAGCCAGGTCGAGGTCCGGACGCCGTCGTGATCGCCCCCCACTCACCCGAGCACGACGACGTCACGAAGGAATGAAGGAGCTACGATGACCGAGGCGATCTTCCTCTCGGGCCTCACCAAGCGATTCGGCGAGCAGACCGCGCTCGACCGGGTGTCGCTGCGGATACCGGCCGGCACCGTGGTGGGCCTGCTCGGCCCCAACGGAGCGGGCAAGACCACCCTCATCAACTGCCTGACCACGCTGCTGCAGCCCGACGGCGGCACCATCCGCGTCCTGGGCCACGACTCCGCCGCCGACCCGTCCCTGGTGCGCGCCAACATCGCCGTCACCGGGCAGTTCGCCGCCCTCGATGAACAGATCAGCCCGCGCGAGAACCTGGTGTTCTTCGGCCGGCTCCTCGGCCTCGGCAGGGGCGAGGCCCAGCAGCGGGCGGGGGAGATGCTGGAGCGGTTCGAGCTGGGCGAAGCGGCGTACACCCCCGTCGGGTACCTCTCCGGCGGCATGCGCCGCCGCCTCGACCTCGCGGTGAGCCTAGTGGTCCCGCGGCCGGTGCTGGTGCTGGACGAACCGACCACCGGCCTTGATCCGCGCAGCCGCAAACTCCTGTGGGACATGGTCAGGGCCGAGGCCGCACGGGGGGTCGCCGTCCTGCTCACCACGCAGTACCTGGAGGAGGCCGACCAGCTCGCCGAGCGCATCGTCGTCATCGACAAGGGCCGGGTCCTCGCGGACGGCTCCTCGGACGAGCTCAAGCTCGACGTGGGCGGCCTCATGTGCCGCCTCACCCTGACCGACGCCGCCGGCACCGCGGCGGCCCGCCGGGCCCTCGACGACCTCCCCGGCGTGACGGCCGAGGGCGACAAGGTCGCCGTGCCCGTGGCACGCCCCGAGGACGTCGGCGCGGTGCTCAGCCGGCTGGACGGCAAGGGACTGCGGGTCGCCGACATCGAGGTCACCAAGCCGACGCTCGACGAGGTCTTCTTCGCCCTCACCGAGCCGATGGAGAAGGAGGCCGCCCGATGAGCACCACACCCGGCGTCGTGGCGGCGCCCGGCGCCCCGGCGCCCCCGGGCCGCCCGGCCGGCTGGCAGCACGACTTCCAGGTCCTCTTCGACCGGTTGCGGGGACGTTCGTTCTCCCGGGGCGGCCTGGTGGCCACCGTGGCGCAGCCGCTGCTCTTCTTCGGCATCTTCTACTGCACCTTCGCCGGAATGCTGGACGAGCGGGGCATCGAGTTCGGCCGCTTCGTCACTCCCACCGTCCTGGTCCAGGCCCTGATGTTCGTGGCCATCGGGAGCGCCACCGACCTGGCCGCCGACCGTTCCAGCGGCGTCTTCTCCCGCCTGCTGACCAGCCCGGTCGACATGCGCGCGATGAGCCTGGCGCATCTGGCCGTGGTGGCGCTGCAAGGTCTCCTGTCCAGTGTCGCCATCGTGCTCGCCGGGCATCTGGCGGGCTTCCGCTTCGACCACGGAGTGCTCGCCGCACTGGGCTTCGTGCTGTTCGCCGCGGCGTTCACCGTGGCCCTGTCGCTGGCCACGGCCACCATAGCGCTGCGCCTGCGCAACCTGGAGGCGCTCAGCGCGGTGCTCCACCTGCCGTACCTGCCGCTGCTGGTGCTCTCCACCGGCTTCGTCGAGGCGGACCTCTTCCCCGGCTGGCTCCAGCCGGCCGTCACGGCCTCCCCGGTGTCCGGAGTGATCGACGCGCTGCGCGCCCTGTCGACCGCCGAACTCACCTGGGGCGCGACCCTGCCCGGCCTCGCGTGGGTGGTGGGTCTCCTCGCCCTCTTCTCCTGGACCACGACCGTCGCCTTCAGGAAGGTGGCCATCCGATGACCGTGCAGCCGCCGGAGACGGCGGCACCGCCGGTGCCGCCGTCCTCCTCGCCCGACCCGGCCACCCTGGCCGGAGCCTCCGTCGTCATCGCCGGACGGGTGCTCCGCCAGTTCGTCCGGAACCGGATGATGATCATCGTCACCGTCGCCTTCCCGCTGCTTCAGCTCTTCATGCTGCTGGCCGCCTTCAGCGTGCTGGTGAGCGACACCCAGGACGTCGACTACGTGCGGCGCCTCGCCCCGCTGATCGTGCTCACCACGGCGTTCTCCTCGGTTCTCACCACGGCGATCGCCCTGTGGAGCGACATCCGCAGCGGGGTGTTCAACCGGCTGCGGGCGATGCCGCTGGACATGCGGGCGTACGTCCTCGGGCGGATCGGCGGCGACTTCGTACGGATCATGGGGGTGGCCGTCCTGGTCACGCTCGTCGCCCACACGGTCGGCTTCCGGTTCTCCCGGGGGCCGCTGGCGGTGCTCGGCTTCTTCGGGATCGTGGCGCTGTTCGGGATGATGTGCAGCGCGCTGGCCGTCGCCGTCGCCCTCGTCGCCCAGCACCCCGGCGTCATCGTGCGCTACGTCCAGATGCCCACGCTGGTGCTGACGCTGATGTCCAGCGGTTACGTACCGCTGGAGGCGTTCCCGGGCTGGATCCGGCCGGCGGTGAGCGTCAACCCGGTCTCGCTGGCGGCCGACGCACTGGCCGGACTCTCCCACCAGGGCGCGCTGACCGCACCGGTGCTCGGGACGGCCGCCTGGACCGTGGGCGTCACGGTGGTGTGCACGGCCGTCGCCACGCGCCGTTTCGCGATGCTCGTGAAGCGCGGCTGACCGTGGCGGACATCGTCGTACTGGGCGGGGGAGTGGCCGGTCTCGGGCTCGCGGTCTTCGCCGCCCGCCGCGGACACCGGGTGACGCTCGTCGAACGGGACGGCCCGCCCCCCGAGGGCGGGGCCCACATTGAGGTGGCCGACTGGGAGCGGCGCGGCGTGCCGCACGCCCGTCAGGGGCACGCCCTGCTGGGGCTGGGCATCGGGGTGCTGCGCGAGGAGTGCCCCGAGGCGCTGGCGGAGCTGACCGGCCGCGGTGCGGTCGCCGTGCCCCTGGAGACGGGCGGGGACGACCTCGGCCTGCTCAGCCGCCGGCTGGTCTTCGAGGCCGCGCTGCGCCGCCGTGCCGCTGCCGACCCCTCGGTCACGCTGCTGCACGACAGGGTCACCGGCCTGCTGAGCGCCGGAACGCCGCACGGTGTTCCCCATGTGCACGGGGTACGCCTCGCGGGGGGCGGCGACCTGGTCGCCGACGTGGTGCTGGACGCCACGGGCCGCAGGTCCTCGGTGGCCGCCTGGCTCACCGCGATCGGTGGCGCCCCGCCCCGGGAGACGGTCCAGTCGTGCGGATTCTCCTATATCGCCCAGGAGTTCGCGCTGGACGCGGGCGGTCGGTTCCCGTCGTTACGGGCCCCGGTGGTGCACGAACTCGACTTCGCCACCGTGCTGGCCTTCCCCGGCGACAACGGCCGCTTCCACCTGTCGACCGCCATCTCCTCCCACGACCCCGTACGGACCCGGCTGCTGGACCGCCCGGTCTACCTGCGGTTCCTGGCCAGCGTGGCCCGGGCGCGCGACTGGCTCGACGGAGCGACGCCGGTCGGCGGCCCGATGCCGATGGCCGGTCTGGAGAACCGCCGCCGGTCACTGGTCGCGGACGGAGCCCCGCTGGTCACCGGTTACGCGATGGTGGGCGACGCCTGCGTACAGACCAACCCCACCTTCGGACGCGGCGTGTCCCTCGCCCTGGCACACGCCAGGACCGTCGCCGACCGACTCGGCCGCCTCGACCAGGACCCGGCGCGCTGGGCCGTGGAAACTCACGAGGCCACCGAACAGTGCCTGGGGCTGTGGTTCGAGCAGCAGGTCGCCACCGACGCCGCCCGGCTCGCCGAACTCGCGGGTGGAGCGCACGACGACTCGCTGACCGCCCGCGTCCTCACCGCCCTCGCCGTCCTGCGCGAGGAGGACGCGCACGTGCGTGTCGCCGCCGAACGCGTCTACCACATGCTGCTCACCCCGGCCGAGCTGATGCGGGACCGCAAGGTGGCCCGCAGGGTGCTCGCGTTCCTGCGCGAGCACCCCGATCTCCGGCGCGAGCACGTCGGACCCAACCGTCAGGACTTCGAGCGCCTGGTCACCGGCTGAGCGCCCACAGAAGGGAACACCATGAAAGTCACCCTGCCCACGGACGTCACGCTGAGCTACGACATCTACGGCCCGGAGGACGGTCCCGTGGTCGTGCTCGTGCCCGGACAGCACCAGGCTTCCTTGTTCGAGACCATGCAGGTGCCGCAGCTGACGAAGGCCGGGTACCGCGTCGTCACCTTCGACCTGCGCGGTGTCCACCCCTCCGAGGAGACCCCTCCGCCGTACACGGTGGAACTGCTCGGGCAGGACCTGGCCGCACTCAACGAGGCGCTGGGGCTGGGCCCCTGTACCTACATCGGCTACTCGGTGGGCGCGATGATCCTGCTGGAACTGGCGATGAAACGCCCCGAGCTGATCGAGCGCGCCGCGCTCATCGGGGTCCCGTGGAAGCCCGGCAAGCTGCAGCAGGCCATTCAGGCCGAGGCGGTGGACCGGCTGAAGAACGGGCACAAGGTGCCGGCCCTGCTGGAGGGGACCTTCCGGGCGATGTACCTGTTCGGGCCGAGGGCGCTCAACCGCGACCAGTTCATCGCGCCCTACCTGGACGGGCTGGCGGGCCTCGCGGAGTCGGGCGGGCACGGCGCCATCGGGCACGCCGAGGCGAGCACCGCCTTCCGGCCCAGTGACGAGGAAGTGGCCGCGGTGCGGGTGCCGTTGCTCGTCGTGGGCATGGAACACGACATCGTCGCGCCTCGGCACCTGTCGCGGGAGCTGGCGGATCTGATCCCCACCGCCGAGTACACCGAGATACGCAATTGCGGGCACGCCTCCCTGCTGGAGAAGCCCACCGAGGTCAACGCGCTGGTCGCCGACTACCTGCGCTCGGGCAAGGTCGGTACCCCGCGCGGCTCGCGCCGGCTCTCCGAGGAGCGGACGGAGGAGAGCTGATCCTCCCGCGACGCGACGGCTCCCGGCCTCCGTGAGGCCGGGAGCCGTCGTCGTACCGCCTTACGGCCGGGCGGTGAGCCGGTACAGCCGGTGGAACGGGTGCCCCACGTCGATCACCCGGGTGTCCAGGCCGGCCTCGGCGGCGTACCCGCGCACGGTGTCCGGCCGCATCACCGTGCCCGTGGCCGCGCTCGGCGTCCGGCTCATCCCGACCGGCAGGCAGTGCAGCACGCTGACCGCGTAATGGAAGCGCTCGCTGTCCGGCGCCGACGGGGTGAAGCGCTCGCCGACGGAGGGCTCCATCAGCAGCACCGCACCCCCGGGCGCCATCAGCCGGCGGCAGGCCCGGAGCACGTCCACCGGCGCCGACATGTCGTGCAGGGCGTCGAACACGCACACCAGGGTGTGTCCTTCCGACCCGGGCCCTCCGGCCTCACCGGCGTCCCCGGCGCGGAAGCGGACCCGGTCGCTCAGACCCTCCGCGGGATCGGCGGCGGCGAGGTTCGCCTCGGCGTCCCTGATCGACGCCTCGTCCAGGTCGATCCCGTACACCTCGGCGTCGGGGAACATCCGGGCCAGCGCCAGCGTGGAGAGGCCGGAACCACACGCCACGTCGGCGATGCTGCTGCCCGGCACCCGCAGCCGGGCGTCGATGTCGGGCAGGTGGCGGCTGATCCAGCCGGGCAGGTGGTGCTCGAAGACACCGCGGTTCAGGCCCGCCTGCCCCCCGCGCAGGGCCTCGCCGTAGGCCGCGTACGGAAGGCCCCGGCGACCGCGGTAGGCGTCCACCAGCTGCGGCAGCACGGCCGCCATGCCGCCGATGGGCATCACGACCAGCGGGGCGATCCAGTTCGGGCTGCCGGCGTCGAGCAGCGCTTCCGCGTGGGCGGGCGGCAGCGCGAAACGCCGGGTCTCCGGCTGTGCGTCGGGTGCGTCGACGGTCAGCACACCGGCACAGGTCTGCTGTTCCAGCCACTCCCGGACCATCCGGGCGTCGAGGCCGCTCTCCTTCGCGACCTGTGCGGCCGTGGCGGGGCCGATGCGGCGCAGGGCTTCGTACAGGCCCAGTTCCAGCCCCAAGTAGCAGGTCATCAGTTCGGCCGCGGCGAGCCCGGCGCCGAAGAGCCGCACGGAGAACGCCTGCGTGGAGTCCGCCGCGGGCGTGGCCGGCTTGTCCCGCCCGGCGGGCGGCACGCCGGGTCCGGGAAGGGCGGAGGAGGGGGTGCGGAAGACGGGCGCCATGGCGGTCAGTGGTGGGCGAGGACGTTGACGACGTTGCCGTCGTGGTCCCGGTAGAAGAAGCGCCGTACGCCCCACTCCTCGTCCTCGGGTCCGTACAGGATCTCCAGGCCGGCGGCGCGGGCTCCCGCGAGTGCCGCGTCCAGGTCCTCCACCTCGAGGGAGGCCACCGGGTTCACCGGCCCGGTGGGGTCCTTGGTGATCAGGCTGACCTGCACGGAGTGGTCGGCCGGCGGAGCGAGGGTGACGATCCAGCCGTGATTCATGATCACTTCCATTCCGGTGACCCGGACGTGGGCTTGCACTGCGGAATCGAGCTCGCTCACCGTGAGCAGCGGCATCGCGCGGAGTACAGACATGTGCGCCAGCGTAACCAGCGCACCCCGCGGCCCCGGGGGCCTTTCCGCCCTCTTTCACCCCTGCGTCGCGGACCCTTCGGCCGCCGTACGTTCTCCTCGCATCGGCCTCCTTGCGCGCGAGGGCGCGCAGGCCGAACTCGCCACTGCCGAAGGAGGACTGACGTGGGACTCGTCACCGCGACCGGTACGGCCATCCCGGAATCCAGGCTCGCGGAGCTGGGTGAGGCGATCAGGGGCCGGATCATCACCGCGCAGGACGCCGACTATGACGAGCGCAAGCAGATCTGGAACGGCTACTTCCAGAAGAACCCCGGGGCGATCGTCCAGGTGGACGGCGCTTCCGACGTCGTCAGGGCCGTCAACTTCGCGCGGGAGAACGACATCGAGCTGGCCGTCAAGGGCGGCGGTCACTGCTTCGCCGGCACCGGCACCATCGAGGGCGGGCTGCTGCTCGACACCTCCCGCCTGCGCGGCATACGGGTCGACCCGGCCGAGCGCCGTCTGGTCGTCCAGCCCGGCCTGGAGCAGGGCGACGTCGACGCCGAGACCACCGGCTTCGGGCTCGCCGTCACCGGCTCCCAGGAGTCGTACATCGGCATCGGCGGCCTCACGCTGGGCGGTGGCCTCGGCTGGCTCGCCCGCTACCGGGGGCTGCTCGTGGACAACCTGGTCTCCGCTGACATCGTGCTCGCCAGCGGCGAGCTGGTGACCACCACCGCCCAGGACCACCCCGACCTGTTCTGGGCGATCCGGGGCGGCGGCGGCAACTACGGCGTGGCCACCCGCTTCGAGTTCAACCTGCACCCGCAGGGCGACTGCATGGCGGGGCTGCTCGCCTTCCCCATCGACCAGACGGTGGACGTGGCCCGGCGGCTCGACGAGTTCAACCGGACCGCCCCCGACGAGCTGACCACCTCCTTCGCCTTCCTCACCGCTCCGGGCGGCGCACCGGCGATCGGCCTGGGCTTCGTGCACGCGGCCCCCGACGACTCCACCGAGGACCTGATCGGCCGGATGCGCGGCCTCGGCACCGGCGCGCTCCTCGACCACTGCGGGTTGATGCCGTACGTGGCCGTGCAGCGGATGCTCGACGAGAACACCGTCGCCGGTCACCGGTACTACCCGCGTTCGTTCCTGCTGCCCGAACTGCGTGACGAGCCGCTGCGGATCCTCGCCGACGGGTTCGTCAACGCCCCGTCCGAACGGAGCCTGGTCGGCGGCGGCCTGATGGGCGGTGTCATGTCGAACGTACCGGCCTCCGAGACCCCCTTCCCGCACCGCGAGGGCTACCTGACCAGCATCCTCACCTCCTGGACCGATCCGGCCAAGGACGAGGAGGCCGTCGAGTGGACCGAGAAGGTGTACGCCGAACTCCTGCCCTACACCACCGGCGCGGTCTACGCCAACCACCTGGGCGCGGACTCCGCCGAGCGCATCGAGGACGCCTACGGCTCCAACTACGAGCGGCTGACCCGGATCAAGGCGGTCTACGACCCCGAGAACTTCTTCCACACGAACAACAACATCAAGCCGGCGAGCTGAGCCCGGCGGGCCCGCCCGCGGGGCGGGTGGGCCCCCTCCGCACTCCGTACGACGGCGCCCGGACCCCTGCACGAGGTCCGGGCGCCGTCACGTGCGCGCGGATCCGGTCAGCCGGCCCGCCGGATGACGCTCACGCCCTCGCGCACGGTGAGCACGCTCTGCCGCACCCGGGGGTCGGCCGCGACGTGCGCGTTGAACGCGCGCATCGCGACGGTGTCGGGCTGCTGGTCCCGCTCGTTGGCGACGCCGCCGAACTGGAGGACGTTGTCGGCCAGGAGCAGTCCGTGCGGGGACAGCTTCGGCAGCACCGCCTCGTAGTAGTCGATGTAGCCGGGCTTGTCGGCGTCGACGAAAACCAGGTCGAAGGGGCCGGGCAGGTTCCCGACCGACGTCAGGGCCGGCCCCTCCCAGAGGCGGATGCGCTCCGCCCAGGGGGAGGCCGCGAAGTGCTTGCGCGCGATCGAGGCGTGCAGCGGGCTCAGTTCACAGGTGTGGAGCTCGGCGTCCTCCGGCATCGCCTGGGCCATGCAGAGCGCGGAGTAGCCGGTGAAGGTGCCGATCTCCAGGATGCGGCGGGGCCGCAGGGCGAACACCACGGAGGCCAGGAACTCCCCCTCCAGACTCCCCACCATCATGGCCGGCAGGTCCGTCTCGGCCTCGGTGTCGGCGACCAGGGCGGCCAGCCAGGACGGCGCGGGGGAGGAGACCTCCTCGGCGTACTTCTCCACGACCGGTCGTACGATCATCCTCGGTTCCTTCCCGCGGGGTCGGTGTGGGCGTGCCGGTCGTGGCCGTGCAGCCGTCGGGCCAGCCAGTGCGTCAGCTCCTCGCGGGCGGGCCCGCGCAGGTAGAAATGGCCGCCCGGGAACGCGGTCAGCTCGGTCTGCGCCGAGGTGGCCTGCGCCCAGGCCGCCGCGTCCTCCGCGTCGACCTCGGGGTCCCCGGTGCCGTAACAGACGCTCACCGGTACCGAGAGGTCGCGGCCGGTCCCGGGACGGTAGGTGCCCACCAGGCGGTAGTCCGCGCGGAGCATCGGCAGCATCATCTCGCGCAGGCCCGGCAGCTGGAGCAGCCGTGCGTCGGTGCCGCCGAGCCGGCACACGTCGGTCCACAGCTGCTCGTCGTCCAGGTGCTTGTCGTCCGGGCGCTGCCGGGCCGGCCCCGGACGACCGGAGACGACCAGCCGCTCCGGGAGCGCCTCGCCCGCCGTGCCGAGCATCCGGGTGACCTCGTGCGCGACGGAGGCGCCCATGCTGTGCCCGAAGAACCACACGGGCTTGTCGTCCAGCTGGGTCAGCGCCTTGGCCAGCGGCTCCACGAGGCCGGGCATGTCGGTGCAGCAGGGCTCGCCCATGCGGTCCTCCCGGCCGGGGTACTGCACCACCATGCCCTCGACGTCCTCGGGCAGGTCGCGCACCAGCGGGCGGTAGAAGCTCGCCGCCCCGCCGCCGTGCGGGAAGAACACGAGGCGCCGCACGGCTTCGGGCCGGGGGAAGTAGCCGCGCAGCCACGGGTTGGGGACATCGGTGCTCACGGGACCTCCAGCAGATCCGAGGCGGCGAGGAGTTCCGGCGGCGCCTTCGGGTGGCGCAGTCGTACCGGCCCGCAGGCTTCGCTCACACGCATCGCCAGCTTCGCCAGGGCCACGTGGTACTGCACGTGCCCCCGGCTGTCGGCGCCCGACCGGACCTCGTCCCAGGTCGCGGCGACGGCCCGTGCCGTGGCCTGCGGCCACAGTTCGCGCAGCACCTCGCTGTACGAGGCACCCTGCGCCGGACCCAGGTGTTCCACGCTCGGCACCCGCAGGTGCGGGGCGGCGGAGTCGCCGAAGCGCACCAGTTCCTTCATGTCGCCCGGCATGTGCGGGCGCATGCTCCACTGCACCGGGCCGTGCGTGTTGACCAGGGTGAGGTGCCCCCCGTCCGTGCCCAGGGTGATGCGGTGGAAGAGGTGGCTGTAGTTGTCCGGGTCGGAGGGCACCAGCTCGTTCTGGAGCCGGAAGGACATCGGAACGCCGGCGAAGCGGCCGGTGAGGCTCCGGTACGGTGCCTCCGGCGCCTGAGGGGGTGCCCCGTCGACGCCGTGCGGGCGGATCGACCCCAGCGCCCGGCCCAGGATGTCGAAGACCGTGTAGAGCACCTGGAAGGCGCAGGTCACGTCGAGGAACAGCGGCTGCTGCCGGGCCACCAGACCGCGGGCGGCGCCGATGAACCGGCGCACCGGCTCCACGTGCGGATAGTGGGTGTTCAGCCGGAACACCACCCCCGACTCGGTGGCAGCGCGCAGGCACGCCACCAATTCGTCGGGGTGCAGAGGGTGTTCCTGCAGCACGTGCACGCCGCGGCGCATCAGCGCCTGGGAGAGCCGGGGCCCGGGGCCGCCGTTCATCACCCCGCCGACGACCACACAGGCCAGGTCGACGTCGTCGGGCACCTCCTCGACCGTGGACCACAGCGGTACGCCGTGGTGTGCGGCGCAGGCGCGGCTGCGGGCACTGCCGGACGCGAGGATCCCGGCCAGCTCGAAGCCGAAGTCCGGCCGCTCGAAGGCCGCCAGGTAGGCGCGGCCGAAGCCGGTGCCGGCCACCAGGACGCGCGGGCGGGTCACAGCTCGCCCTCCTCCATGGCACGGGCCGCGAGGATCGGCCGGTCGAGAACCTCCAGCAGCCCGACCGCGGGCTCGGCCCGCAGGGCGGCGAGCACGGTCGTGGCGTCGAGCACGTCGGAGCCGAAGTGCACCCCCGGGCCCGTTGTGCCGTCGAGCACCGCCAGCACGGCCAGCGCACTGGCGAGGCCGGTCAGGGCGTACGTGTCACCGGCGCGCAGGGCCAGGCTGCGGGTGGCCGGGCATCCGGTGTCATCGGTGCCGGTGACCTCGAACAGCATGAGCTGGAACGGGTTCCTGCCGAACAGGTCGAGTGCCGCGGCACGGGTGAGCTCCTCGGCCGCCTCGGCGAGAGCGGACTCGCCGCGCATCGCTCCCTGAAGCCTGCTCAGACAGTTCATCATGTGCGCGCCGCCGTCGAAGACGTTGTACCAGTCGATCTCCGTGAGCCCGGTGATCTCGGGGAGCCGCGCGGACTCGAAACTCAGGTAGGGGTAGACGTCCACCCGGTGGTGCGCGTAGGGCAGTTCGACGCCGGTGCGCGGCTCCAGCTCGCGCTCCACGCGGATGCCGCCCCTGATCGCGCCGCGGGCCTCCCCGTACGCACCGCCCATGGACAGCAGGTAGTCGGCGGCTCCGGCCGGGGTGAGCCGGTCCATCGTGCCGACGTAGGCCGTCAGCCGGTGCGGGCGGCTCAGGGTGGAGCACAGGTGGCGGGGGAGCAGACCGGTCAGGCCCGGCTGCATGCCCGCGGTGATGACGGCGGTACCGGTGAAGGTGCCCGGCCGGGTCAGTGCCTCCAGCAGCGGCTCGTCACCGCCCGGGTCGACGTAGTCGGCGCCGGCCGCCGCCGCGGCCCAGGCCACCCGGTCCAGGACCTGGTAGGACGGGCCCGCGCAGTTGAGGACGACGCGCGCGCCGCGGCAGAACCGGGCCAGCGACCGGCCGTCGTACAGGTCCACCTCGACGGCCTCGCCGCGCAGACCGGACTTGGCCAGCAGGGTTTCGGCCTGGCTGCGGTCGCGCCCGCCGAGCCGTACGACGGCGTCGGGAAGGCGGTCGGCGATGGCCCGTACGGCGGCCGCGCCGACGGCGCCGTAGGAGCCGACCACCGCGACCGACGGGGTGCTGTGCTCGCTCACGCGTTCTCCTCATCGGGCAGATCGATCACGTCGGAGGTGACCAGTTCACGGCAGGTGTAGTGGTCGCCCGGCACGGTCTGCCGCAGGACTCCGCCCACGCAGACCGACTCCCACAGCGCGGTCATGTCGGCGGCCATGGTGGGCCAGATCGGGGACTCCTCGCCGTGCACCAGCAGCCGGGCCTCCCCGGTGTACAGACCTGGGTCGTGGGCGACGACGCAGGCCGCCAGCGCCCGACCCCGCGCGAGGCGTTCGGCGAGTTCGTCCGTGCCGAGCCCCAGAGCCCCGGCGAGCCGGGCCAGCCGCTCCTCGCGCGGGAGCGCGCCGAGCGCGGCGGCCGTCTCGCCCACGGCTCGCAGCTCCGGCTCGATCCGGTCCGCCAGCGCGGTCGGCGCACCGGGCGGAATGTCACCGGCGGGGGCGAGCGCGGCGAGCGCCGACCCGAGCGCGCGGACGTCCGGGTAGCCCAGGGCGGCCGGGTCCTGCCCGTGGTCCAGGCAGAACAGCGCCTCCTCGAGGACGTCGTCGCGGACGGTGGCGGGCAGCGGGTAGCTGCTCAGCACGGTCAGCCCGCACACCGGGGTGCCGAGCTCGGCCAGCTGCTGGGCGACGGTGAGCGCCAGTACACCCCCGCTGTGCGCGCCGACCAGATGGAACGGACCCGGGCTCAACACCCTGACCCGCGCCACGATCTGCTGCGCCACGTCGTCCAGGCTCTGCCCCTCGGCCACCCGCACCGGCGGCACCACCACCACCGGGTCGAGCGTTCCGAGGCCGTCGGCGAGGCGCTCCGCCTGGCCGCCCAGCCCGTCGCCGACCAGGACGTGCACCGGGTTGCCGAGAGCGTCCGCCGTCCCGGTCAGCACCAGCTCGTCACCGGATGCGCCCTCCTCGGACAGGTCCTGTCCCCGCTGGAGGAACGCGGACAGCTCACGCACCGACGCCCCGCCCAGCAGCTCGCGCAGCAGCTCGTCGAAGAAGACCTCGGCGGCGGCCGGCACCTGCTCGCGCAGCGCCGTGACGAGCTGGGCGGCGAGCAGCGAGTCCCCGCCCAGCGCGTAGAAGTTGGTGTCGAGCGGCACCTCCGACTCGCGCAGTACCTCCGCGTACACCGCGGCGACGCCCAGTTCCAGTTCGCCGGCCTCGCGCACGCTCTCCCCGGCGACCGCGGCGCCCGCCGCGTGGTGCTCCCCGGCCCACCGGGCCAGGGCGGCGCGGTCGACCTTGCCGTTGTCGGTCAGCGGCAGCGCGTCCAGAACCTCGAAGCGCGACGGGATCATCTCCGCCGGGAGCCGCTCGGCGAGCCGCCGGGCCAGCTCCTCGGTGTCGAGCGGCTCCCGGTCGGTCTTGAAGCGGGCCGCGAAGACGTGCATTCCGATGCGGGCCAGCTCGTCCTCGGGTGCCGGGACGCACAGCTCCAGGTCGCCCCCGGCCTCGGCCAGCAGGTCGTACCACTGTTCGCGGCCGATGAAGGTCTGGTCCTTGCCGTGGCGCACGTCCTGGAAGTCCCCGGCGGTGGCGTCGAAGAGGAACTCCATCGAGGTGAGGATCTGGTAGTTGTCGCGCGTCGTCTCGATGAAGACCAGCCATCCGCCGGGCACCAGCGCCTCGCGCATCCGGCGCAGGACCGCGCGGGCGTCCTTCGCGTAGTGCATGACGTTGCCGCACAGGATCACGTCCACCGAGTTCGGCATGACGCCCTGGTGGCGGTACGGCTCGTTGAAGTCGAACAACGCGTAGTCCACCCAGGGATGTGCGGCGAACCTCTCACCGGCCTTGTTCAGGAAGAACTGCGACACGTCGCTGAAGGTGTAGCGGACGTTCTCGCCGTCCAGCGCCGGAATGGTGTCGACGCTGGTGCCGCCGACACCCGCGCCGACCTCCAGCACCCGCAGCGGACGGCCGGAGGTGTTGCGCCGGGCCACGCCCAGCACGGTGGAGGTGGCGAGCCGGTTGAGGTAGCGGGAGAGGAACCCCTCCATGTAGGCGGCCTCGTGGATGCTCAGGTCGCCCTCGGGGAACAGCATCCGCAGCGGGTCCCGCTCGCCGCGCATCAGCTCCGGCAGGTGGGTGGCGGCGAGCTTGAAGTAGTTCACCAGCTCGGGACGGTCGTTGGCCTCCGGCAGCAGCCGGTCGACCTCGGCCCACGCCTGCTCGACGTCTTCGGGGGTGACCAGGCGCGGACAGCCGAAGGTGCCGTCCGCGGCCCGCTCCAGGTAGCCGTTCTCCACGCAGGCGGCCAGCCAGCGGCGCACCAGCCGCTCGTGCTGGGGGGCCACCCTGGCCAGCCGCATGATCTCGGAGGTGCTGTGGCGCGTGGCGGTGTCGGGCCACACGCCTTCCTGGCGCAGGACGTCGACCATGCGGCGCAGCGCCGCGTCGTCGAGCACGGCCGCGAACTCGACCACCTTCGCTACGTCCACCCCGTCGCGGATCTCCTCGGCCGCCGCGAGCACCTCGGGCACCAGGGCCGTGTCCACGGCGTGGCCGGCCGGGTCGGCGGGCGAGGGCGAGACGAAGGCGACCAGTCTGCGGTCGTTGCGCTCGCCCTGCGTGGTCAGCGCCACCGCGTCGACCTGCGGATCGGCGGCCAGGGCCGACTCCACCTCGGCCAGTTCGATGCGGTGGCCGCGGATCTTGACCTGCCGGTCGTCGCGGCCGATGAACTCCAGAGTGCCGTCGGGCAGGTAGCGGGCGAGGTCACCGGTGCGGTACACCCGCTCGCCGTCCGGCAGCGCGAAGAAGCTCGCCGCGGTCTTCTCCGGGTCGCCCAGGTAGCCCTTGGCGAGGCCGGTGCCGGCGATGTACAGGTCGCCCACGACGAGGTCGGGGCTGGGCCGCAGGAGCGGGTCGAGCACGTGGAAGCGCTGGTTCTCCAGCGGAGTGCCGTACGGGATGCTCGGAGCCGCCGTGTCGACCTCGCCGATCGGGTGGAAGATCGACCAGATCGACGCCTCGGTGGCGCCGCCGAGACTGTACAGCTCCACCCGGGGCAGTCGTGCGCGGACGGCGTCGGGGAGCGTCACGGGTATCCAGTCCCCCGACATCATGCCGAGGCGCACGCTTGCGCAGTCGTGGCCGTCGCCGCGCAGGTACTCCTCCAGCAGCATCATCTGGGCGGGCACCGTGTTCAGCACCGTCACGCCGTGCCCGGTGATCAGCTCGGCCCAGTGCGAGGGGTCGCTGCGCCGCTCCGGGTCGGGAAGCACGAGGGTGCCGCCCCGGCCGAGGACGCCGAAGACGTCGAAGACCGACAGGTCGAAGCCCAGGCTCGACAGCCCCAGCGCGACATCGTCCCCGCCTATCCCGAACCTGCGGCACACGTCGTCCAGGGTGTTGACCGCCGCGCGGTGACTGATCTCCACGCCCTTCGGCTCACCGGTCGAGCCCGAGGTGAAGATGACGTACGCCGAGTCGTCCGGGGAGACCTCGACCTCGTCGGGAGCGGCCGTGGGCAGCCGGTCCACGTCGATACGTCCGACGTCTGCGGGCAGTTCGCCGCCGACCGTGCTGTGCGTGACCACCAGGCCGATCCCGGCGGACTCGATGATCTTGTTGCGCCGGGCGTCGGGCTGGCCCGCCTCGACCGGCACGTACGTGCCCCCGGCCAGCAGCACCCCGAGCGCCCCGGCGACCTGCTCCCAGCCCTTCTCCAGCACCACCGCGACCCGCTGGTGCGGCCGGTGGCCCCGCGCGGTGAGCGCGGCGGCCACGGCGCCGGCCCGGCCGCTCAGCGTCGCGTAGTCGACGCTTCCGCGGTGGTCGATCACCGCTGCCGCGTCCGGGCGTCGGCGGGCCGTGTCGAGCAGCGCCCGGTGCAGCAGCGCGTCGCTCACGGGCCGGGCGGTGTCGTTGACCGCCGCGCGCCGCCGTGCCTGGTGTGCGGGCAGGGTGAGCGGGTCGCCCTCCCACGCCTCGTCCCCGTCGGCGAGCCGGTGCAGGAGGTCACGGAACGCGGCGAACATGTCGTCGAGGACCGGCTGGGGCACGGTGTCGTCCCGCACGTCCCAGTTGACGAGCAGCGCCCCTGCGGCCTCCATCGCCTGGCAGTCGACCCAGACCTGAGGCGTCTGACTGATGCCGTTGCGGATCTGGGAGCGCATCATGCCCCGGGGGGCGAGACCGTCGGAGAGTCCGATGGCGCTGGTGAACACCACCGGCATCATCGAACCCTGCTGGCCCCGGCGGCGGGTCAGCTCGCGCAGCACCTCCACGCCCGAGAACAGCCGGTGGTCGAGGTCCTCGAAGAGCTGCTCGCCCGCCCTGCGGGCACGTCCGGCGAAGGTGTCGGCGCAGCCGCCGTCGACGGCCAGCAGTTCGACGGAGGTGAAGTCGCCCACGATGTCGCCCACGTCCGGGTGCAGCGGCAGCCGGCTGAGCACCGTCACGTCGAGGGTGAACCGGGGGCTGCGGCTCCAGCGGCCGATCACCTCGGCGTACGCGGCCATCACGGCTGTCGAGGCGGAGACCTGCTGTGTCCCGGCACGGGTCTTGAGCGCCGACCACAGCGCGGGTTCGAGCCGCAGCTCGCGCCGGGTGAATCCGGCCGCACCGTGCCGGCTGGGCCGGTCGACCAACGGCAGTTCGGGGGCGGGCGGCAGGCTGTCCAGGCGCGCCGTCCAGTAGTCGCGGTCGCGCTCGTACGCGGGCCCCTGGCGCACCGCCCGTTCCGCCCGCAGATAGTCGCGGAACGAGATCCCGGGGGCCGCGAGAGCGGCGTCGGGGTCCTCGTAGAACGTGCCGAACTCGTCCAGCAGCCGGTAGATGCTCACGTAGTCCGCGATCAGGAAGTCGATGGAGAAGTGCAGGACGGCCCGGTCGGTGAACTCGGTGACCTCCAGCGAGTACAGCGGGCACGCGGTGACGTCCTTGGACTCCGCGGAGAGCCGGCCGCGGACCTCGCGGAGGACCTCCTCGCCCGCAGCCGCGGGCAGCGCGGTCGCGTCGTGCCAGCCGATGACGGGGGCGGGCGGGTCCTTCAGCACCCGCTGGTAGCCGTCGTAGTCGATGATCACCCGCAGCATCTCGTGCCGGTCGACCACCCGCTGCCAGGCCCGCAGCAGCCGTTCCCGGTCGAGGGCGGGGAACTCCAGCTCGCCGTAGGCGTGACAGGGCACCGAGCCGTACTCGAAGGCGCCCCGGCGGCCCAGCAGGTAGGCCGACTGGACCTCGGTGAGCGGGAACGGCTCGTGTGCCGCGTCGGGATCGGGTCGCACCTGCTGCGGGCTGCGCTCGCGCAGCACCCGGAGCACCTCCTCCCGGCAGCCGGAGAGCAGGGCACGGCGCTCGGGGGTCATGCTCCCTTCCGGGCCCCGGAAGCGGAGTTTGCCCTCGTCCTCCCACAGGTGCAGTCCGGCCTGTTCGAGTTCGCTGATGATGTCGGCGGCGGTCACAGGACACCTTCTTCCAGTCGGACGGAGGCTTGGCGCGGGTGGCTGCCGGCGATCTCGGCGTCGAGGACGGCGGCGATCCCGGCGATGGTGGGGTGGTTGAAGAGCTGGCGCAGCGAGAGCTCCACACCGAAGCGCTTGGCGAACTGCTGGATGATTCGGGTGGCGGTGAGGCTGTCGCCGCCGAGGCCGAAGAAGTTGGCGCTGCGGCCCACCCCGGGGGCCTCCAGCAGATCGGCCCACACCTCGGCCACCGCGCGTTCGGTGTCCCCCCGCGGACGGTCGTCCGCCGCGGGCTCCTGCGCCGCGTGACGCAGCCCGTACAGCCGCGCGACGGCGGCGCGGTCCACCTTGGCGTTCGCGTTCAGCGGCAGCCGCCCGACGACGGTGAGGTGTTCGGGGAGCATGTGGGCGGGCAGGTGCGCGGCCAGCGCCGCCAGCACCTCCGCCGCGGCCGGTGCGGGATCCGCGCCCTGCTCCGGGGTGACGACCGCGGCCAGGCGGTGCACCCCGGCGCCGGCGTCGACCCACGCCACCGCGTGCAAGACGCCGGGCAGTTCGCGCAGCCTGGTCTCGATCTCGCCGAGTTCGATCCGGTGCCCGCGCACCTTCACCTGGTGGTCGCGCCGGCCGAGGAACTCCAGGATCCCCGAGGGGTGGTAGCGGCCCAGGTCGCCGGTGCGGTACCACCGCTCGCCCCCGGCCGTGACGAAGGAGGCCGCTGTGCGGTCCGGGTCCCCGCGGTAGCCGAGCGCCACACCGGAGCCCCCGATCCACAGCTCGCCGGGCACGAAGTCGGGCCGGTCCCGGCCGTGTGCGTCGACCACGCGGAAGCGCTGGTTGGCCAGCGGACGCCCGTACGGGATCGACACCCACGCGGGATCGACGGCGGTCACCTCGTGGGCGTTCGACCAGATCGAGGCCTCGGTGGCACCGCCCATGGCGACGAGCAGGGCGTTCGGGGCGCTCGCCCGCAGCCGGTCGCACAGGTCCAGCCCGACCCAGTCGCCGGAGACGATCGCCACGCGCAGCCCCGGCAGGCCCGTGCCCGACTCGCAGGCCACCAGCAGCATGTCGAGCAGGGTGGGCACCGTGTTCCAGACGGTGACGTGGTGTTCGGCGGCGAGACGGGCCCAGACGGCGGCCTCCCGCCGGACGTCCTCGGTGAGGGTCACCACGGTGCCGCCCGCCGCGAGCAGTCCGAACAGGTCGTAGACGGACAGGTCGAAGTCGAGTGCCGAGACCTGCAGGACCACGTCGGCGGGTCCTACGCCGTAGCGGGCGTTGACGTCGTCGATGGTGTTGGCGGCGGCCGCGTGGGTGATCTCCACCCCCTTGGGCTCACCGGTGGAGCCCGAGGTGTAGATGACGTAGGCGAGCTGTCCCGGGTCGACCGGCACCGGCTCCGCGAGCGGTGCGGCCGCCGACGCCTCGGCCACCGGCACCAACCGCACCGCCTCGTCCCAGTCCCCGCCGGGCTCCGGGCCGTCCGTGACCAGGGCCAGGCGCGCCCCGGCGGACCGCACGATCCGGTTGCGGCGCGCGGCCGGCTGGCCCTGTCCCACCGGTACGTACGCGCAGCCCGCGGCCAGCACGCCGAGCACGGCGACCGCCTGGTCGGGCCCCTTCGGCAGTGAGACGACCACGGTGTCGCCCGGCCGCGCCCCGAGTGACACCAGGTGTCCGGCGACACCGAGGACCCGGCCGGCCAGCTCGGCGTAGGTCAGGGTCTCGCCGGACGGTGTGCGCACCGCGACGGCGCCGGGGGTGCGGCGGGCGGCGTCGAGGACCGGCTCGTGCAGTGTCCGGGCGGGGCGGGTCACGGCGGTGGCGTTCGCCTCGGCGCGGACCTTCGCCTGCGCCTCGGGAAGGGCGACGGGCGGGGCCGGGCGGGACCAGTCGCTGTCGGCGAGCGCCACCAGCAGGCGGCGCATCGCCTCCAGGGCCGCCGGGATCACCCCGGGACTGTAGAGGCCCTCCACGTGGTCCCAGTTGACGGCGAGTCCGCCGTCGCGCTCCACCACCTGGCAGTCCAGGGCGACCTGCGGGCTCTGGGAGAGCCCGCGGCGCAGCTCGCCGAAACCGAAGGACAGGTCCTTGAAGTCCGCGCTCACCCCGAGCGTGGAGGTGAACACCACCGGCATCAGCATCTGCCCGCCCCCGGAGCGCCGGGCCAGCTGCTGGAGCACCCAGGTGGTGGAGACGTTGCGGTGCTCGATGCCCTTCCACACCTGTTCCTGCAGCCGGCGCACGGTGCCGGCCCAGGACCCCCCGGGACGGCTGTGGTGGCCGAGCAGCATCAGCGAGGTGAAGTCGCCGACCACCTGGTTCACCTGGGGATGCACGTCCTGCCGGTCGAAGACCGTCAGGTTGAGCGTCAGCGAGGTCTCCTCGCTCCACACCGCCAGCACCTCGGCGAAGGCGGCAGCCACGACCGTCGACGCGGTCAGCCCCTCGTCGGCCGTGCGGCGGCGGAGCTTCGCCCAGGTCGCCGGGTCGACGCGGAACTCGTCCCGCACGAACCGCGGCCGGTCGATGTGCTCGGGGTCCAGGGCCGTGGGCAGCGCCGGAGCCGGGGGCAGCTCCTCGATCGCCTGCAGCCAGTACTTCTCGTCCCGCGCCTTGGCGGCGGGATCGGTCCGCTGGGCGAGCAGGTAGTCGCGGAAGGACAGCTCCAGTGCCGGGAGTTCCCGGCCGGGGTCGGCGTACAGCGTGTTCAGCTCGGTGAAGATGGTCATGATCGACAGCGCGTCGAGCACCACGTAGTCGAATCCCACGCCGAACACCGTGCGTCCGTCGTCCCGTTGCACGGCGCGCACGTCGAACAGCGGCCAGGAGGTCACGTCGAGCACCTGCTGCGCCATGTTCTCCAGCGCGTCGACCGCCTCGTCGTGGTCGGCCGCGGTGGTGCGGGTGACGGTGAACCGGTAGTGCGGCACCTCGGGCAGGATGTGCTGGCCGCCCTCGCCGTCCAGTACGGCGCGCAGCATCTCGTGCCGTCGCACCAGCGTGTTCCAGGCGGCCTCCAGCCGGTCCAGGTCGACCTGGTCGCTCTCGAACTCCCAGTACCAGTAAGAGGCGACGCCGCCGAGTACGAAGTCGGGGTCGCGGCCGAGCCAGTAGGCGCGCTGCACGTCGGTGAGCGGGAAGGGCTTGTACCGGTGCTCCGGGTCGGCCGGGACCGTGGCGGGGGCCTGCGCCTCGGTGCGCGTCAGCGTCCGGGCGAAACCGCTCACCGTGGGACGGGTGAACAGGTCGCCGAGCCTGGCCTCGTACCCGTGCCGGCGCAGGGCTGCCAGCAGGCGGGCGGCCTGCAGGCTGTCACCGCCGATGTGGAAGAAGTTGGTGTTCCGGCCGAGGGGCCCGCATCCGAGGAGGTCCGCCCACAGCGCGGCGACCGTCTCCTCCGCCGCGCCGCGCGGGGCGTCCGCCGCGCCGCCGGTGATCCGCTCGCCCACCGTCGCGGCCAGCAGCCGCCCCGCCTCGGCGCGGTCGACCTTGCCGTTGCGGCTCAGGGGCAGTTCGCCGACGGCCACCACCCGGGCGGGGACCATGTACGCGGGCACCTGCCGGGCGGCGGTGGCCAGCACTTCCTCGGTGTCGACCGTGCTCGGGGCGACCAGGGCGTACAGCGTGCCGCCGTGCTCGGCGAGCGGCGTCACCACGGCGTCGCGCACCCCGGGATGCAGGCCCAGCGCGCGTTCGACCTCTCCGAGTTCGATCCGGTAGCCGTTCACCTTGACCTGGAGGTCGGCGCGGCCGAGGAACTCGATCACGGCCCCGGGCCGGTAGCGGGCCCGGTCGCCGGTGCGGTACCAGCGCGTGCCGTCCGCCTCCACGAACTTCGCGGCGGTCAGCTCCGGTGCGCCCACGTACCCCCGGGCCACCCCGGCCCCGCCGATCCACAGCTCCCCGGCCACCCAGTCGGGGCGGTCGCCGCCGTGCTCGTCGACGATCCGGCAGCACTGGTTCGGCAGCGGCACGTTGTACGGGATCGAGACCCAGGAGGGATCCACCTCGGTGACCTCCTGGACGGTCGAGTGGATCGCGGTCTCCGTGGTGCCGCCCAGGACCACGAACACGCTGTCCGGGCGCAGCGCGTGCACCCGGCCCGGCAGGTCGAGTCCCGCCCAGTCGCCGCCGACGAGCTGCAGCCGGAAGGGCCATCCGCCCGGCTCCGGCCGCGACGAGGCCGTGGTCAACGCCATGTCGAGCAGCGCGGGCACGCAGTTGAGGACGGTGGCCCGGTGCTCGGCCGCCCTGCGCAGCCACGTCTCGGGGGAGCGCCGTTCCTCGTCGTCCACCAGGACCAGCGCGCCGCCGCAGGTGAGGGGGCCGAAGATGTCGTAGACGGAGAGATCGAAGTCGAGCGCCGACAGACACAGGGTGCGGTCGGCGGGGCCCATCCGGTAGCGCTCGTTCAACGCGGCCACGGTGTTGTGGGCCGCCGAATGGGTCAGCTCCACGCCCTTGGGTTCCCCGGTCGAGCCGGACGTGAAGATCACGTAGGCGGGGGCGTCCGGCGGAACGTCCACCGGACGCTCGAGCGACGGCAGTCCGCGGTCGGTGCCGCACCGTACGTCGATGTGCGGGATCCGTCCGTCGGCCGCGTCCCGGGCCGGACCCGCGGTCACCGCGCACCGGGCGCCGGACAGCGACTCCACGGTGCGCCGCCGTGCCTCTGGCTGTTCCGTCCCGACCGGCACGTACGCCGCGCCCAGCGCGTGCACCGCCAGCACCGCGACCACCTGGTCGACACCCTTGGGCAGGGTGATCACGACCCGGTCGCCCGCGGTGACGCCGACGGTGCGCAGGACGTGGGCCAGCCGCAGGGCCCGCTGGGCGAGTTCCCCGTACGTCAGCATCCGGCCGGCGCCCCAGAGCGCCGCCGGCGCCCCGCCGCGCTCGGCCGCCTGCCGGAAGAACTCCTCGTGCAGCGCCCGGCGGGGCAGGTCCGCGCGGGTGTCGTTGGCGCCGCGGCGGGCCTGGAGCTGCGGTGCGGGCGGTCGCACCGGCAGGCTCTCCCACCAGGCGCTGGGCTGCGAGGCGAGCAGCCGCACCCGGTTGACGAAGGCCTCGAACATCGCCTCGGGAACACCGGCCTCGAAGAGGTTCTCGGCGGTCTCCCAGTTGATCAGCATGCCGTTGTCGTGGTCGATCACCTGGAGGTCGATCCACACGCCCGACGTCTGCGAACTCATCCACACCGGGGTGCCGAGCACCGCACGGGTCGCCCCGTCGAAGAGCTCACCGAGGCTGAGCGCGCTGGTGAACACGACGCCCGCCCGCCGGTTCGCCCCGGCGGTGGTCCTGGCGAGGTCGCGCAGCACCGAGGTGCCGCCGTATGCCGCGTGCGCGGCATCGTGCCGGTACTGCTCCTGCACCGTGCGGGCGCGCTCGACGAAGGCGCGGCGCGTGTCGGGCGCCACCTGGAGCAGCAGCAGGTCGGTGAAGTCCCCGACGATCCGGCCGACGTCCGGGTGCACCTGGATCCGGTTCAGCACCGGCAGGTTGAGCAGGAACTCCGACTCCTCGCTCCAGGCCGCCAGGACGTCCGCGTAGGCGGCGGCGACGGCCATCGACACCGTCAGGCCGTTGCTGCGGGCGTGCTGGGCGAACCGTTCGTACGTCTCCGGAGCCAGCCAGGCGTGCCGCCGGACCGTGTGCACCCGCTCGATCCGCTCCGGCGGCGCGGCCAGCGGCAGCCGGGGCGCCTCGGGCAGGTCCTCGGCGCGGTCGCGCCAGTAGGAGACGTCGGCCGGGCGGGGCTCCCGGCCGCGCTCGGTGACCAGGCGGCGGTACTCGGGGAAGGTCAGGGCGGGCTGCGCGGGCACGCCGGACGGGTCCTCGTAGAAGCGGGCCAGGTCGCCGACGACGATCCGGAAGCTCGACGCGTCGCAGACGACCATGTCGATGTCGAGGAAGAGCCGGCCCTTCCCGGCCGGCAGCAGCGCCAGCCGCACGTCGAGCCCGCCCCCCTCGGCGAGCGGCAGCGTCTGGTGCGACAGGGTCTCGCGCAGTCGCGCCAGCCGCTGTTCGCGCTCCGGGCGCTCCAGACCCCGCAGGTCGACGACCTCGTCCAGTCCCCGGCACTCCGGCAGGATCCGCTGGCCCCCCTCGCCGACGGCCGCCCGCAGCATGGGGTGCCTGCGGCGCACCGCGGCCACCGCGCCGTCCCAGCGCGCCACGTCGGCGGTGACGTCGAACTCGAAATAGAAGTGCGACCCGGTGTTCAGTGGCATGCCCGGCTGACGGCCCGACCAGTAGGCGTGCTGCATCGGGGCCAGCGGGAACTCACCCGTCCCGGCGGCCGTGCCCCGCTCCGCCTCCGGGCGCGGACCCGTGCCGTCGTCGGTCCCGGACAGCAGCGCGGCCCAGGCGCGCACGGTGGGTTCCTCCACCAGGTCGCCGAAGGTCACCTCCACACCGGCCTCCTGCCAGGAGGCCGCCAGGCTCATCGTCCCGAGGGAGTCCAGGCCGAGCGTGACGAGGTCCTCGTCGAAGCCGATGTCCGCGGCCGGGAGTTCCAGCCGCGCGGCGACGGCGTCGCGGATCTCCTCGGCGGACAGCCTGCGTCCCGCCGTCACCTCACTGGTCATCGTGGCCTCCCGTGCGCTGCCGGGGACGCGCCCCGGCCTGGTCGGTGTGGGGCGCCGCGCTGCGGGCGGCGGTCGTGCAGATGTCGACGTACGCGGCGAGCAGCGACTCGGCGAACTCCGGGTCGAAACGGTCGGGGTTGTAGAACAGCAGCACCCGCACCGTGTCCCGGTCGGGCACGGCGACCAGCTCCAGCTCGAAGCGGGTGGCGACGTCGTCGGGCACCAGGACCTCGAGGCGCAGCCCGCCGGCCCGGGTCGAGTACACCGGGTCCGCCATCATCTGGAACACGACGTCGTCGAGCCGGCGGTCGGTGCCGCCCAGACGGATCGGCAGCATCTGGAACGGCAGCGCCTGGTGGACGAACGCCTCCATCACCGTGCCGTGCGTGGCCCGCAGGTGCGCGGCGAAGTCATCGCCGGTGAGCCGGGTCCGCAGCAGCACCATGTTGGCCAGGAACCCCACGGTGCGCCGGTGTTCGGCGCCGCGGTTGGCGAACAGGGTCGCCACCGCCAGGTCCTCGGTGCCGCTGACCGACTTCAGGGCCCGGTAGTAGGCGGTGAGCAGGGCCACGAACATCGTCGACCGCTCCCGCTTGGCCAGGGCGTCCAGCGCGGCCACCGTCGGCGCGTCCAGGACGTGCTGCACGAGCCTGGTGTCGCGCGGCGCGCCCGCGGTGGCCGGCCGGATCGGCAGCGGGGGCAGCGTCACGTCCTTCAGCCGCTCGCCCCAGAAGGACCTCAGCCGCTGCCCGGAAGGACCGGCCAGGGTCTCGCGCTGCTCCTCGGCGAACCGTGAGTAGGCGGGGGCGTCGCCGCAGGGCTTGCCCTCCAGCGCGGCGCACAGGTCCTCGAAGATCACGTTGCAGGACCACGAGTCGGTCACCATGTGGTGCATGTTGAAGCAGAGCACGTGGTGGTCCTCGGCCAGCCGCCACAGGGTGATGCGCACGGCGCTTTCGGTGGCGTCGATCCGGGTGCCCAGTTCCCTGGCCACCTCCCGGTCGGCGCACGCCCCGGGGTCCGGCTCGCCGGTCAGGTCCACCTCGTGGATCCGCGGTGACAGGGCCGGGTGCACCAGCGCCTTGAGGCGGCGGCCGCCGCCGGTGAAGGTGGTGCGCAACGCCTCGTGCCGGGACGTCACACGGTCGACCGCCTCCCGGAGCCGGTCACGGTCGAGCGGGCCGCGCAGCCTGCACAGCACCGGGCAGTTGAGCGCGCCCTCCTCGCCCCGGTAGCGGTCGAGGAACCACAGCAGCGTCTGGCCCACGGACGGGCGGATCTCGGTGACTGTCACGTCCGGCAACGTAACGACGGTCGTCGCCCGCGCGGCCGCCGCTGAAAGAAAGCTGAGAGGACCTTCACGTTCCTTTCCGGGCACGCGGGCCCCGCCCCGCGTCCGGGTCAGGGTGGGGACACCTGTGTCGCGCGCGGCGCCCCCGCGGGGCGCCGGACCCATCCGGCGACACCGTCACACAGGAGGTCGCTCGATGCCAGCCAACCCCTTCGAAGACCCGGACGCGGGCTACCTGGTCCTGTGCAATCAGCGCGGCCAGCGGTCGCTGTGGCCCGCCCGGCTGCCGGCCCCCGCCGGATGGCTGGTGGAACTGCCCGCGACCTCCCGCGCCCGCGCCCGCGCCCACGTCGAACACGTCTGGCCGGACGTACGCCCACGCCCGTCCGCGGCGGCCGCTTCCACCGCCGAAACCCTTCCCGTGCTCTTCGAACGGGTGGTGGCCGGGCACCGGGAACTGCCCGCGGTCGAGAGCGGGAGCACCACCTTGACGTACGACGAGCTGGCGGCCCGGGTGAACCGGCAGGCCCGGCGGCTGATCGCGGCCGGTCTGGGCCCCGGCGATCTCGTCGGGATCTGCGTGCCCCGCGGTACCGATCAGGTGGTGGCGGCACTCGCCGTGGCGACCGCCGGAGCGGGCTACGTCCCCCTGGACCCGGGCTATCCCCCCGCACTGCTGCGCCACATGACGGCCGACTCGGGGCTGCGGGCCCTGCTGCACACCGGCCCCCCGCCGATGGACGTCACCGGTCTGGAAACCCTCGACCTGACCACCCCCGACCCCACTGTCCGTCCGGCCCGGCCGGTCACCGACGAGGAGCGGCGGCGGCCGCTGCAGGTCGACGACACCGTGTACGTCATCTACACCTCCGGCTCCACCGGGACGCCCAAGGGCGTGGTGGTCCCGCACGCGGGCATGGCGGCGCTCGCCGAGGCGCAGCGGCACTGGATCGGCCCCGGCCCCGGTGACCGGGTGCTGCAGTGGGCCTCGTTCAACTTCGACGCCGGCTTCTGGGACCTGACGCTGGCCCTGCTGTCGGGGGCCACCCTGGTGCTCACCGACGACCGGGCGGTGCTGCCCGGCGAGGAACTGCGCCGTACCCTGATCGACCGGCGGATCAGCCACGCGGTGCTGCCTCCCGTCGCGCTCACCGCCACCGACCCGGACGGCGTCCTGCCCGGTGGGGTGGTGGTCTCCACCGGTGACTCCTGCACCCAGGCGCTGGTGGCCGGGTGGGCGCCCGGGAGGCGCATGTTCAACGGGTACGGGCCCACCGAGATGACCGTGGGAGTGACCATGGCGGGGCCGGTGCGGCCGGGCGAGCCGGTCAGTATCGGTGAACCGTGGCCGGGCAACGAGGTCCGGGTGCTCGATGTCGACCTCCGGCCCTGTCTGCCCGGCGAGGAGGGCGAGCTCTACCTGGTGGGCGAGGGCGAGGCCCTCGGATACCTCAACCGGCCCGCCCTGACCGCGGAGCGCTTCGTCGCGGACCCGTACGGCGAGCCCGGGAGCCGGATGTACCGCTCGGGCGACCTCGGCCACCGGGACAAGGACGGCATGCTCTACTTCACGGGTCGCGCCGACCGCCAGGTCAAGCTGCGTGGCTTCCGGGTCGAACTGGGGGAGGTGGAGGCGGCGCTGGAGTCGTGCGAGGGAGTCCGCCTCACGGCGGTGGTCGTGACCGGCGAGGTGGACTCGGCACGCCTGGTCGCCTTCGTGGTGCCCGGCGCGGACCCGGCCGACGACCTCGCGGAGGAACTGCGCGGGCGGCTCGCCGCGCGGCTGCCCGCGCACATGGTGCCCTCCCGCGTCGAGGTGGTGGCGTCCCTGCCGATGACCAGCAACGGCAAGATCGACCGGCGTGTCCTGGAGCAACGGGCCGCCGGACCCGCCGCCGGCGCCGCGGCACCGCCCGGCGGGCCGGCTGCCGCCGATCCGTCCGACCCGGTGGCCGCGCTGTGCGCACTGGCCGCCAGGGTGCTGGAGGTGCCTGCGGTCGCGCCGGACGACAACTTCTTCGACCGGGGCGGGCATTCGGTCCTGGCGGTGCGGCTCGCCAAGGCCGTACGGGACGAATGGGGGATGAACCTGCCGGTGCGGGCCGTCTTCGAGCGGTCCACCATGGTGGAACTGGCCGGCCTGCTGACCCGGGACTGACCCGGGACGGAGCACGACCGGGGCCGGGGCAGCCCGCGCTCCCGGCCGGCGTGGGCCGGGAGCGTGGACCCGGCGGGCGGCCCCCTTCCCGGTGAGGGGTACCTGAAGGGGGCGGACGCGGCTCAGTCGAGCCGCAGGCGCAGGGCGCTGTGGCCGAACAGGAAGGTGGAGTAGACGCGCGGCGGTTCCGCCAGGATCTCGATCCGGTTCACCCGGCGGACCAGCGAGTCCAGCACGGCGGACAGCTCCAGTCGGCCGAGGAAGGCCCCCAGGCAGAAGTGCGGGCCGTGCCCGAGCGCGAGGTGCGGGTTGTGCTCCCTGCCGACGTCGAAGCCGCGGGGCCGCGCGAAGACCTCGGGGTCGTTGTTGGCCGAGATGTTCCACAGGGTGACGATGTCGCCCGCCGACACCTCGGCATCCCCGATGCGCAGGTCGACGGTGGCCGTGCGGGCGAAGTGCATGGCCGGGGTCACCCAGCGCAGCACCTCCTCCACCGCCGTCCGCACCGCCGCCTCGCCGGTGCGCAGCCGACGCCACTGCTCCTCGTGGGTGCCCAGCGCGTGCAGGGCGCCGATCGTGGTCACCCGGGTGGACTCGTCGCCCCCCAGGATCAGGCTGTAGCAGTTGAGGGCGAGATCGTCCTCCGTCATCGGCTCGCCCTCCACCCGGGCGCCGGCGATCATGCTGATCACGTCCTCGCCCGGACGGCGGCGCCGCTCGCGGACCACGTCCACGAAGTACGACAGGATCTCGTTGCGGGCCTCCAGCGCGTCGAAGGGGTCGTCCTCGGCGCTCTCCGACGACAGGGCGCGCTTGTTCCAGCCCAGCAGCGAGGGCCGGTCGGCCACGGGCAGTTCCAGCAGATCACACACGGTGTTGAGCGGCAGGTGCTCGGCGATGTCCCGTGCGGCGTCGGCCTCGCCCGCACCGACCACGGCGGCCACCAGGGCGTCGGCCCGCTGCCGCACCGCCTCCTCCACGTGCCGCAGCACCCTTGGCGAGAAGGCACGCAGCATCACCTGGCGCAGCTCGCGGTGGCGGGGACGGTCCATCACCGCAAGCATCCGCCCGCCGGCCGAGTCGCCGCCGCTCAGCAGGACGTCCAGCACCGTTCCCCGGGCCGAGCTCAGCCGGTCCGCGTCCTTGTAGCAGGCCTGGACGTCCCGGTGCCGGGCCACCGCCCAGAACCCGGGGCGGCCGTCCGCGGGGGGATGCCAGCGCACCGGATCACTGCGCCGCATCCGGTCCCAGTACGCGTACGGGTCGTGCTCGACGAACGCCTTCGGGTCGGCGAGGTCGAGAGCCGCTCCGGAGGCGTCGTCGGGGCCGTCGGATACGGCGGTGTCGTGGGAGGAGGCCACCGGGATACTCCTTTCGACCCGGACTTCGGGCCTGCACGAGGGGCTCGGCCAGGACACCGGGCCGGTACGGGGTGCTCGTTTCTCGTCTCCGGCTCCGATCCTCACCTCCCGCGCCCGCGCCCGAGGCGGCGCTGAATGAATGACGAAGGTTTCCGCGGCGGCCCTGGGCGTGCGTGCGATTCTCACATCCGAGGCGGCGAAGGGGAGATCGGCCATGGGAGTGCACCGCGGATCCGTGCGCACGCTGTCGAGCACGCAACGGCCCGCGCTCCGGCTGCTCGGGCTGCCGCACTCCGGTGGCCGCGCGGAGAACTTCTCCGGCTGGCGGGACGCGCTCCCCGCCGCGTTCCCCGGGACCGCGGTGGAACTGTGCGCCGCGCAGTACCCCGGGCACGGCGACCGGCTGGCGGAACCGCCGGGGGAGGGGGTCGGCGCGATCGCCGAGGAGATCGTCGCCGACCTGGCCCGGCTGCCGCCGGCGGACCTGATGCTCTTCGGCCACAGCTTCGGTTCGGCCGTCGCCTGCGAGGTGGCCCGCCGGTGCCCCGGGGCGGGCATCGACGTCGTCCTGCTCGTCGCGTCCAGCGCCTGGGCCCCGGGGGACCCGGCCCGGCCCCCTCGTGACGAACACCTGCTGCCCGACGAGGAGCTCTGGAGGCGCCTCGTCGCCCTCGGGGGCATCGACCCCGACATCGCGTCGCAGACCGAGCTCCGTGACCTGCTGCTCCCCGCGATGCGCGCGGACATCGCCGCCCACGAGCGCTACCTCAGCTGCCCGGACCCGGTGTCGTTCCACTGCGACGTGCACGTCTGCATGGCCCGGGGAGATCCCCTCGTCCCGGTTCTGGCCGGCCGCCACTGGGGCCGTCTCACCTCCGGGAACACGAGCATCGACATCAGACACGGAGCCCATTTCCACGTCTTCGACGACCCCGCAATGCTGCTGGAGGACCTGGCGCGGCGGGTTCCCACCCACACGAAGGGAAGCGGTTCGGCGCATGAGTAGTCCTTGGGCAGGTCTGCGGTTGGTCGTCACCGGCGGCGGTTCGGGCATCGGGGCCGCCGTGGTCGCCCGCGCGACCGGGCTGGGCGCCGACGTCCTGGCGGTCGGCCGGCGGGCCGACCGGCTGGCGGAGATGACGGCGAAGGCGCGGACCGAAGGGGCGGGCACCGCGGTGCCGTTCGCCGCGGACGTCACCGCCCCCGATGCCGCCGCACGGATCGCGGAGCGCGCCGGGGAAGCGCTCGGCGGTGTCGACGCCTTGGTCAACAACGCCGGGCACGCGGTCTTCGACCGCCTGGAGGACGCCGCCGAGGCGGACCTGCGGGAGATGATCGACACCAACCTGGTAGCTCCCGCCCTGCTGACCCGGGCGCTGTTGCCCCTGCTGCGTGCCAGCCGGGGTTGCGTGGTCAACGTGTCCTCCGTCGGCGGCGTCCTGGCGATGCCGAACCGGTCCTTCTACGGGGCCAGCAAGGCCGCCCTGAACTCCCTGACCAGGTCGCTCGCCGTGGAACTGGCACCCGAGGTCCGGGTGAACGCGGTGCTGCCGGGCCCGGTCGACACGGACCTGTGGGACCTGGCGGCGGGCGAGGGCGCGGACGCCCTGCGCGAAGGAGTCGTGGCCGGCACCCCTCTGGGACGGTTCGGTCTGGCGTCGGAGGTGGCGGCCTGGGTGTGCCACCTCGTCGACCCCGAGACCTCGTCCTGGATCACCGGCTCCCTGGTGCACGTGGACGGCGGGCGTACGGCCTGAGCCACAGCCCAGCAGCACCACCCGGCCGGCCCGGTCCGGCCGGTCCTGCCATCAGCGGAAAGGCATGAATCAGATGACGCAGACAGCTTCACCGTGGTTCGCCCCGGCCTCGGCGATCCCCTCCTCCTGGCTGTACGAGTCCTTCCGGATCGCCAACGAGCGCGAGCGGGAGCACCCCGGCCAGATCAAGCTGCACGTGGGCGAGCCCGCCTTCGGCCCGCCGGACTCCGTCGCCAAGGAGTTCGCCGACGCCGTCCTGGACGGCCGGGCCCGCTACATCGACGTGCAAGGGCTCACGGAGCTCCGTGAGCGTCTCGCGGGCAAGCTCGACACCGTCAACCGCATCGATACCGAGCCCTCCCGGCTCTTCGTCACCCCCGGGTCGTGCCAGGGGCTCAGCGCCCTGATGCGCTGTCTCGCCGGTTCGGGAGCGGAGATCCTGATGCCGGAGATCCACTGGCCGGTGCATCTGCAGCAGGCCCTTCTCGCCGGATTCCGCCCGGTGTTCTACAAGCTCGACGCGCACTTCTCGCCCGATCCCGAGTCGATCCGGCAGATGGCCACCCCCGAGACCCGGGTGCTGCTGCTCAACACCCCCTCGAACCCCACCGGTGCGGTCGCCGACCTCCCGCTGCAGCAGACCCTGTACGAAATCGCCGACGAGCGGGGCTGGCAGATCATCAGCGACGAGGCCTACGAGGACTTCGCCTTCTCCGGCCCCCACCTGTCGATCGCCGCGCTGGAGCGCGACCGCCCCGCGACGCAGCGCATCGTCAACAGTGTCTTCACCTTCTCCAAGGGGCCGGCGATGACCGGCTACCGGCTCGGCTACGTCGCGGTGTCGCGGCCGGAGACGGCCGCCGCCATGCGCGCGGTCCAGGAGTCCTGCATCATCGCCCCCAACGCGCCCGTCCAGTACGCCGGACTGGCCGCCCTGGACGCGTCGGGTGCCCTCAGCGGCAACCACGACTTCGTACGGGGGAACCGGGACGCCGCGCTCGCCCCGCTGGTCGACGAAGGGCTGCTGCCCGCACTGCCCGGCGGCGGCTGGTACGCCATGGCCGACGTCTCCTCCACCGGTCTGACCGGCGAGGAGTTCAGCGCCGAACTCATGCTCCGTCACGATGTCGTGGTGGTCCCCGGCAGCGGGTTCTCCGCACGGCCCGAATTCGCTCCGGACGGCACGATGCGACCGCTGAAGCCCGGCGGTGTCGCGTCCGGCCTGGTCCGGATCGCGTTCTGCGTCGACCGGGAGCAACTCGTCACCGGGGTGGAACGTCTGGTCGCCCTGGTCCGTGAGAAGAGGCAGCAGTGATACCCACCGAGGTGACCTACGCCTCCTACCTGAAGCTCGACCAGCTGCTGGCCCTCCAGCAACCGCGCGCCTCCGAGGACGACGCGGACCTCACCACGGTGCTCTCCGAGCAGTTCTTCATCGTCAGCCACCAGACCTGCGAACTGTGGCTGAAGCAGATCCTGGGCGACCTCGCCGCCGTGGAGGGCCACTTCCTGACGATGACCACCGCGGGTCTGGAGCGGTCCGTGGACCTGCTCTACCGGTCCAGTGAGCTGCTGCGCCTGCTGCACGAGCAGCTCATGGCGCTCGAACGGCTGCCGTTGGAGGACTTCGTCCAGTTCCGGCAGTACCTCGGCACGGCCAGCGGAGCGCAGTCCAGCCAGTCCCACGAGCTGGAGCGGGTGCTCGGCAGCGCCAGCCGGTCGGGATCGCTGTTCCTCGCCTTCCGTTCCGGGCTGGAGCGGATCGGTGCCGACCTGGAGGAGATCGTCGCCGCGGGTGTGGAGGCGGGGTCGTTCCACCGGGTCGTCGAGGCGATGCTGAGGATCGGCAACGGCTACTTCCAGTGGAAGATCGGGCACGTGGGCCTGGTGATGAAGATGATCGGGGAACAGCGCGGCACCGCCGGCACCTCGGGGGCGGCGCATCTCATGGGCCGCGCCACGATGCCGTTCACCGAACTCCACGAACTGCGCGGCAAGGTGCACGAGCGTCGGCGCCGGCAGACAGGCTGACCGCGGTGGGAGCAGCACCCCGGAACGCGCACGCGTGCGCGTTCCGGGGCCGGCCGGATCAGGTGGCGGCCTCCAGGATGTAGCCCCGCCCCCACACGGTGCGCAGACTCAGCCGGATGCCGTCCAGCCGCTGGCGCAGCCGCATGATGTGCAGGTCTATCGCGTTGCTGGTGACCTCCTCGTTCCTGATGCCGCCCAGGGCATCCTTCAGCGTGTCCCGGCGGACGAGATGGCCGAAGTCGGCCAGGAAACACCGCATCATCTCGCTCTGCGCCTCGGACATGGGCACCGACTGCCCGCCGTAATAGAGCACCCCGGTCGGATCCAGCGCGGGCATGAAGTCGGTTCCGGTGCGCCGCTGCAGGGTGTGGACGCGGGCCGCCAGGTCGAGGCGGGCCACCGGCGGGCGCACCCAGTCCTCGGTGGGGGAGATGTCGCTCGGCGGCGCCGTCTGGCCCTCCACGACCAGCAGACACGGCAGTCCCGCCTTGCGCAGCTGGTCCCGTTCATGGTTCTGCACCGGCCAGCGGAGAAACTTGACTTCTTGTCGGCGAACGAGCGTTGCCATGGCCGTACCCCCGTTTTCCCGTGACACGTGACGACTCGTGTTCGAGGGCCGACGGCTGCGTCGGGGCATGCGCGCGTCCCTCTGGCGCCGCCGCCGGAGTGCCGGCCGATGGGACCGAGGAGCTGGTCCGGGACGCTCACGAGACGTTCTGCTGCCTGGCTTCGACGCCGGTTCCCACGTGACGTCGTCACCGGCCCCCGCAACCTCGATCCTGCCGGGTCCCGATTCCAGGTCGATGCCGGGTGGATTCCGACTCGGCGAGGACTCGATTCCGCCACGCGCCGCCTGCCGCTTCCCGGCGCACCGAGGCCCACCTACCACGAGGTGGTCGGCTCCGGGTCAAGCCGGGGACCGGTGCCGCGGAACTCCCCGTGGGCGGCCGGTTCCCGATGGTCTTCGGCCCGCGTGGCTTCTTCGAGTGGCGGGTGCCGGGTGCCGGGTGATGCCGACGGGGGCGGTGATGACACCCGAGCGGTGGGCCACCCGGGTGATACGCGACCTGATGGTGCCGACGGCCACCAGGCAGGGGGTGCACAGGAACACGAGGTCTGTTTCTGCCGGCCTTCGCCGTGGCCCGTGCGGGTCGACCGAGACGCGTGCGGGCGCGGCAGACCTCAGGGCCTCCTGCCGCCGCCTCGTTTCAGCGCAGCTCGCCGGTGACGATCCACAGGTGACCGAACGGGTCGCGCAGGCGTCCCTCCCGTTTGCCGTACGGGCGGTTCTCCACCGGTACGACCACGGCGCCGCCTCCGGCGACCATCCGCTCGGCGACAGCGTCCTGGTCGGTGAACTCCGCCTCCAGGAGGACCGGGGAGCCGCCGACGTCGTCCGGCGAGAGCCAGCCCCACTCGGGCACTGCCGGGGACAGGGAGAGCGGGGAACCGCCGATCTGCAGGACGACGACCATCACGCGGCCGCTGTCGTCCTGGGCGCGGAAGACCTCCTCGGCGCCCATGGCCTTCTGGTAGTAGGTCGCGGCGGCATCGGGGTCCGGGACGATCAACCGTGGCGTCAGACTCATGGGGCGACTCTATATTCCCCCTGCGGCGATCCGCAGGGGTGATTCGACCAGTTCGAGCCATGTGTCGCGGCCGCCCTTCCGTGCGGGCGGCCGCACCGGGCGCCCATGAGCGGAGCCCGCACCGCGGCAGCGGAGCCCCGCCCGCGACCCTGGCTGCACGACCTGTGGCACCGGTCTGCTGCCCTCCCGGCGTGTCTTCCGCCACTCCAGGTGACAACGGCACTACAGGCGAGGCGAGTTGTCTTTACGGTGGTGGGCGGTGGATCGTGGGTGCTTCGTTCGGGGACGAAGGGAAGCGGGGCCATGGCCGCGGAGTGGCGGAGCGACGTTCTGGCGACTGCGCAGGTGCGGATACGCTCGGTCGACGGAGAGGTGGCCGGGGCCGGTTTCCTGGTCGCCGCGGACCTGGTGTGCACCTGCGCACACGTCGTGGAGGAGGCCTTCGACCTCCCGGAGCCCGTGGACGAAGCGCCGGGCGGGTCGGTGAACCTCGACTTCCCGCTCCTGTCCTCCCGTCCCCGCGCGCGGGCGAGCGTCGTCTCCTGGCGTCACGGGGGAGCCGATGTCGCCCTGCTGCGGCTCGACCGGTCCGTCGAGGGGGCGAGGCCGGCGGGGCTCGTCGACGGCACCGCGGTCTGGGAGCATCCGTTCCGGGTGTTCGGACACCCGGATGGGGCGGATCACGGAGTCTGGGTGCTGGGCACCCTGCGCGCCGGCCAGGGGACGGGCCTGCTGCAGATGGAGGCGCACCTGCCCGGACCCCGCGTCACGGAAGGGTTCAGCGGGTCCCCGGTGTGGGACGACACCCAGGGCGGGGTCGTCGGAATGACCGTCGCCGCTCACCGGGGGGAGAGCACCGCGTATCTGCTGCCGTCGGCCGATCTGGTCGACGAGCACACCATGCCGGCGCGTTGCCCGTTCCAGGGACTGGAGTCCTTCACCGAGGAGCAGTCGGAGTTCTTCCACGGCCGCGACGCCGACACCGACCGGGTGATGGAGGCCCTGCACCAGAGGCCGGTGGTGCTGGTGGTGGGGCCCTCCGGATGTGGGAAGTCCTCCCTCTTGCGAGCCGGGGTGCTGCCCCGGTTACGGGACGAAGGTGTCAGTGCCTCCGAGTTGCGTCCCGTCCAGGGCGCTCGGGCGACCTCGATTCTCGCCCGTGCCCTGACCGATGTCCTGGAACCGGGACTCGGCGAGGTCGAGCGCCTCACCAGGGCCGAGGCGCTGGCCCGGCTGCTCGCCGACGGTGACGACGTCCTCACGGAGCTGCGTGTCCGGTTGGCGGCCCGCGTCCCGAGCGCCGGGCACGTGATCTTCGTGGACCAGCTCGAGGAGTACGCACGGGCCGTGCCGGCCGAGGCGCGCGAGCTGTTCCGCATGCTCTCCGGCCTCGCCGGCCGGCCCGGCGAGGCCGCCCTGTGGGTCCTCGCCACAGCGCGTCCCGATTCCCTGGACGTCCTGGTGACGGCTGGTACGTCCGACGTCGTCAGTGATGCCGTGCAGTTCCTCGCACGAGAGCTGCGCGGTGTTCCCGAGGGACTGGTCCAGGAGCAGGCTCTGAGCCCTGACGGCCGCTTCTTCGCCGCCGCGAGCTCCTCCGACGTGGTGCACCTGTGGCGGCTGGACGGTTCCCTTCGCCCCGAGCCGCTGGCCGTAGTCCGCGAGTCGGCCGGGACAGTGAACGGCACCCTGGATTTCAGCAGCGACAGCAAGCGACTGCTGCTGACCGTGAAATCCTCGTCCGGCTGCTCTCCGCTCCCCACGTGCCCGCCCGCGTTCGCCGAGGCATGGGAGACCGCATCGGGTGCTCGCATCCGCGTGCCGGACGGGCTCGTGCACGGGAGAGGAGCGCAGGAAGCGGCGTTCACCTCCGACCCGGATTCCGTTGCGACCATCAGCTACACGTCCGGCCTGGAGGGTAAGCGGATCGAGATCAGGGACCTTCGCACGGCTCGGCTGCGGTACACCGCCACCGTGGGCAACAGCCTGGCCTCCGATGCCAGGCTGGGGGCCGGTGGCGAACTCCTCATCATCCAGGACGGGGACACCTCGTACTCGCGGTCCCTCGGGACCACCCCGGGCCGGCGCACCGAACTGCCCGACGTCTCAGGGCTCATGGACCGCACCCAGCGTTTCCACGTGCCGTCGGACGACTCCTCGAACGGCACCGACGCAGGACTCTACGACGAGAGGATCCTGACCGACCTCGGCACCGGGCGAGCTCGTATCGCCCGCATTCCGAGCGCTCGAGACAAGGACCTCTCCGGCGCCGGCCTCGCGGTGGTACCCCGCCGAGACGGTGAGGTGGTCGTCCTGGCGCCGCTCGGTACGGCGCTCCTGATCGTGCGCGCCGAGCGGTACGACCACGGACAGATCACCACCACGCAGAACGATCCGGTCACCAGCATTTCCCCCGACCGGAGGTTCGTCGCCATCGCGGACCGGCGCAGCCTGCAGGTCGTCGACCTGTCCGGCACCCGGCGGCAGTCCGTGTCGCTTCCCTTCCTCACTGACGCGGCGTCCTGGGTGCCCTCCTGGACCGCGGACTCGCGGCGGGTCGTGGTGTGGAACAGGCAGGGCAATCTTCTCGCCGCGTACCCGGTACGGAACCTGAAGGACAGGGTGCCACTCGACGGCGTGCTGCCCGAGACTAAGGCAGCGGCGAAGGCAGAGGGCCACCAAGGGGGCGAGGTGGAGGAACTCGCCGCCCTGGGCGGCAGCGAGATGGCCCTGCTGACGGTCGACGGTCGCCTCGCCCGGGTGGACGCCGCCGAGGGGGGCCTCCTGACGCGGCCGATCCCCGCCTACTCGGATCCGGACCGGGCCGGCGACGGTACCCTCGACGACATCTTCACCCGGGGCCGCATCGTGCCCCGGCCGCACCACCCCGGTCAGGTCGCGGTGGTGACCCGGCCCGGCGCCGGCTTCGGTGACGTCCTGCTGTGGGACCTCCGGGCCCCCCGGCACGTCAGGACCCTGACCGGGCTCGCGATCCGAGCGCCGTTCTTCACGACCGACGCCCCGTCCGCCGGTCCGCTCGCCTTCGACAGGCGCGGTTCTCGTCTCGCCGTCCAGAACAGCGGCGGAGAGGTGCGCGTATGGGATGTCGACGCGGGCAGGGAACTGCCCGGCAGCGCGTCCGGCTCCGCGGACGGACACTTGATCGGCGTCAGCGACGAGGGCCAGGTCCTCACCTCCCGCGACGGCCGAGTGACGATCCATGACCTGGCCGATGCCGGCAACTCCACCACGCTGCACCTCCCCGACGTAGCTGCGGCTTCCGTGCGGGGAAGCCGCCTGACGGTGTACCTCGGAGGGGTGCAGGGGTCCTTCACCTTGCGCCGCCGGACCTTCGAGCTGAATCCCGAGGCACAGTTCCGGGCCCTGTGCGCGGTCGCGGGCCGCGACTACACACCCGCCGAGCGCACACTCCTGCCGGACGGGACCCCGGAACAGCCGCCCTGCGCCTGACCTGGAGACGCGGGAGGATCCCGCGGCCGAATCAGGCAACTCCGCTGTCCGGCCGGGGTCCTACCCGCACAATGACCGGCATGGACGATTCTCAGGATTTCGCGCTCTCGGACGGAACCACGGTTCGTTTCCTGGTCGAACCCGCGGGGCGTCCCGTCGCCGACGCGGAGGGGGCACCCGACGGCATCGGACCGCTCGTCCCCGTCGCCAGGCGCAGGCGGGCGGACGCCACCGTCGCTGCCGCGCTTCGCACGACGCTGCGACCCCTCGGCTCGCTGGTCCAGGACGTGCACGACGCGGTCACTACGGGGGCGACCCCGCCCGCCGAGGTGTCCGTCACCTTCGGTGTTCAGCTCGGACACGACCTCAGACTCGGCATCGTCAGCGGAAGCGGGCAGGCACATCTGACGGTCACCGCCACCTGGGCCCCGGAACAGAGCCAGGCACCCGGGGCCTGACAACGCCGGGGCTCCCGGTCGCCCTCCGGTCCCGGTGCGAGGAGGCCACCACCCGGGCCCGTTCACCGCCCCGACGGCCGGTGCGGCTCAGCTGCCCCGGCCGGCACCGGCCGTGAGGCACGGGAGCCGGACCTCACGGATACGCAATCAATCCGGAGCGGGATCCAGGGCCCCCGCGAGCTGCTGGCGCGAGTGCACCCCGGTCTTCTGCAGGGCCCGGGCGACGTGCTGCTCCACCGTGCGAGGGGACAGGTGGAGCGTGGTGGCGATCTCGCGGTTGGACATGCCCGCCGCGGCGAGTTCGGCGACCTCGCCCTCCCGGGGCGACAGCACGTCGCCGTAGCGCGGGCGGCCCGGCGGGCGGCGTTCCGCGGACGGCTGGTGACGGCGCAGTTCGGCGCGGGTGCGGGCGGCGTCCCAGGTCGCGCCGAGGGCGTCGAAGGTCGCGGCGCAGTCGGCGAGGGCGGCCACCGCGGAGGTATCGCCCTCCTCGAGCACGAGGGCGCAGCGGGCGGCGCTCGCGGAGGTCAGGGCCGCGTGGTAGGAGCGGGGCAGCGCCCGGTAGGCGGCTGCGCTCCGCCCGTAACGGGCCGCGGCCTCGGCCGGCTGCCCCGTGTGCTCGGCGAGAACCCCGAGGGTCCAGGCGAGGGCGGCGTCGGCCGACGGAGCGTCACGGCCCTCCAGCCCCGCGGCGAACTCCTCCACCATCGCCTCCGCGGCGGCGCTGTCCCCCGCTCTCAGGGCCGCCTCCACCGCCCAGGGGGCCAGTTCGGCACCCCAGGCCCAGATCCCCTTGGCGCGCAGGCGCCCCCACGCCGCCTCCGCCTCGGCGGCCGCGCCCGCGATGTCGTCGTGCGCGAGGGCGAGCCGGATCAGCGCACCGGACACCGTCGCGGAGATCGGCACCGGGCCGGTGTCCAGATCGGCCGCGCCGGGGCCGGTCAGATGGTCCAGGGTGTCGGCCCACTCCCCGCGGGCGAGCGCCAGCAGCCCCAGGACCATCCGGGCGTCGGAGGCGAGGTAGGGCATGTCGCCGGACTCCTCGACGAAGGCACGGCACCGCTCCGCGAGCCCGGACCAGCTGCCGGTCGCCCAGTCGACGACCAGGGCGCAGCCGCGGCCGGTCTGTTCGGCGTAGGCGGCACCGCTGCGGGCGGCCAGTTCGACACCCTCGGCGAGCAGGGCACGCGACCTGTCGTAGTGGCCCAGCCACACCACCGCGTCCGCCGCGTTGCACAGACCCCGGGAGGTCTGCTGCCGGCAGCCGATCAGGTCACTGTCGCGGGGCAGCTGCTCGATGAGCGGCCAGGCCGCGGGGTCACCGCCGTTGAGCAGGACACTCACCCGGTTCGCGGCCACGGCCGCCTGCACCACCGGGTCGCCCGACTCCTCGGCCACCGACACGGCCCGCTCGATCCAGGCGACGTTCTCGGCGAAGGACGCGTCGGGTCCGTACGGCATGGCCAGCGCCGACATCGCCCGGGCCAGCGGGACCGGCTCCCCGGCCAGATCCTCCACCGCGCGGGCGAGTTCGTCCCGCCCCTCCATGACCTCGCCCATCTGGTTGCACAGCAGCAGCCCGAGGTCCAGACGGATCTCGCCGCGCACGGCCGGCGGCAGACCGGGATCGGCCACGATGTGCCGCAGCACCTTCAGCGTCTCGTCGGAGCGCAGACCCACCACGGCACAGCGGGCCAGCAGCCGGGCAGCCCGGGAACGGGCCTGCTCGGGGACCGGCCCGGTGGCGAGCGCCGACTCCAGCAGACCCACGGCACGCTGCTGTTCCCCGGCGGCCTCCAGCTGCAGGGCCGCCCGCTCCACGGCGTGCAGCCAGCCCCGTTCGTCGCCGCACGCCCGACGGTGGCCGGCCACCCGCTCCCACGGAACGGGCTGGCGTCCGGCGAGCAGCTGTCCGGCCCGCCGGTGCAGCTCCTCGCGCGGCGGACCGGTCGCCACGCGGCGGACCGCGGCCGCGGCGAGCGGTGAGCCGAAGCCGTACCGGCCGTCACCGCGGTCCTCGAGCACGGCGGCCCGCAGGGCGGCGGCCAGGGCGTCGGCGCCGCTCCGTCCGGGAAGACCGGCCACGGCGGCGAGGTCGCGGGAGGTGGCGGGCTCGTCGAGGACGGCGGCGGCGAGGACGATCCGCCGGTGCTCCTCCGGCACGGCGGCCGTACGCCGCAGCGTCAGGATGTCGAGCCGGGGAGGTGTCCCGAGCCGGTCGAGGCCGAAGGAGGGCGGCCGGCCGACGGAGGCCGGGTCCGCCGCGAGCAGGTCGAGCAGGTCCGCCACGGTCTGCGCGACACCGCCGGAAACGCGGTGCAGGGCGGCGGCCAGCCCCGGCGGGCAGCGGTCCGTGCCCAGGGCGGTGACCGCCATCCGTCCCACCTCGGCGGGGCCGAGCGGCCCCAGGACATGCCGTACGACGGTGAGGCCGGCGGGGAAGTCGGTGTCGGGTCCGAGGACGAGACCGGGCGCTCCGAGCTCCTCGGGACGGTAACTGAGCACGCACGCGAAGTGGGCGGGCGGGGCGGCGAGCAGGGCACGCAGCCGGGCGGTCTCCTCGGCGGGCGCCCGGTGCACGTCCTCCACGACGAGGAGCTCGGGCCCGGCACCGGCCGGCGCCTCGCCGGGCGGTGTCCGCCGCACCGGTCCGGCCGCCACCGCGCCGAGCCGGTCCACCAGACGGGTCTTGCCCGTGCCGGCCGCGCCCTCGACCAGCAGCAGCACCGGCCGGCCGGCGCCCTGCGGGTCGAGCGTCGCGGTGAGCCGTCTGCGCAGGGTTCTCTCGGCGTCGTCCGCCGTCCCGGCGCTGTGCGGCATGGTTCGTCACCCCGTTCCACGCGTGTTCCCGGTTGTTTGCGTATCCGTACTCAGTCTGCCCTGATTGCCCTTCACTGCGGGAGGAGGGCAGCGTGGGAACCCGCAAGGTCGGCCGCGCAGAAGGGAGCCCGGCGTGCGAAACGTGAGGGAGCCGGGTCCGGCCGGGACGGTCCTCGAGGCGGCCGGACCGGTGGGACGGGACCGGCAGCACACGACGGTGCGCAGGACGCCACGGCACGCAGACGGGTTCTTGGTGGCGGCGGTCTTTCCCGCGGCCGCGGGAGCGGTGCCGCGACTGCGGCGGCTGGTGCGGGCGGTGGTCCACCGCCACGGGCTGCCCGCGGGTGTGGAGGAGGCGCTCACCGTGATCGTGAGTGAACTGGCCACCAACGTCGTCCTGCACAGCGGCAGTCCCGACCTGGAGGTGATGTTCGAGGCCGACGCCGCCTCCCTGACCGTGGGGGTGCGCGACAGCGGACGCTGGCGGCAACGGCCCGCGCCCCGCTGTGAGCCCGTCGACATGGACGCGCCGTTCGGCCGCGGCCTCGCCCTGGTCGACGCCTACGCGGTGGAGACCTCGGTGCTGCGGTCCGCCCACGGCACCCTGGTGCGGGCCGTGATCGCCCTGTGAGGCGGCGCCGGCACGGCGGACCCGTTTCCCGCGACCGTCTCCGCGCTCACCGAGGCCCGTCCCGCCCGTGCGGTCTCACCGCTCGGCACGGACGACGACGACCGGGCAGTCCGCGTGGTGCAGCAGCGCCTGACTGACCGAACCGAGCAGCATCCCGGCGAAACCGCCGTGTCCCCGGGCCCCCGTCACCACCAGCTGGGACTCCCGCGTCGCGCCGAGCAGGGCGTGACGCACCCGGGCCCGCTCCAGGCGCGAGACCACCCGCACCCCGGGATGGGCGGCCCGCCACGGCGCCACCGCTTCCTCGAGCAGCCGCTCGTGCCGCTCCCGGAGCCGGTCGAGGTCCACCACCACGGTCGGCGGATCGCCCGGACTCTCGTACGGCGTCTGTTCGCTCCAGGTGTTCCACACGTGCATCGCGACCAGCGGGGCCCCGCGCAGCGCGGCCTCGGCGAAGGCGAAGGACGCGGCGGCCGCGCCGGCCGGCGAACCGTCCACGGCGAGCAGAACCGGTCCCCTCGGATCCTCCCGGCCCCGTACCACCAGCAGCGGACCGTGCCCGTGCGCCGCCAGCTGCACCACCGTCGACCCCAGCAGCAGGCCCCCGAACGCGGTGTGGCCGCGCTCGCCGACCACCGTCAGGACCGCGTGCCGCGACTCGCTGCGCAGCACCGTCAGCGTCTCGCCCGACGCCACGGTCCTGGCGATCTCCAGCCCGGGCGTGCGTTCGTGAGCGCGCTGCTCCGCCTGCGCCAGCACACCGTGGATCATCGGGTCCAGGTCGGCCGGCCGGCTGAAGGCGTGCACGATCCGCAGCCGCGCGCCGCGCAGCCGCGCCTCGTGTGCCGCGACATCCACCGCGACGAGACTGGACGGCGAGCCGTCCACTCCCACGATCACCGTGTCGTCCACTTCACACTCCCGTCCCCGCGGCGCGCTCCGAGTACCCACGACGCGGGCCCGGCACGCGTCGTCGCGCTGTCCGGGAAGAAGGCTTCCAGCTGCGGAAACACGGTCTCCGCCGGCATCTTCTCCGGCACGCCGGCGCCCTGTCCATCCGTGGCAACACCCATGTTCCGGCCGTTTGGCGGGATGGCACCATTACCCCCGTGGGGGCCGATCACCAGTGTCGCGGCGCGGCCGGTCGAGCCATCCCGCACCGGACGACATCAGAAGAATCGGGAAGGGGACGGGCTGTGCCTGCTCCACGGATGAGCGCGACGCCGCTGCCGGGCATCGGCGTGAAATACGACCTCACCACGCGTGAGCACGAGCACCTGTCCGTGATCGCGCACCGCGACGGTGCCCGTACGGTCAACGTCTACCGTTCCGACGACCCGGACGCCTGCGCCCGGTCGCTGCGCCTGACCGTCGCCGAGTCGGCCGCGCTCATCGACGCGCTGATGCCCGACCACCACAGCCCCAACCTGCTGCACACCACCGACCTCGGACTGGTCGCCGAGCGCGTCGAGCTGTCCTCCGTCTCCCACTGGAACGGGCGGCTGCTGGGCGAGACCCGGATGCGCACCGACACCGGGGTGTCCATCGTGGCCGTGCTGCGGCGGGCGGAGGCGATCCCGTCCCCCGCCCCGGACTTCCGGCTGGCCGGAGGGGACACGCTGATCCTGATCGGCACCCGCGAGGGCATCGACGCCGCCGCCGAGATTCTCGGGCGGGAGTGAGCGCGTGCACTCTTCCGCGATCTTCCTGATCGAGTTCGGCGCGATCATCCTCGGCCTCGGCCTGCTGGGCCGCCTCGCCGGACGCCTGCGGTTCTCCCCGATCCCCCTCTACCTGCTGGCCGGCCTCGCCTTCGGTGAAGGCGGGCTGCTGCCGCTCGGCGCGAGTGAGGAGTTCGTGGCGATCGGCGCCGAGATCGGCGTGATCCTGCTGCTGCTCATGCTCGGCCTCGAGTACACGGCCAGCGACCTGGTCTCCAATCTCAAGACCCAGTACCCGGCCGGCCTCGTGGACATGGCGCTGAACGCCCTGCCCGGCGCGGCCCTGGCCCTGCTCCTCGGCTGGGGCCCGGTCGCGGCCGTCGTCCTGGCCGGCGTCACCTGGATCTCCTCCTCCGGTGTCATCGCGAAGGTCCTCGGCGACCTCGGACGGCTCGGCAACCGGGAGACCCCGGTCATCCTCAGCATCCTCGTGCTCGAGGACCTGGCGATGGCCGTCTACCTGCCGATCATCACCGCCCTGCTGGCCGGCGTCAGCCTCGCCGCGGGCAGCGTCACCCTGGCCATAGCGCTGGGCGTCGCCGGGCTGGTGCTGTTCGTCGCCGTCCGCTACGGACGGGTCATCTCCCGCTTCGTCTCCAGCGACGACCCGGAGAAGCTGCTGCTGGTCGTGCTGGGACTCACCCTGCTGGTCGCGGGACTGGCCCAGCAGCTCCAGGTGTCGGCCGCCGTGGGCGCGTTCCTGGTGGGCATCGCCCTGTCCGGCGAGGTGGCCGAGGGCGCGCACAACCTGCTGGCGCCGCTGCGTGACCTGTTCGCCGCCGTCTTCTTCGTCTTCTTCGGGCTGCACACCGACCCGCAGTCCATCCCGCCGGTGATCCTCCCCGCCTTCGCGCTGGCCGTCGTCACCGCGCTGACGAAGATCGCCACCGGGTACTGGGCCGCCCGCCGGGCCGGTATCTCCCCCAAGGGCCGCTGGCGCGCGGGCGGCACGCTGGTCGCCCGCGGCGAGTTCTCCATCGTCATCGCCGGCCTCGCGGTCACCGCGGGCATCGAGCCGGACCTCGGTCCGCTGGCCACCGCGTACGTCCTGGTCCTGGTGGTCCTCGGACCGCTCACCGCCCGCTACACCGAGCCGGTCGCGCTGGCGCTGACCGCACGCCGTACGGCCAAGGCCGACATCGTGCCCGTACGGAGTGCGACGCCGCCGGCCGCGGAGACACTGGAGCCCGTGGAGGACGGCGGCGTCGAACGCTGAACGCCGGGCCCCGTCCGCCCGGCCCGGGCGGACGGGGCTTCCCGCGCGGGGGCCGTCCCTCTAGTTCTCCAGCCGAACCGGCATCAGCAGCGAGAAGGTGCTCTCGTCGTCCGGCCGGCGGACGGCGAGGGGCGCCGTCGGAGCGCCCGACTCCAGGACCAGCCGGTCGCGCGCTCCCGCGGTCAGCGCGTCCAGCAGGAACGCCCGGTTGACGGCGATGAGGCCGTCCCCGGCCGCCCCGTCCCCGGCGACGGTGACCGATCCGTCGTCCGCGACCGCCAGCACGGTGAGGTCGTCCGCGGTCCCGTCCTGCTCCCGCACGGGACCGGTGCGCACCGCCTCACGGAACGCCGGCACGTCCAGCACGGTGCGCCGCCCCTCCGGGAGACGGACCAGGCGCCGGTAGTCGGGGAAGTCGTGGCCGAGGCACGGGCCGGCCGTCTGCCGGTCCCCCGCTTCCAGGGTCACCCGGTCACCGTCCACGGCGAGCCGCACGTCCCGGCTCCCGTCCAGCAGCGCCCGCATCGCGTCGGCGAGCGGAAGCGGCACGGTCACCTGCACACGGGACCCGTCGTGCCCTTCGGCGGGGGTGTGGGCCACGGCCATCCGGTAGCGGTCGGTGGCCACGACGTGCAGCGTGCCGTCGTCGATGTCGCGGTGGATCCCGCTGAGCATCGGCAGTTCCGGGTCGGTGCCGGCGGCGAACCGGACCGCGTCCAGCGCGGCGGCCAGTTCCGGGCCGGACAGGGACAGCCGGACGGCGGTGTCGGTGCGGAGCGAGGTCATGGGGTTCTCCCTTTGGTCCAGTAGGGCGCGGAGTGCGGAGAACTCCTCGCGGGCACCCGACAGCCCCTGTTCCAGCCGGCGCAGGTGCGCCTGCAGGAGCTGCCGTACGAGATCGGTGTCGGCGCCCGTCCAGCCGGCCAGAACCAGCCGGATGTCCGCCAGCGGCATGCCGGCCCGGCGCAACCGGGCCAGCAGCCGGGCCTCGTCCAGCTGCCCGGGGGCGTACCAGCGGTAGCCGCTCACCGGATCGACCCGGTCGGGGACCAGGACGCCGGTCCGGTCGTAGAACCGCAGGGCGCTCACGCCCAGTCCGCTCTCCCGGGCCGTCTCGCCAATGCTGAGCATCTCGTTCTCCACACCCGAAACCCTGGTCCCTCGACCAGGTCGAGGGTCAACTCCGGCCCGTCACCTCCCGCCCGGCGCACGATCCATGCCGTGCCCAGGGTGCCGTGCCCGCCCCGCCCTTGCGGCCGTGCGGGTGACGGCTTCACCCCGCCGGGCGGACCCGGAGCCGTCGGGCGTACCACCGGCGCACGAGGGCGCGTTGCTCCGGCATGGACAGCACTGGGACGGCGCGGCGCCTTCTCGGGCCCGACGCCGCGCGCCGGCCGTACGCCGAACTCACCAGCGGATACGCGGGGCACACGCCCATCTACACGGCGCTGGTCGCCGAGTGGCGGGCCAGGGGGCACACCGTCCCGGAGCGCCGCGAGGGTCTGCGGGCGTCCTTCGCCGCCCCGACCGTGAGCGAGGGAGCGACGGTCCTGTCCGTGCCCTTCCTTGTGCCGTCACCCCTCCTCGGGCCGCCGGCCGGGGACGAACCGCTCACCAGCCCGGCCCCCCCGACTCCGCGCTGACCGGTGCCAGCACGGCGAGCGTGCCGGTCGCCCGGCGCAGCGCCAGTTCCAGCGGGGCGGGGGAGTGCAGGGCACCGGTGCCGTCCGGCGGGACGAGCCACTCCAGCCGTCCCGCGGGCCGGTACGGCGGCGGTACGGCGACCCAGGACCCCCTGCCGACGTGCCGCACCCCGCATCCCACCCACTCGCTGACCGGATCGGGCGGAAGGAAGAAGCCCACCCTGCGGGCCGTGACGTCCACCAGCGTGGGCCCGGGTGCCTTCAGCGGGTCCCGCCAGAGGATGTCCAGGGCGAGCAGGCCGAGCCGGTCGGGCACGCTGAGCACGTCCCAGTACCGGCCGGCCGCGAGCAGCGCGGTCCCCCTCCCGTGATCCCACTCGCGCTTGCACTCCTGCGGATCCGTGGCCGCCGCGGCCAGCCACTCGACGGCTTGCTTCCACATGACGCTGTGCATGTCCCCACCCCGGGCGCGGTCGGCCGCGCCGCTCCGGGCGCGTGCGGTACGGGCCATGGTCGTGGATATGTCCGACCATCGGAAGGGTGGCGCGGGCTGGCGTTCGCGCACGGCGCGCTCCGACGCGGAGACACGGACGCCCCCGCAACCGGGAGAACCGGCCGGGGGCGACCGCGGCGGAGGGTGCGGCAGAGGTCAGCCGTCCCGCTGCGCGCGCTCGGCGTTCCGCTTCTTGATGCGTACCGCTTCCTTGCGGACCTCGGCCTGGGTGGTCCGCTCCCGCTCCAGCCACTCGGGGCGCTCCTGCTTGAGCGTCTCGATCTGCTCGGTGGTGAGGGCCTCGGTGACTCCCGCGCGCGCGAGACCTGCGATGGACACGCCCAGCTTCGCCGCGACAACCGGCCGGGGGTGGGGACCGTCGCGCCGCAGGTCCCGCAGCCACTGCGGCGGGTCCGCCTGGAGCGCGTTCAGCTCGGCGCGTGAGACGACGCCCTCCCGGAAGTCGTCGGGGGTGGCCTCGAGGTACACACCCAGCTTCTTCGCCGCGGTCGCGGGCTTCATCGTCTGGGTGCTCTGGTGTTGCGTCATGGCGTCCAGGGTATCGAGCGTGTGCGCGACCGCCGACCACGGCCGGTAACCTGGCCAGGTGACAGGCTCGGAAGTCTCCCCCTCGTTCCGGCTCGTGTACGTACCCGGCGTGATGCCCGGCAAATGGGTGGGCATCTGGAACGAGCGGCTGCCCGACGTCCCGCTGGACCTCACCCAGGTGCCCGCGTCGACGGCGCGGGAACTCCTGCTGGGCGGCGACGCCGACGCGGGTCTCGTCCGGCTGCCCGTCGACCGTACGGTGTTCAGCGCGATCCCCCTGTACACCGAGCAGACGGTCGTCGTGGTGCCGAAGGACCACGTCGTCACGGCCGTCGACGCGGTCACCCCGGAGGACCTGGCCGACGAGATCGTCCTGCACCCCCTCGACGACGTGCTCGAGTGGGAGAGCCTGCCCGGCCGGCCCGCGCTGGAACGGCCCGCGACCACGGCGGACGCGGTCGAGCTCGTCGCGGCCGGGATCGGTGTGCTCGTGGTCCCGCTGTCCCTCGCCCGACTCCACCACCGCAAGGACCTCACCCACCGGCCGCTCGAAGCATCTCCCGTGTCGGGCGTGGCGCTGGCCTGGCCGGAGGCGGCGACGACGGACCGGGTGGAGGACTTCATCGGGATCGTCCGCGGCCGCACCGTCAACAGCACCCGGGGCCGCCCGCAGCAGCCGGCGCAGGAGAAGAAGCGCGAGCGGACCGACGCCGCCGGCAGCCGCCGGCAGCAGCCCGGAGCGTCCCGGGGGGCCGGCAGGTCGGGCGGCCGGGGCCGCGGACCGGGCACCGGGGGCACGACGAAGAACCCGCGGCGGGGCAGGCCCCGCCGCGGGTCGTGACCGTCAGGATCACATCCCTACTTGACCGTCGAGGACGGTGAGGGTGCCGGGGACACCGTGTTGAGGTCCTTCAGCCCTTCGGGGATCTCCAGCACCAGGACGGGCGCGCCCGCCTGCGGCGCGGGCGGGGTCACCTGCTCCGCCGGCATCTTGGGCGGGCTGGTCTGCTGGAAGTTGACCTGCTCGTGGTTGACCAGCCCCGTCTTCTCCAGCACCGTGATGTGGTCGAGCACCGTGTCGTTGGCCTGGTCGGCGAGCTGCCGCACGAGGGTGTTCCTGGTGTTGGCCCGGATGTTGGCGATGGCCGGGAAGATCTGCCCGTGCGTCACGCGCATGATGTTCACCGCCGTGGAGTCGAACTCCTTGCCGGTGGTGGCCCTGATGGTCTCCACGAAACCCTGCTGCTGCGGTGACGCCTGGTTCGGCAGTGTGATGCCGAGCTCCAGGGAGATCTTGCGGCAGGACTCGTCGAGCCGTCCGTGCCCGACGACCAGGTGCTCGCCCGCCTCCTTCATCTCCGGCGTCGTCCCCCGCTCCATCGCCAGCAGCCCCAGGGGGTGCTCCCACAGCCCGGCCGCGCGGACCTTGACCACGAAGTCGCGGTCCGCCTCGGTCAGCGGGCCGTAGTTGGTGTTGGCCACCACCCGGTCCGGCTTGGTCGACGTGTTCTGAACGCCCAGCATGGTGGGATAGGCGAGCGCGGTGAGGGTGAGAATCATGGCTCCGCCCACGAACGCGGTTCCTGCCGTGCTGCGCGAGATGCGCATCGTGCCTCCTGGGATCGAACGGCCCAACAGCAGGAGGTACGGACGCCGGACGCGAGGCAATCACCGTTCGGGAAAGAATTTTCGGACACACTGCGGTGGGCGCGAGCTGCCTGCCGAGCCGCCCTTGCCGCCTCGGTGCCGTCGGCGGGGCCTGGCAGACCGGCCTCCACCCAGGTGCTTACCACCGTCCGTACGCGCGTGACCAGCGCTTCCTTGGCGCGGAAGGGGACACCGGACCGGATTGCCGTCCGGCAGCGTCACGCCCTTGGGCGGGGTGGGCGACACCGGAGTCCGACGTGCCGAAGATCACACCCGGCGGTCAGGGGCGGCGGGCGGACTCCACCAGCCAGGCGTGCGCCGCCCGCGCCGTGAACTCCTCCTGCCCACCCCGCACCAGCAGGGTGGCGGTGGCGAACTCCGGCGCGCCGGCCTGCGCGGCGACATAAGGGAGGGCGATGCAACGCATCCCGGCGGCGTGCGCGGCGGCGGCGCCGGGGGCCGCGTCCTCGACCACCACGCAGTCGGCCGGATCAGCGCCGAGCCTGCGCGCCGCCTCCAGGAACACATCGGGAGCCGGTTTGCCGCGGGGGACCTCGTCGGCCGAGACCACGGTCCGCAGATGCGCGCCCAGTCCCGTGCCGGCCAGGATCGCGCCGATCGCCTCCGGCGTCGAACCCGACGCCACGGCCATCGGCACTCCCTCGGCCGCCAGCAGCTCCACGAACGCGCGCATCTCGGGGAACACCCGGGTCGAGGCACCGGCCAGCTTCAGGTAGTGGCGGTTCTTCACCTCGACCAGCTCCTCCACCGGGGCGGACAGCCCGTACCGCCGGCGCCAGTCGGCGACCGTCTCACGCGTGCTGATCCCGACGTACCGCTCGTGCTCGGCCCAGGTGAACTCCGGGACCCCGTACTCGGCGAGGGTGCGACGGCCCGCCTCGTAGTAGTTCGGCTCGCTGTCCACGAGCGTTCCGTCGAGATCGAAGAGGACCGAGAGGCGGGCGAGGGTGCTCATGGGGACAGCATCGCAGGGCTCACCTGCGCACCGTCCGGCCGACCGACTCCACCAGCGGCAGCAGCCGGTGCGCGACGCGCTCGCGCAGCGCCACCTCGCTGCGGGTGCGGACCACCCCCGGCAGACTGATCAGCTTCTGGACCACGTCCTCCAGATGCGCGTTGTCGCGCGCCACCACCCGGGTCAGCAGGTCCCCGCCGCCGGTGATGGAGAAGGCCTCCACGATCTCCGGCACGGCCGCCAGGGCGTCGCCCACCTCGTCCAGATGCCCCTGGGTGACCTCGATGTGCACGAACGCCAGCACCGGGTGGCCCAGCGCGGCGGGGGAGAGGGCGGGGCCGGTGCCGGTGATCACCCCCTCACGTTCCATCCGGTCGAGCCGGGCCTGCAGCGTGCCCCGGGCGACCCCGAGGATCCGCGCGTACTCCCGCACGCTGGTGCGCGGCCGCTCCAGCAGCAGCCGCAGGATGCGGGTGTCGAGCTCGTCCACGGCCATGAGGTTCCCTCCCGGGGGCGGCCATTGGCACGGCGATGGCCGGAGAAGTGCCGTGAGAACTGTACCAATGGCGCATCCTGACGAGAGCCTGTTGAGCCACTGGCGGCAGGGATGCTGATATGGAGAGGTCGATGGCGCTGCGGACTCCGCGGCGCCTTTCTCATGCCACGGATTCCGGAAGGCGGAAAGCAGTGCTGAAGAGGGTGTTCACGGCGCCGGACCCGGGCCGGGTGCGGCTGCGCTTCGCGGCGCGGGCCGTGCTCGGCATCGCACTGGCCGTCGTCGTCTGCGGCCTCGCCGGGCACACGCTCACCGGTGTCGTCACCGGCGGGCTCGCCGCGCTGCTCGCCCTGTTCACCGTCACCGACGCCACCGTCCGCGGGCAGGCCGTCACCACCGCGCTGCTGCCCGCCGCCGGCCTGCCCGTGCTCGCCGCCGCGGCCCTGCTCCACGACCAGCCGGTCGCCCGCGACCTCACCTTCCTCGCCGTGGTCGGGCTCGGGGTGTACGCGCGGCGCTGGGGCCCCCGCGGGCACAGCCTCGGGGTCTTCGCGTTCATGACGTACTTCGTGGCGCAGTTCCTGCACACGAGGCCGGACCAGCTGCCCGAGCTGTACGCCTCCGTCCTGCTGTCCGTGCTCGCCGCGGCCGTGGTGCGCTTCGGAGTGTGGTGCTACGAGCGCCGGCTGCCCCCGGCCGTCGTACCGGCGCCACCCGCCGGCACCGGACTGGCCCGGGTGACCACCCGCCAGGCCGTCCAGGCGACCGCCGGGGCGGGCTTCGCCCTGGTCGTCGGCCAGCTGGTGTCCGGACAGCGCTGGTACTGGGCGGTCGGCGCCGCCTGGTGGGTCTTCGTCAACACCACCTCGCGCGGCGAGACCCTGGTGCGCGGCTTCCGGCGCGTGCTGGGCACGTTCATCGGCATCGGGCTCGCGCTGCTCGTCGCCGTCCCCGCCCACGGCGACGGCCCGCTCACGGCCCTGGTCGTCGCCGCCGGCGTCTTCGGCATCTTCTACACGGCCGCCGTGTCCTACACCTGGATGATGCTCTGGGTGACCGTGCTCGCCGCCATGCTCTACGGCCTCCTGGGCGTCCTCACCCCCGGGCTGCTGGCACTGCGGCTGGTGGAGACCGGCATCGGCGCGCTCGGCGCCGCGCTGGCGGTGGCGTTCGTCCTGCCCGTGACCACGCACAGCGTCACGGACGTCTGGATCCAGCGGGCGCTGCGCTGCGTCCACGCGTGCACCGCGCAGGCCGCGGCGCGACTGGCCGGGGCCGCGGACGCCGACCCGGCGCCCGCGGTGGCGGAGCTGGAGCAGCTGCTGGACCGGGTGCGCCTGTCCGTCGCCCCGCTGGTGCACCCGCTGAACCCGGTGCTCGCCCGCAAGCGGCGCGCCCGCCGGGTGCTCGGCCTGCTCGACGACTGCGCCCGCGAGATCCGCGGCCTCGTCGCCGTCGCCGCCGACCCCGAGGCCTCGCACGACGCCCGGCTGACCGCCGCCTGCCGGCGGGTGGAGGCCGCGGTCGAGGCGCTCACCGGAGGCCGGGACGTCGAGGTACGGACCGCCCCGGCGGAAGCCGGACCCGCCCTCGCCCACCTCCACGGCCTGGAACGCGCCCTCGCCGACCTCGCCGCTCCCCTGCGCACGCCGTCCCGCTCCCCGCTCCTCGGGGCCTGACCCGAGGCACCGCATCCGGCGCAGGGCACGGCGAGCAGGACGACCGGTGCCGCCGGCCCCGACGTGAGCCCTCGACTGTTACCGTCCTCCCGGTCGGCATCGCAGGAGAGGGGACAGCCGTGGCGGACGGCAGCGGGCGGGCGTTCATCGGGTCGTTCACGGCGGCGGGAGGCCCCGGCATCGTCACCGCCGCCGTCGACCCCGGCAGCGGCGCGCTGACCCCTCTGGGCGCCCTGGATGCCGTACCCGACCCGTCCTGGCTGACCCTGTCGGCCGACGGTCGCACGCTGTACGCGGTCAGTGAGACGGCCGACGGCGCCGTGGCCGCGTTCCGCGTCACCGGGGACGGCCCGATGCCGGCCGGACGTGAGGTCCCGGTGGACGGCAGCGGACCGACCCACCTCAGCCTCTTCGCGGGGCACCTCCTCACCGCGAACTACGGCTCCGGCAGCATCAGCGCCGTCCCGGTCCGCGAGGACGGCACCCTCGCCCGGTCCGTCGCCGCAGTCCTCCGGCACAGCGGCTCCGGCCCCCACCCGCAGCGCCAGCAGGGCCCGCACGCCCACCAGGTGCAACCCGACCCGAGCGGACGCTGGGCGGTCGGCGTCGACCTCGGCACGGACTCGGTACGGGTGTGCGCGATGGCCGACGGCACCCTCGTGCCGCACCGGGAGACCGCCCTGCGCCCGGGCTCGGGACCGCGGCACCTCGCCTTCCACCCCGGCGGTGCGTACGCGTACGTCCTCAACGAGCTCGCCCCGACCCTCGTCGTCTGCCGCTGGGACGCCGCCGTCGGGGCCCTGAAGCCGCTCGCCGAGGTCCCGGTGCTGCCCGGCGCACCGGCGGGCGACGCATACCCCTCCGGGGTGGCCGTCTCGGCCGACGGGCGCTTCCTGTGGACCGCCACCCGCGGCGAGGACGTCCTGTCCGTGTTCGCGGTGGGGGAGCGCGGCGCGGCCCTCACCCCGGTCACCACCGTGTCCTGCGGCGGCCACTGGCCCCGAGCCGTCACGGTGGCCGACGGCGTCCTGTACGTCGCCAACGAGCGCTCCGGGGACGTGACCTGGTTCGCGCTCGACCCGGACACCGGCGTACCGCGGCGCGGCGGCTCGCTGCCGGTGCCGGCCGCGTCCTGCGTGGTGGTCACCCGCTGACCGGGCCGGACATGACGAAGGGCCCGCTCCGTTTCCGGAGCGGGCCCTTTCGGCGTCCTGCGGGAGCCGGTCCGCGTCAGCGGGCCGGGGTGTTCTGCGCCTGCGGCGGGGCGATGCCCAGGGCGGTGGTGTACTTGGCCAGGGCCAGCTTGCCGATCGCCGGGTACGGGCCGAGCGCCTCGGCGGCGGAGCAGCCCGCCTCCCTCGCGGCCTCCTCGAGCAGGCTCGCGTCGATCTCCGGGCCGATCAGGTACGGCGCGAGCGCCAGCTGCTGCGAACCGGAACCGCGCAGCTGCTCGGCCACGGAGGCGATGGAACCCTCCTGGTCCAGGGCCGCCGCCATCACCGGCACGGCGAGGCGCGCGGCAAGCAGCATGCCGGTGATCCCGGCCGCCTGTACGGCCTCGTCACCGCCCACGGAGGCCAGGATGATGCCGTCCGCGGCGGTCGCCACGGTGAACAGCCGGGCACGGTCGGCGCGGGCCAGACCGGCCTCCGACAGCCGCACGTGCAGCGCCTCGGCGAGCAGCGGGTGCGGACCCAGCACGTCGGTCAGCTCGGCGGCGACCCTGCTGTCCATCACGGCCTGGCGGACCTGGCGCAGCAGCGAGCTGTCCGGGCCGGCCAGCAGGGGCACCACGACGGCGACGGGACCGTCGGGCTCCCGGACGTCCATACCCGCGGCACGGGCCTGCTCGAAACGGGCCGTGCGCTCCTCGGCCGCGTGCGCGAGCACGGACGACAGCGAGGGGAACTCCCCGTCACCGTCGAGGTAACCGATCCGGGCGTCCAGACCGGGCAGCTCGGAACGGGCGATGCTCACGACCTCTTCGGCGAGCGAACGGGTGGCACTGCTGGGCGCACCCGGCACGGCGAGGACGAGCGCGGGCGCGTCCTCGGGAGCCACCAGCGGCTCGGGACGGCGGTGCCGCCCGGGCTGGCGGGGGCGCGGCATTCGTACTGGCAGGCCGGACGCGGGCCCAGTGGGGGTGCTCATGTTGCGGCATGTTAGTGCTTTCCCGGCTGCCCCTGTTCGGGGAGGGGGCAGGTGAGCGGTATCCGTCCGGTTTTGTCTGATGAGTTACGTACGGGCGTCGCCCGCGCGTGTGCTGACCTCCCCCGCCGGGCCGGTGACGCACAGCATCGTCGCGTGCTCCGGGAGGGCGAACGAACCGGTGGTCAGGGCCTCGGCGATCCGCACCGCCCCGGCGAGGGGGTCCCCCTCCGCGAGGATCCGCCGTGCGCCCGGCAGGCGCCGCGCCAGTTCCTCCTCCACCGGGACGAGCAGCGCGGCTCCCATGCGGAACAGGCCCCCGGTGAGACCGACCGCCGGCTCGCCCTCCGCCGGGCAGACGGCCGCCGCGGAGTCGGCCATGTGGCGGGCCGCCGCCCGCAGGATGTCCACGGCGACAGGATCACCGCCGGTCGCGCACTCGCCGACCCGCGGCGCGAAGGACGCGAGCACGGCGGGCCGGTCGGTCCGCGGGTACAGCCGGCCCGGCAGCCCGGTCACGGGCCCGAAGACCTCCTCCGCGCTCGCCCTCAGCCGCGCCGAACCGCCCTCCCGGCCGTCGTGGGCGCGCAGCGCCGCCTCCAGACCCGCCCGCCCGATCCAGGCGCCGCCGCCGCAGTCACCGAGCAGGTGCCCCCAGCCGTCCGCCCGGCGCCAGCCCGTCAGATCGGTGCCGGTCGCGATGAGACCCGTGCCGGCGGCGATCACCGCACCGGGCCGCGTTCCCAGGGCGCCGACGTACGCGGTGATCGCGTCGGCCGCCAACGCCAGCCTTCGCACACCCAGTTCACGGGCGAGGGCGCCCGGCAGCTGCGCGCGCAGCGCGTCCCCCAGGCCGGCCATCCCGGCCGCGCCGACGACGGCCGTCCGGAGGTGCCCGATCCCGGCTTCGGCGCACAGCGTCCGTGCGACGGGCACCAGGTGTTCCAGGAGGTGCCCGGGGTCGATGCCCCGCGGCCCGGTCCGTACCGGTACGTCCGAGGCGGCCCGGGCGAGCGGCCCCCGCCCGGCGTCCCCGACGACGACCCGCAGGCCGGAGCCGCCGGAGTCCACGGCGAGGTAACCGGTCACGGTCAACGAACTCCCCTTCCCTCGGCCGCACGACGAGGACGAAGAGTAGCGTCCGGAGGGTGGGCCCGCCCGGGAGCAGCCGGGGAGCAGCCGGGTGTGAGCCGGCGCCCCGTTGTCGCTAGAGTCCGTGCGTGGCACCAAGACCTTTGCATGAACTGGTGGAAGCGGGCTGGGCGAAGGCCCTCGAACCGGTGGCCGACCGCGTCGCGGCGATGGGGGACTTCCTGCGCTCCGAGATAGCGGCAGGGCGCACCTACCTGCCCGCGGGCGCCCATGTCCTGCGCGCCTTCCAGCAACCCTTCGACGACGTACGGGTCCTGATCGTCGGTCAGGACCCCTACCCGACGCCCGGCATGGCGATCGGGCTGAGCTTCGCGGTGGCGCCCGAGGTGCGGTCCCTGCCGGGAAGTCTGGAAAACATCTTCCGGGAGATGCATGCGGACCTGGGCCTGCCCAGGCCGTCGAACGGCGATCTGACCCCGTGGACCGAGCAGGGTGTGCTGCTGCTCAACAGGGCGCTGACCACGGCCCCGCGCAAACCGGCCGCCCATCGGGGCAAGGGCTGGGAAGAGGTCACCGAGCAGGCGATCCGCGCGCTGGCGGAGCGCGGCAAGCCCCTGGTGTCCATCCTGTGGGGGCGGGACGCCCGCAACTGCCGTCCGCTGCTCGGTGATCTTCCGGCCATCGAGTCGGCCCACCCGTCACCGATGTCGGCCGATCGCGGTTTCTTCGGCTCCCGCCCGTTCAGCCGGGCCAACGACCTGCTGGTCCGCCAGGGCGCGCAGCCGGTGGAGTGGCGCCTGCCCTGACCCGGGGACGCTGACGGGCCGGGGCCGCCGGTCACGGCGCGCGGCGCTGGAACCGGGTCCGCGGCCGGCCGCCTGCCGGCCTGTGGACCCGGTTCCTGTGGACCCGGTCCTGTGGTCCCGCGGCGCGGATCAGCCCACGACCGCCGCCCGCACGCACAGCACGTCCGGCAGGTGCGACGCCAGTTGCCGCCAGCTGTCGCCGTCGTCGGCCGACGCGTACACCTCGCCGTTGCGGTTGCCGAAGTAGATGCCGGCCGGGTCCGCGCCGTCGTGGCACATCGCGTCGCGCAGCACCGTGCCGTAGTGGTCCTCCTGGGGCAGCCCGGCCGAGAGCGGCTCCCAGTGCGCGCCCGCGTCCGCCGTCCGGTAGACCCGGCAGCGCCGGCCGGCCGGGACCCGGTCGGAGTCGGCGGTGATCGGGAACACGTACGCCGTGTCCCCGCGGTGGGGGTGGGCGACCACCGCGAAGCCGAACGTCGACGGCAGTCCCCCGCCGATGTCCGTCCAGTGCCCGCCCGCGTCGTCGCTGCGGTACACCCCCCAGTGGTTCTGCAGGTACAGCCGGTCCGGGTCCGCCGCGTCCCGGGCGACCTTGTGCACGCACTGGCCGAACTCCGGGTCCGGGTCCGGCAGGAAGACCGCGGAGACCCCGGAATTGGACGGGGCCCAGCTCCTGCCGCCGTCCAGGGTGCGGAACACCCCCGCGGTGGAGACGGCCACCGTCACGGTCCGCGGGTCGCGCTCGTCGGTGAGCACGGTGTGCAGGCCCTCACCGCCGCCACCCGGCACCCACTTCGATCGCGTGGGGTGCTCCCACAGCGGCCGGATCAGCTCGAAGCTCTCCCCGCGGTCCTCCGAGCGGTACAGCGCCGCCGGTTCCGTGCCCGCGTACACCACGCCGGGTTCGGCGGCGGCCGGGTGCAGCTGCCAGACCCGCTCCAGCGAGGCACCCGTGTCCTGGGGGAACTTGACGGCCGGCCGGGCCGGTTCGGTCCAGCTGCGGCCCAGGTCGTCGGAGTGGAACACCGACGGGCCCCAGTGGGCGCTGTCCCCGCCCGCCAGCAGCCGGGGGCTCGCTCCGCGGGTGTCGATCGCGACCGAGTACACGGCCTGCGCGTTGAAATACGGGCTCTCGTCGAACTCCCAGGCGCCGCCCCGTCGGCGCCCGATGAACAGGCCCTTGCGGGTACCCACGGCGAGCAGTACCTCGGTCATGCCGATCACCTCCGCGACGTCGCCCTCGACGTCTCGACAACGGACACCGGCCAGTCTGCACCCCACCACTGACAGTCACCTCCGGATCGTGCTGCGTCGCAGGTCGCGCCGTGTGCCGTCCGGTTGCCGACCCCGTTCTGCCGCCCGCCCTGCCGCCCGACGACTGGCCGGGCGAGGCGCCGCGGGCCGCGTACGCCGGCTACCGGCGCGAGGTGGCGGGGGAGGTCCGGTCCCGCGTGGACGGGGGTGAACGCGCGGGGGAGCGGCCGGCCGTACGGGGTGCAGCGCGCTGCACCCCGTACGGCCGGCGCCCGTGGGGGGAGGGGCTATCGGTAGGTGATGTCGGAGGACGCGTACTTGCAGTACGTGCCGTCGGGGCCCGAGCCGTTGCTGCTCGGCTCCTTGCCGGTGTTGTTGCCGATGTACTTCTGGCAGGGAACGATCTTCTTGCTGCTGTCCCCGATGATCGTGATGTTCCTCAGGGTCGCGCTGTCGCCGTAGTTGGTATTGATGCCGGCGATCCTGCCGCCCTTCCAGTTCACCTCGATGGTGTTGAGGTTGATGGTCCGCTTGTACTGCGTGGAGCAGTTCCCGCAGGAGCGGACGAAGGTGCCGAAGTTCTTGACCGCGAAGTTCGACACGTTCAGCGTTCCCGCGCCGTTGAACTGGAAGACCTTGTCGCCGGCCTCCTTGGCGCCGCCGCCGCTGACGGTGTAGACCGACCCGGACGACTTGCCCTTGAACGTGGCCGCGTCCTCGCCGACGTCCTCCCACCAGACGTTCTGCAGCGTGCAGGAGCCCTTGCAGTGGATGCCGTCGGCGGCGGGGGCGCCCAGGATGACGTTCTTCAGGACCGCGCCGTCCGCCAGTTCGAGGATCGGGCCCTGGTCCTCGTCCTGACTGCCCGAGCCCAGGTCGCCGGTGCCGTAGAGGCGCTTCATCGCGTAGTCCTTGGTGCCGGACACGGCGATGGTGGAGGAGACGCCCTGGCTGCCGTTGGGGGTGGGCCAGGTGGCGGCGTTCGCCGACGAAGCCCCGGTGGTCATGACCATGCCAAGCGAAAGGCCCAGGGTGGCGAGTGCGCCCGTCAGTGCGCGCCCGCGGGCGCGCGGTCGTGTCGCGGAAGTCATGTCGTTCCTTCTGTTGTGGTGTGGGGGTGCGGGTCGTCCACAGGAACTGCATTCACAGGTATGTCCATCGAAAGGACCGTTCGAACCCTCCGGTCATGTCGATGAACGGAAGGTAGACGGTAAGCGCTTTCTAGTCAACGGTGGGCGTGCATCACATTCGGACAGGCGCGCGCATGCGGATGGCCCGGAGCGCGACAGGCGCTCCGGGCCACCCGGCTCCCACCCGGCCGGCGGGATCCGGTCGGTCAGACGGAGAGGTGGTACTGGTCCGGCACGTGGACCGTGCCCCCCAGCTCACGGGCGGCGTGGCGGGCCCACGAGGGGTTGCGCAACAGCTCCCGGCCGAGGAGCACCGCGTCCGCCTCGCCGGCCGCGAGGATCTTCTCCGCCTGTCCGGCGTCGGTGATCAGGCCCACGGCGGCGACCGGCATCGGCGTCTCGCTCCGCACCCGTGCGGCGAAGGGGACCTGGTAGCCGGGCCCGGTCGGAATGCGCGCGCCGGAGGCGTTGCCGCCGGTGGAGACGTCGAGCAGGTCGATGCCGTGGGCGTGCAGGTCGGCGGCGAAGCGGACGGTGTCGTCCGCCGTCCAGCCGGACTCCTCCAGCCACTCCGTGGCCGAAACGCGGAAGAACAGCGGCTTGTCGTCCGGCCAGACCTCACGCACGGCGTCGACCACCTCGAGGGCGAAGCGTGTCCGGTTCTCGTACGAGCCGCCGTAGGCGTCCGTGCGGTGGTTGGAGTGCGGGGAGAGGAATTCGTTGATCAGGTAGCCGTGGGCGCCGTGGATCTCGACGATCTCGAAACCGGCGGCGAGCGCCCGGCGGGCGGCGTCGCGGAACAGGCCGACGGTCTCCCGGATCTGTTCGGTCGTGAGTTCGTCGGGCACCGGGTGCTCCCGGTCGAAGGGGAGCGGGCTCGGTGCCACCGGCTGCCAGCCGTGAGCCTTCGGTCCGACCGGCCCGCCACCCTTCCAGGGCCGGTCGGTCGACGCCTTGCGGCCGGAGTGCGCGAGCTGGATGGCGGGGACGGTGCCCCGGGAGGCGAGGAACCCGGTGATCCGGCGGAAGGCCTCGACCTGTGCGTCGTTCCAGATGCCGAGGTCGTACGGCGAGATGCGGCCCTGTGGCGACACGGCCGTGGCCTCGACGACGATCAGGCCCGTGCCGCCGGCCGCGCGGGCCGCGTAGTGGGCGAAGTGCCAGTCGTCGGGGACGCCCGCTCCGGGGCCGTCCGGTGCTGCCGAGTACTGGCACATCGGGGCCATCCACACCCGGTTGGGGATGGTCACGTCGCGCAGGGTGTACGGCTCGAACAGCGTGCTCACGGTGGGCTCCATTCGGTGTGGACCGGGCGAGGTGCGGGTCGTACGATAGGCATCGTAGTACGGCGGATGTCAAACTACGAGGGTTCTCGTACAATGGGGTTTCCTCCCGGAACGAAGGTGGAGCCGCCGTGACGACCGCAGTCCCCGTCCCCAGCAGCCGCGACCTGCCGCACCCCACGCGCGGGGAGATCCGGCTGGAGGGCGTGCTGCACGCCCTGTCCGACCCCGTCCGGCTGCGGATCGTCCGCGAGCTCGCCGCCGAGGGCGTGGCGCTGTCCTGCTCGCACTTCGACCTGCCGGTCAGCAAGTCGACGACCACCCACCACTTCCGGGTGCTGCGCGAGAGCGGCGTGATCAGGCAGAACTACGAGGGCACCGCCAAGATGAACGGCCTGCGCCGCGACGACCTGGACGACCTCTTCCCGGGCATGCTCGACTCCCTGCTCACCGCGGCGACCCGCCAGGCCGGCCGCCACAGCGAGGTGTGACGGGCCCGGACGGCCGGGGAGGTCCGCCGCGTCGTCCCGTGGGCTGCTTGGGCCCGCCCGCGGGGAAGCGCGCCGGGTGCCCCGCGACGGTCCCCGGGGGCGCAGGGGCGCGTCGTCCGAGACGGTTCGGACGGATGCCTCCTCCGGACGCCGGTGCCCTGAAGCCGCCGTCACCGGCCGTCGCACCGCTCCTCGTGCGACCCCGGTGCGGGCACCTCCGGGGACCGGAGCCGGGCGAGCCGAAGAGGGTTCCGCCCGTCCGGGGGGACGGACGAGAAGCCGGTCGCGCCCCGGGAGGCCGGTGCAGGCCGGCTCACGGTCCGGGGGGTCGGGTACCGGCCGCTCGGGCGGCCGACCGCAGGGTCTCCCAGTCGGGGAGTTTGACGACGCCGCGGCCGAGGGAGGCGCCCAGCCGGGCCTCGGCCCGTTCGATCGCCCGCCATCCCTGCCACCCGACCGGCTCGACGCCCTCGGCCCGCAGCGCCGTGAGGGGATCGCCGGGCAGGTCGCGGTCCGTGAGCAGGGCGGCGTCCGCCAGCAGGGACGTCACCGTCTCCTTCGCGCAGGACCGGTTGGTGCCGATGACGCCGGTCGGTCCCCGCTTGATCCAGCCCGCCACGTACTCGCCCGGAGCGACGGTGCCCCCGCGCAGGACCCGCCCGGCGAGATGCGGCACCGTCCCCCGGTTCGCGTCGAACGGCAGCCCTTCCAGCGGCACCCCGCGGTACCCCACCGACCGCAGCACCAACTGCGCCTCGATCTCCTCGAACCGCCCGGTGCCCGTGACGCCCCCGTGGCCGTCCGGCACCGTCCGCTCGAAGCGCACCGCCCCCACCCTGCCCTCCCGGGCCACCAGTTCGGCCGGGCGGAGGAAGAAGCGCAGGCGGATCAGCCGCCGCACGCCGGTCTGCCCGGCCGTCCCGGTCGCCCAGCCGCGCAGCACCTCGACGTTGCGGCGCTGCGGACCGGGCAGCGCCGAGGGGTCCGTGTACGCCGGGTCCAGCGCGGACTCGGCCGGGTCCACCACGACGGCGGTGTCCGGCAGCGTCCCCAGTTCGCGCAGTTCCTTGGTGGTGAAGCGGGCCTGCGACGGTCCACGCCGGCCCACCATGTGCACGCGGGTCACCCGGCTCGCCGTGAGTGCGGCCAGGGCCGCGTGGGGCATGTCGGTGGCGCTGAGTTCCGCCGCGCCCCGGGCCAGCATGCGCGTGACGTCCACGGCGACGTTCCCCACGCCGATGACCACCGCCGACCGCACTCCGTCCAGGAACCCGCCGTACACCGCGTCCGGGTGCGCGCTGTACCAGGACACGAACTCGGTCGCCGACCAGCTCCCCGGCAGATCCTCGCCGGGGATGCCCAGCCGCCGGTCGGTCGCGGCGCCCACGCAGTACACCACCGCGTGGTAGAGCTCCCGCAGCCGCCCGGCCGGCACCCCCTCCGGACCGACCTGGACCCCGCCGAGGAACCGCACGCGTTCGTGCTCCAGCACCGCGCGGAGGGTGCCCTGCAGGGACTTGATCTTCTCGTGGTCCGGTGCCACGCCGTAGCGGACCAGGCCGTACGGACACGGCAGCCGGTCGAGGACGTCGACGCGTACCGAAGGGTCCTGCTGGACGAGGCTCTGGGCGGTGTAGCACCCGCTCGGCCCCGAACCGATCACGGCGACACGCAGCACGGCGGAACTCCTCACCCCGCGGGATCGACCGGAGATCGCTGATGTCTTCCAGCATGGCACCGGTCGCGCTCCGCTGACAGGGTGCCGTCGGCCGCTCGGGGTGCGTGTTCCCGCGGAGGGAACTGATCACCCCGTTACGTTGCGTGTGTGCTCGAGGCAGCTTCTCTTCATCTTTCCGATCGCTCTCCCGCGGAGGGTGCGGTGTCCGTGTGGCCCGCGTGGGAGGTGCGCGAGGGGGAACGGGCGACGCGGTGGCTCCATGTGCGGCTCGCCTTCGGCGACGGGGCCAGGATCGACGCGCTCGCGACGGTCTGCGACGGATGGGTCTGTGTGGAGGACGTGCAGGCCCGCCCGGCGCTCACCCTGGAGGACCTCGCGGTGTTCGCCGACTGGATCGAGGGCCCGCTGGCGCACGCCTGCGGGGAGGGCGCCGGGCCGGATCCCGGAGGCGAGGCCGGTACGGGGGCGCATCGCCACGACGGCTCCGGACGGCCGCGAGGTCCCGAGGCGTGGGGCTGCGTGGCACGGGTGTACCGGGAGGCGCGGGAACGCGGCGTGGATCCGGTCCTCGCCGTGATGGACGAGACCGGGTGCAGCCGGCGCGGCGCGCTCCGGCTCATCGGCCGGACACGCGACGCCGGTCTGCTGCCCCCGCGGCGAGCCCGCCGCTGAGCGGCGCCGCTCAGCGGCGGGCTCGCCCCTCGGGGCCGGCGGTCACCCGCCGGCGGCCGTCACAACAGGTCGCGCATGCGGCCGATCTCACTCGTCTGCTGGGCGACCACGTCGTCCGCCATCTCCTCGATCCAGATGTTGTTGCCCTGCCCCTTCACCTCGGTGGACATGGTGATCGCCCCCTGGTGGTGGGTGATCATCAGGGTGAGGAAGAGCTGGTCGAACGCCGCGCCGTCGGCCGCGCGCAGCTGCTCGAGCTGGGCCTGCGTGGCCATGCCGGGCATCGTCGCGTGGTCGTGCCCGTGCCCGTCGTCCCGCTCGGGTTCGTCGTGGCTCTTCAGCCAGCCCTTCATCGCCTTGATCTCCGGCTGCTGGGCGGCGGAGATGCGCTCGGACAACGTGACGATCCGCGGCGACTCGGCGCGGTCCGCCGCGAGGTCCGTCATCTCGAGGGCCTGCGCGTGATGCTCGATCATCATCCGCGCGTAGGCCACGTCGGCGGAGTTGGGGGAGTCGTCCTCCGCGCGCTGCCGCGAGGCCTCCTCGGCCGACAGGGTCCGGTTCTCCTCCCCGGGCTTGCCGGGCGCGATGACCGAAGGCCCGCCCGCCGCGGACGACTTGGTCTCCTCGTCGCCGAAGTCGCAGCTCACGAGCCCGAGTACGGCCAGGGCGGTCAGCCCGGCGGTGAGGACGGACAGGCGTGGCACACGGCGGTAGTGCACAAGGACCTCCTGTGGCTGGCGGTGCCCCCGGAGAGGAGCGGGGCGGGACGCCTCGTGAGCGTCGACGACCGTCCTAGCACGATTCCCGCGCACCATTGATCAGAAAACTCTGTTGCGATGGCGTTGCCCCCTGTTGGTATGAGCATGTCCAAGACGATACTGCCGGAGCGAAATCCGTTCCGACGTGAACGGAACCAGGGAGGAAAACAGTGATCCTGTTGAGAGGTTCCCGAACCCGGCGCAGACGCCTCGGAGTTGCCGCGGCAGCCGGTGGTCTGCTGGCCGCCCTGCTCACCGCATCGCCGGCCGCCGCGATTCCCGACCCCGGGGACTCGCCCGCCGCCCAGAAGGAGGTCTCGCGCAGCGACCAGGCCGAGGCCCGCAGGGCCATCGAGAACGGCGAGATACCGGGCCAGGACGAGGTCGTCCACTCCGACAACATCCGGCACGTGGCCAACGTCCCCAAGGACGCGTTGTCCGGCACCAATTCGGACCTGGCCTTCCAGGGCCGGTACGCGTTCGCCGGCAACTACGACGGCTTCCGCATCTTCGACATCAGCAACCCCAAGGCGCCCAGGACGGTGGCCCAGGTCCTGTGCCCCGGATCGCAGAACGACATCTCCGTCTCCGGTGACCTGCTCTTCCTGTCCACCGACTCCTCGCGCAGCGACAGCAGTTGCAACAGCACCACGCAGCCGGCGACCGAGAAGTCCTCGTGGGAGGGGATGAAGGTCTTCGACATCAGTGACAAGCGCAATCCGCGCTACGTCGCCGCCGTCGAGACCGCCTGCGGCTCGCACACCCACACCCTGGTGCCCGAGCGCAAGAACGTCTACGTCTACGTCTCCTCGTACTCGCCGAACGCGGCGTACCCCGACTGCCGGCCGCCGCACGACGGCATCTCCGTGATCAAGGTGCCGCGCAAGGCCCCGCACAAGGCGGCCGTCGTGGGATTCCCGGTGCTGTTCCCGGGTGAGGGTCCCGACGGCGGCGGCAACCCGGGGGCGCCCACCAACCCGGGTGTCTCCAAGACCACCGGCTGCCACGACATCACCGTCCTGCCCTCGAAGGACCTGGCCGCCGGTGCCTGCATGGGCGACGGCATCCTGTTCTCCATCAAGGACCCGGAGCGTCCCCGGGTGGTCGACCGGGTGCAGGACAACGTCAACTTCGCGTTCTGGCACTCGGCGACCTTCAACCAGAAGGCGAACAAGGTCGTCTTCACCGACGAGCTGGGCGGTGGCGGCGGTGCCACCTGCAACGCGGAGATCGGCCCGAACCGCGGCGCGAACGGCATCTACGACATCGTCGGCAAGGGCGACCGGAGCAAGCTGGTCTTCCGCAGCTACTTCAAGATCCCGCGCCACCAGGCGGACACCGAGAACTGCGTGGCCCACAACGGCTCCCTGATCCCGGTCCGGGGCCGGGACCTGATGGTCCAGGCCTGGTACCAGGGCGGTGTCTCCGTCTGGGACTTCACCAACTCCTCCGAGCCCAGGGAGATCGCGTACTTCGAGCGAGGGCCGCTGACCACCGACCGCATCACCACCGGCGGCTCCTGGTCGGCGTACTACTACAACGGCTACATCTACTCGAACGACATCGCCAAGGGCTTCGACGTCCTGAAGATCGACGACCGGCGCACGGACCCGGCCCGCTCGGTCCGCATGAGTGAGCTCAACGTGCAGACGCAGCCGGACTACTTCGACTGAGCCTCCGGCTCCGTCGCGAAGAACCGGGCCGTGTCCGTCCGGTCCTTCCCGCACGTCCCGCCGGACGCTCCGGTGTCCGGCGGGACACCCGACTCCCAGTCGAGCCCGTAACGCTTGAACAGCTCCGCGCGCAGTACGGGCACGGGCATCGGCGCGCCCGGCATCACGGCCGCGTACACGGCGCCCATCAGCAGGGCGCGCATCATCGGGTAGTCGGTCCCGATGTCCTCGGAGCCGTGCCGGGCGACGGTGTCGCTCAACAATTCGGCCAGGCGGCGCTGTTCCGGGCAGGGCAGGAAACCCTCGGCCTGGAGCAGACCCGCCATGTGCTGGCGCATCAGCACCGGCCGTTCCCGTGCCAGGCCGAGAATCGCGTCGATGGCCCGCGCCATCCGCTCCCCGCCGTCCTCGGTGCGCGGCTCGCGCTCCAGGGCCTCCTCCAGGGTGCGGTGCATCAGACGGTGCACGGCAGACTGGACGAGCTGGCGTTTTCCCGGGAAGTAGTACGACACCAGGCCCCGCGCGGAACCCGCCCGGTCGGCGATGTCGCCGAGGGTCGTCGCCTCGTACCCGTGCTCGCCGACCAGTTCGACGGCGGCGTGCAGCAGCCGCTCTTTCGAACGTCTCCGCAACTCTTCGTTGACCAGGGCGCTGCGCGGGGACATGCTGGACTCCTGCGTTGACTGGTTGCCAGCCAACTATACTCAGCGCGTCGGACGGGCCTTGGGGCCCGTTCCGGGCTGCCGGTCATCTTGGGCGACGCGGGGGATCGCCCAAGATGGCCGGTGCCGGCCCGGGTGTGCGTGCGCCGGCGGGCGCCCGGTGAGTTCGGGCCCGGCGCTCGCGGGGAGCGGCGCCGTCCTCCGAGGTGGCGGGGCGCCCGCGGTCATCCGGCGGTGCGCGGGTGGCGCTGCCGGTGGACGACCACCGCCACGGTCACCACCAGGGCGCCCAGCAGCCAGCCGCCCAGCACGTCCGTCGGCCAGTGGACGCCGAGCCAGACGCGGGTGAGGCCGACACCGGTCACCGAGACGACCGCGACGGTCACCGCCGTACACCACAGGGCGCGGCCCGCGCCGTGACGGTGCACGAGCCACAGCAGGAGCCCGCAGACGACCGTCGCCGTCATGGCGTGGCCCGACGGGAAGGCCGCGTAGTGCGCGGAGTCGACCGGGTCGGGCCAGACGGGGCGGGCCCGGTCCAGTGCGGCCTTCAGTCCCTGCTGCACGGCCGTCGCGGCGGCCACCGTCAGCACCAGCCACCCGGCGGTCCACCGGTCCGCGTACCGCCACACCAGCAGGCCCGCCGCCACCGCGCACAGCACACGCATCGTCCACGGGTCCCAGACCCAGTCCGTCAGGATGCGGGCGGCCCCGGTCAGCCCGGGTTCCGCCACCGCCCAGCGGTGGGTGGTGCGGGCGATGTCGCCGTCCAGGCCCAGCAGCGGTCTCCACTCGACGGCGACCAGCGCCAGGAGCAGCGCCGCAGACAGCGCCAGCGCTCCCGCGGGCAGGCCCGCGGGACGGTGCCGAGGGGGTCTGGGCGGGGAATCGGTGTGGGGGGTGTGCATGGGGCGATCCTTGCGGACCGGCGGCATCCGGGGCCAGTCCTGTCACCGCCGCAGGACCCTGCTCGGTCCGCGGACTATCCCAGTGCCCGCAATCCCGGCACGAACGCCACCAGGACGGGGACCACCGGCACCAGTGACGCCACCGCGGTCAGCCGCAGCCGCCGCCCCGCGCTCAGCCGCTCGGCGGGAGTGAGCAGCCGGTGCACCCGGGCCGGCACCTGGGACCGCGGGTCCGGGCAGGGCCCGAACACCCCGCGGTGCTCGTTCAGTTCGACGAGGGCGAGGGCCGTGGCCAGCCGGCCGACGCGCCGGGAGGCCGTGTCGTCGGCGGCGAGTTCGACCAGCCGGTGCATCTCGTCGCGGAACGCCGCGAACACCGGGACCTGGGGGAACCCGGCCGCCAGCGCCGAGGAACAGTTCAGCAGCCAGTCGTGCCGGGCCCGGGCGTGCCCCTTCTCGTGGGCCAGGACGGCGTCCAGCTGTCTGCCCTTCAGACGGCGCAGCGCGGCCGTGGTGACGACCAGCCGGGGCGGGCTGCCGGGCAGCCACCACGCGTCGGGCCGCTCCCCCTCGAGGACGACCAGACGGTCGGAGCCCGGCTCCTCGCCGGGCAGTACCGGGGCCCGCAGACGCAGTCGGTCCCGCCGGGACCGACGCCTCGCGCGTGCCCGCACGACCTCCCTGACCAGCATCGCGGCGCTCCACAGCCCGCCGCACGCCAGTGCCACCGCGGTGGTCGCCGCCCACATCCCCGCCGTGCCGGGGGAGTACGCCTCCACGACCGCACGCGGCGCGGTGGCGAACACGCGGCCGCCCACCGCCTGCCATGCGGCCGCCGCGCTGAACGTCATCGACAGGGCACAGCACAGCAGTACGGCCGCGATCACGCACTGCCACGCCCACAGCGCCACGACCGGTTCGCGGTCCGGCCAGTCGGCCCGGGACAGCAGCCGGGGACCCGTGACAGCGGTCAGGACGCCGAGCATCAGCAGGACCGCGGGGAGGATCATGTCCGCAGCCTATGAGCGCGGGCCGCCCGGGGGTACGGCCCAACGGCCGAAGTGACGCAGACAACGGTCCCGGATCCAGCGGTGCCTCACATCATCAGCAGCATCGCCACCATCCCGATCGCCATGGACAGCCGGCAGGCCCGCGCCACGTCCGGCCGGTCGCCCCAGCCGGCGCCCGCCGCGGCCCCCGGCGCGGGCACGGGCACCAGGCGGGCCCCCGTCGCCAGCACGTACCCGGCGAAGTAGAGCAGCAGGGTCCCGGTCACCAGGGGGACACCCGAGCCGCCGTGCCCGCCGCCGGGGGCGGCGGTCATGGCCACCGCCATGTACACCATCGCCCCGGCTCCCACCAGGTGGTGCAGGTGGCGGGCGCCCGCGCGGGAGGTCCACAGCGCGTGCAGCCCCGCCGCGGCGAACACCACCGCGAGGGCCGGCCAGGACCAGGACGGCGGGGCGAGCACCGTGGTGGGCACGGCCATGACGGCCATGCCGAACCCCATCAGGGCCTCGCCGCCCGCGGCCCGGCGCTGTTCCTCCACGCGGCTGCGCATCCGCAGCAGACAGTAGGCACCGGTCGCCGCGCAGAGCGCGACCAGCAGCCAGCCGGACGACGCCGGTCCGTGCACGCGAACCTCCCCCTCGACCCGTACGGCGGTCGGTCAGGGGATGCCCGCCCCCGGCGACGGGCACGCGGGCGCACTGGGGTGCACGGGGAGCGTTCGGGGGAGCACAGCAGGTCAGCGACGTATTTTACGAATAAATTATCTGCTAATCTTGCTCCTCGTGAGCAGTTCCCTCCCCACCCACCGCGTCCGGCGTCTCCCGCTCGCCGGCGCACTGCGTCTCGGGCGGCCCTCCGAGATCTGGTTCAAGCCCGCGCTCAGCGTGGTCGTCGCGGTCGCCCCGCCCACCCTGCTGCTGGCGGGGCTCGGCCGGCTCGACCTGGCGATGTACACCATGGCCGGGTCGCTGTGCGCCCTGTACGCCCACAACCGCCCGTACGCCGCCCGGGCCAGGGCGCTGGGGTGGGTGGTGCTCGGCATGCTCGGCGGCCTCGCCGTGGCGCTGGTCGCCGCCTCGCTCACCGAGGACGCCGTCGTCCTGGTCACCGTCGGCGCCGTACTGGCCGCCGCGCAGAAAGCGCTGTGCGACGCCACCCGCGTCGGCCCGCCCGCCCACGTGATCCTCGTCTTCGTCAGCTCCGCCGCGCTGTTCATGCCGGGGACCCTCGGCCAGGTCCCCGGCCACCTCGCGCTCGCCGCCGCGGCGGGCGTGTGGGCGTGGCTGGTCGGCATGGCGCCCGTGCTGGCCCGGCCGCACGGTCCGGAGCGCCGGGCCACCGCCCAGGCCCTGAGGTCCGCCGCGGCGTACGCCGAGACGGCGGACGCCGGGGAGGACCACCCGCGCGCCCGCGCCGACGCCTACGCCGCCGTCCGGGCCGCGTGGCAGTCGCTGCAGGCCGCGGGGAACCGCCCCTCGGTCACCCGCAGGGGGCTCGAACGACTCGTGGTAAGCGCCGAGGTCGCCCTCGCCGCGCCGGCCGACGTCGACCCCGGGCGTCTGCGTGACTGGGCCCGCGCCCTGCGCGGCACCGGCCCGGTTCCGGTCCCCGACGACCCCTGCGCGGCCGACGACGAACTTCGGGGCGTGGCCGCGGAACGCGCCGTCGCGCCCCGCTCCCTGTGGAGCATGCTCGGACCGCTCACTCCGATCGCCGTCCGCACCGCGCTCGGCTGCGCGCTCGCCGGCTACGCCTCTCTGGCCGTGGGCGTCGGCCGGCCCTACTGGGCCCTGGTCACCGCCGCCTCGCTCTACCAGGCCAACCTCACCCTCACCTGGAGCCGGACCGTCCAGCGCGTCGTCGGCAACCTCGTCGGCGTCCTGGTCTTCGCCGCCGTCGCCCCGGTCGCCCACCTCGGCCCGCTCGCCCTCGTCCTGTGCTGCCTCGTCCTCAATTTCGGCGCGGAGGCGTTCATCAGCCGCAACTACTGGCTCGGCAGTGTCTGTGTGACCCCCCTCGCCCTGCTCGTCACCGAGTTCCCCGGTCACCAGCCGACCGGCGAGCTGGTCGGCGACCGCGTCGTGGACACCCTCGTCGGCGCCCTGGTCGGCTTCGCCGCGGCCGTGCTGGTGACCAACCGCAGGGCGGGCGACCGGGTCGAGGAGGCGCTCACCACCGTCGACCGTGCCCGTGAGGACGCCGCCCGTCTGCCGGCCGGGACGCAGGTCGCACCCGCGGCCCTGGACGCCGCCCGCCGCCACCTCGCCGCCGCCCTGGCAGACCTGCGGGCCGCCGCCGACGCCGCGGCCGGCGAGTGGTGGCAGCGCGCGGTGCCCCAGGAGCGGGTCGTGCTCGCCGAGCAGTCGGGACACCGTACGCTCGCGGCGACGGTACGACGCCAGGGGCTGCTCCCCGGCACCAGCACGCACACGGAGGACGTACGGCCATGACGGCGACCGAAGGACCATCGGCGACCGGTGACGAGGGATCCCGGGACACCGGCGCCGACCTGCCGGGCCGGCGGGGCGACACCGTCGCCGCGGTCGTCCGGCAGTGGCGGGCCGTCCACCCCGACCTGGACACCGGCCCCATGGAAGTCATCGGCCGCATCAACCGCTGCGCAGCCCTGCTCCAGCAGGCGGAGGACGCCCCGCTGCGCCGGGCCGGGCTGTCCCGCGCGGAGTTCGACCTGCTCGGCGCGCTGCGCCGCACCGGACACGAGCTGACCCCGAGCGAGCTGGCCCGCGAGACCTTCTCCTCGGGCGCCGCGGTCACCAAACGCCTCAAGCAGCTCAGCGAACGCGGGCTGGTGGAGCGCCGCGGCGACACCCGTGACCGCCGGGTCGCCTTCGTCCGGCTCACCGACGCCGGACGTGACACGGTCGACGGCATCCTGCCCGCGCAGCTCTCCTACGAGACGGCCGTACTGTCCGGCCTGGACGGTCCGCAGCTCGGTGAGCTCGCCGCCCTGCTCGGAGCACTGCTCGGGCAGTTGGAAGGGCGGCTGGGCGCGCTGCGCGCCTGAGGACTCGGCGGACCGCCCGAGTCCGTTTTCCGCCCGTCGCGCCGTGCGGAACGACGGCGGCTGCCCGGACCGGCGGCTGCCCGGACCGGCGGACATCCGACGCGGGCCCGCCCGCGGCCCGCGTGCCCGGACAGCCCCCGGCGCTCCTTCCGCCCCCGCGCTCCCGGTGCGCGGCCAGGCCGTCCTCAGATGCCCGGCCGGTAACGCAGCGGATGATCGGACGGAATCTCGACCAGGACGATCGGGATCCCGTCCGGATCCTCGATCCACATCTCCACCAGACCCCACGGCTCCCGCACCGGAGGCCGGACGATCCCGACGCCCTTGGCCACCAGTTCCCCGTGCGCCGCCGTGAGGTCCTCGACCTGCAGCCACAGCCGGACGTCCGGGGAGGCGGGGGTGGAGGTGTCGGAGCGTCCGGAGAGCTCCAGGAAGCCCCCGCCGAGGAAGTAGACGGTGCCCCGGTCCGGGCCGGTGCCGAACTCGCGGTGGACGGCGAGGCCCAGCTGTCCGCCGTAGAAGGCGCGGGAGCGGTCGGGGTCGGTGGGGCGGAGCAGGGTACGGCTGCTCAGTACGTGCACCATGCGGCCGAGCGTAGTGCCCGGGTTAGTCTCGTCCCCGTCCGAACCACGCCGGAAGCGGCGCACACGAACCAGGGGACCCGGCCATGTCATCCGCCACCGATTCCGTCCTGACCTTCCGCGACGCCACCGAAGCCGATGTGGACGCGCTCGTCGCACTGGTCGAGTCGGCGTACCGGGGAGAGCCCAGCCGGGCCGGGTGGACCACCGAGGCGGACATCCTCCAGGGGCAGCGGACCGACCCCGAGGGTGTGCTGGAGGTCGTCAGGTCGCCGGACAGCCGGCTGCTGACGGTGGAGCGCGAGGGCCGCATCGTCGCCTGCTGCCAGCTCGAACACCGCGGCGCGTACGCCTACTTCGGCATGTTCGCGGTCAGCCCCGCTCTCCAGGGCGCCGGACTCGGCAGGACGATCATCGCCGAGGCGGAGCGCCGGGCGCGCGGGACCTGGGGCGTGGACGAGATGCACATGACGGTGATCTCCGTGCGCGAGGACCTGATCGCCTGGTACGAGCGGCGCGGCTACCGCCGTACGGGAAGGATGACTCCCTTCCCGTACGGTGACGAGCGCTTCGGCATCCCGCAGCGCGACGACCTGCAGTTCGAGCTGCTGGTGAAGGAACTGGCCTGAGAGCCGTACGGCGCCCGGCCGCTCACGCGGTGAAGCGGCCGGTGCGCTTGATCTCCGGGTAGTCGGTGGTCGCTCCGTCGAGCCGCAGGGCCCGGACCAGTCTGAGGTGGTCCTGGGTGTTGACCACCCAGCCGATCACCGCGAGGTCCGCCTTCCGCGCCCGTTCGGCGATCTCCAGGGTGAGCCGGCGGATGTTGAGACAGACGGACGAGGCGCCGGCCGCGACCGCGCGGTCCACGACGCCGGTGTCGTACCGGCTCGCGATGAGCGCCGTGCGCACCCCGGGCACCAGCCGGGCGACCTCGGTGATCGCCTCGTCGTGGAACGACGAGACCTCCACCCGGCCGGCCAGCCCCCGCTCGTTCATCACGGCGGCCAGCGCCCTGGCGGCCCGCACGTCCTTGATCTCGGCCTGGAGCGGGGCCCGGACGGCGTCCAGGACCTCCTCGAAGAGGGGGACGCGCTCGCCGCGCCCCGCGTCCAGGGCGCGCAGTTCGGCGACCGTCTTGCCGGCGACGGCGCCCGTGCCGTCGGTGGTGCGGTCCACGTCCGTGTCGTGCATGACGACGAGCGCGCCGTCCTTGCTCAGGTGCAGATCGAGTTCGATGACGTCGAGGCCCGCCTCCTGGGCGGCGACGAAGGACCGGAGGGTGTTCTCGGGCTCGACACCCATGACTCCGCGGTGACCGATGGTGAGGAAGTTCAAGACTCGACTCGCTTCCGTCGACGGCGGCGGGGGACCGCGTCCCTACGGCCCTCCTGGACCGTATCGCCTGTGCCCGCCGCGTCCAGAGGCTGAACACCGGTGGCACACAGCACCGCCCACTCGGGTGTTCGGCAGGAAAAAATGCGGTGAAGACCGGGGTGCGGCAGGATAATTTCCGGAGGTCCCCCTTGCTGGGAGAAAGCCGCTATGTATACGGTCTCCTTACGAGAGGTTTTCTTGTGGAGGATGGGACATGACGGAGATTCTTGTGCAGGTGGGTGCGGAGGGGCAGGTTCCTTCGGCGACCAGGGTGGTCGAGCACCCGGCGTGGCCCGTGCTCAAGGATGCCGTGGAGCGGATCCGGCCCTGGCAGTCCAAGGACGGGTCGATCGACTTCGACGCCGACGGGTCCCCGGCCCGCGCCGACGCCGCGAACGCGGTGCGCACCGTGATCGGTGCCGTCGAGGAGCTCTCCCCGCTGCTCCCGCACGGCCGTGCCTACCATGAGGCGCTGGCCAAGGACCTGGCCCGCTGGGCCGACGGCGGCTTCGAGGTGCCCGACTTCCTCGACTCGCTGCTGGCCTTCCAGCCCGCCGCGAACCGCGAGGACGGCCTCCAGCACCTGGTCGTCTTCCCGATGTACACGCAGAACGGCAACCCCGACCGCAATCTCGAGGCGGTCGTGCTGCGCATGGTCTGGCCCGACTGGCTGGCCGAGCTGGAGCGCACCCGCTACGACAACCCGCTGTTCTGCGGCATCACCTTCGAGGACTTCACCTCGGGCTACGACACCAACTCCGCGGTGCTCTTCCCCGAGACCATCGCCGTGCGCGAGGCCCCCGAGCGCTTCACCTGGGGCGGCATCTTCTGCGACCGCGAGGCCGCCCGCTTCCGCCGCGTCACCGAGGCCGCCGTCGACATCCTGGGCCTGGAGCTGCCCGAGGACGTCGCCGCCATGGTGCACGACCAGAAGCGCTGCGAAGAGGCGTTCGTGCTCTGGGACATGGTCCACGACCGCACCCACAGCCACGGCGACCTGCCGTTCGACCCCTTCATGATCAAGCAGCGCCAGCCGTTCTGGATGTACGGCCTGGAGGAGCTGCGCTGCGACCTCACCGCCTTCAAGGAGGCCGTGAAGCTCGCCGGCGACGGCGTCCCGCAGGCCCGTGACGTCCAGGTGGCGGTGCTCTTCGACCGCATGTTCCGCTTCCCCGTCACCGGCGAGCGGACGCGCAACTACGACGGCCTCGGCGGCCAGCTGCTCTTCGCCTACCTGCACAAGCACGATGTCGTCCGCTGGACCGACAACAAGCTGAGCATCGACTGGGAGCGCGCCCCGCAGGTCACCAACCAGCTGTGCGCCGAGATCGAGACGCTGTACCGCGACGGCATCGACCGTCCCAAGCTCGTCCACTGGTTCGCCGGGTACGAGCTGGTCTCCGCCTACCTCTCCCCGCACCCGGGCTCCAAGTGGGCCAAGGGTCCCGACGCCCTCGACCTGACGCTGCCGCCGCGCAAGCTCGTCGATGACGTGCTTCCGGACGAGTTTCCGCTGAGCATGTTCTATGAGGCTCTGTCCAAGAAGCTGAAGAACGTGATCGCCTCCACCAGGGGCATCACCGCGGACAGCGCCGAGCGGGTCGCCGCGTGAGCGATCTCGTTCACAACACTGCTCAGGAGGCGAGAATCATGGGGAACGGGGCGCTCGACGGTGCGGTGATCGCGGTGGCCGGCGCGGGAGGACCCGCGGGACGTGCGGCACTGCTCAGGCTGGCCGAGGCGGGAGCGACGGTCGTCGGCTCGGACAACGATCCGCAGCGGCTGGCGGAAGCGGTCGACGCGGCGCGCTACGCGCACGGCGGCGCCACCGTCACCGGTGACACGGTCGACCTGCTGGACCTGGACTCCACCCGCGAGTGGGCCGCCCGCACCGAGAAGGAGTTCGGCCGCGTCGACGGTCTGGTCCACCTCGTCGGCGGCTGGCGCGGCAGCGAGACCTTCACCAAGACCAGCCTCGACGACTGGGACTTCCTGGAGCTGCTCCTGGTGCGCACCGTGCAGCACACCAGCCTCGCCTTCCACGAGGCGCTCCAGCGCAGCGACCGCGGCCGCTACGTCCTGATCAGCGCCGCCGGCGCCACCAGGCCCACCGCGGGCAACGCCGCGTACGCGGCCGGCAAGGCCGCCGCCGAGGCGTGGACGCTGGCCATGGCCGACTACTTCCGCAAGGCCGGGGGTGAGCAGGGGCCGACGTCGGCGGCTGCGATCCTGGTCGTGAAGGCGTTGGTGCACGACGCGATGCGCGCCGACCGCCCCAACGCGAAGTTCGCGGGCTTCACGGACGTCAAGGACCTCGCCGAGGCCGTCGCCGGCGTCTGGGACAAGCCCGCCGCGGAAGTGAACGGAAACCGTCTGTGGCTGACCGAGAAGCCGTGAACCCACCGAGGACCGACGCGCGTCGTCATCACGACCCGGACGTCCGCGGTTTCGCCAGCGACAACTACGCCGGGGCCCACCCCGAGGTGCTCGCCGCCCTGGCCGTGGCCAACGGCGGGCACCAGGTCGCCTACGGCGAGGACGCGTACACCGAGAACCTCCAGCAGCTGATCCGCAGTCACTTCGGACCGACGGCCGAGGCGTTCCCGGTGTTCAACGGCACCGGAGCCAACGTGGTGGCGCTCCAGGCGGTCACCGACCGCTGGGGCGCGGTGATCTGCGCCGACAGCGCCCACATCAACGTGGACGAGGGCGGCGCCCCGGAGCGGGTCGGGGGCATCAAGCTGCTCACCGTGCCCACCCCGGACGGCAAGCTCACCCCCGAGCTGATCGACCGGGAGGCGTACGGCTGGGACGACGAGCACCGCGCCATGCCGCAGGTCGTCTCCATAGCCCAGGCCACCGAACTGGGCACCGTCTACACGCCGGACGAGATCCGCGCCATCTGCGAGCACGCCCACGCGCACGGCATGAAGGTGCACGTCGACGGCTCCCGGCTGGCCAATGCCGCCGCCACGCTGGACGTGCCGCTGCGCACCTTCACCAACGCGGCCGGTGTCGACCTGCTCTCGCTGGGCGGCACCAAGAACGGCGCCCTGTTCGGCGAGGCGGTCGTGGTGCTGGACCCGGACGGCATCCGGCACTTGAAGCACCTGCGGAAGCTGTCCATGCAGCTCGCCTCCAAGATGCGCTTCGTGTCGGTGCAGCTGGAGGCCCTGCTGGCCCGGGACCTGTGGCTGCGCAACGCCCGCCACGCCAACGAGATGGCCCAGCGCCTGGCGGAGGGCGTGCGCGCCGTCCACGGTGTCGAGATCCTCTACCCGGTGCAGGCCAACGCCGTCTTCGCGCGGCTGCCGCACGAGGTGAGCGAGCGCCTGCAGAAGCGCTTCCGCTTCTACTTCTGGGACGAGGCGGCGGGCGACGTGCGGTGGATGTGCGCGTTCGACACCACCGAGGACGACGTGGACACGTTCGTGGCGGCGTTGAAGGAGGAAATGGCCCGCTAGCCGTGCATGCATAGGTATGCGGTTGACCGGAAATACATTGACTGCCGGTCGACCGCATACCTATGCTCCGACGCCATGCAGCTCATCCAGGAAAACCCGGACCTCTCCGCATACTTGGCCGCCGACGAGGCGATCGACCACCATCACCCGCTGGTCCGCGAGACAGCCGCGCGGCTTGCGCGGGGAGCCGGAGACTCGTATGAGTATGCGCGGGTGGCGTTCGACTACGTGCGCGACGCGATCGCGCACTCGCAGGACTCCGGCGACCTCCGGGTCACCTGGCGCGCCTCCGACGTCCTGGAGCGGCGCACCGGCATCTGCTACGCCAAGGCGCACGCGCTGGCCGCGCTGCTGCGCGCCGAGGACATCCCGACCGCACTGTGCTACCAGTACCTCGGTGTGGTCCACGGTCTGGTCGCCGTGCGGTTCCGCGGCGGCTGGCACCGGCAGGATCCGCGGGGCAACAAGCCGGGGGTGGACGCGAGGTTCTCCCTGGAGGGTGAGGAACTGGCCTTCACACCCGACCCGGCGTCGGGGGAGCGGGATCACCCGGTCCTGTACGCGGCGGCGCATCCGACCGTACTGGACGCGCTGCGCTCCGCCCCCGACCGTCCCCACCTCTGGCGGACACTGCCCACCGTCCTCTGACGGGAGCGCGACGGCGTCGGTGGCGGGCGGAGTGACAGCCGCCGGACGAGGCGGGCGGCGGCTGTCGGCGTGACGGGCGGGACGTCAGTGGGTTCCGGACTGGCGGAGCTGTTCCGGGGTGGGGGCCGTGCCCCCGAGGTGCGCCGGCATCCACCACGTGTCGTCCGGCCCGTTCGGCCGCACGGGATAGGCCCGCTGCGCCGCCTCCAGCAACTCCTGCACCCGCTCACGCAGCTGACGGGTGATCGCGCCCGCGTACTTGTCCTTGGAGGCCTCGATCGCCTCACCCACCCGCATGGTGATGGGTGTGTGGCTGCGCTTGAAGTTGCGCGGGTGGCCCTTGGTCCACAGCCGCTGCGTACCCCACACCGCCATCGGGATCAGCGGCACGCCCGCCTCCTGCGCCAGACGCGCCGCACCCGACTTGAAGCTCTTCAGCGTGAACGACTGCGAGATGGTCGCCTCCGGGAAGACGCCCACGATCTCACCCGAGCGCAGCGACCGCAGCGCGTGCTCGTACGCGGCCTCGCCCTGCCCGCGGTCCACCGGGATGTGCTTCATGCCGCGCATCAGCGGACCGGAGACACGGTGCCGGAAGACCGACTCCTTCGCCATGAAGCGGACGAGCCGCTTCTGGGGGAGTGCCGCCAGTCCGTTGAAGACGAAGTCGAGATAGCTGATGTGGTTGCTGACCAGTACGGCGCCGCCCGAGCGCGGGATGTTCTCCGACCCCTGGCAGTCGATCTTGAGGTCCCACACCTTGAAGAGGGTGCGGGCGAAGCCGACGACGGGCCGGTAGACGAGTTCTGCCATGGGCGGGTAGGAACCCTTCCTTCTCTGCCTGGGAAGGAAGCTCCCAGTCGAAAGTTACGGAGCCGTAGGTTTACGGGCTTGTCGCAGATGGTGCCCGAAGAACGGCTGGTGAACCAGTCCTGGTGCCCTTCGCGGGCGAGATTCTCGTCACGTCCACCTGATCGACCTCGGTTTTCGTGTGACGCCGGGGAATGCCGGGGGGCCGGCGGACGCTGGGAAGGGCTGACGGCGGACACATGGCGGGAGAGGGCGAGTGCGGAATCGGGACGACGACGGACGGCCGCGGGCGCACCCGGACGCGGTGGCCGGACTGGGTGTGGAACGGGGGGAGCGCGCCACCCTCGTGCAGTTCTCCAGCGCCTTCTGCGCGCCCTGCCGCGCCACGCGCCGCGTGCTCGGCGAGGTGGCGGCCCTGGTGCCGGGCGTGACCCACGTGGAGATCGACGCCGAGGCCCGCCTGGATCTGGTACGCCGGCTGGGCATCGTCAGGACGCCCACGGTTCTGGTCCTCGACGCGGCCGGCCGGGAGGTCCGGCGCGCGACCGGCCAGCCGCGCAAGGCCGACGTCATCGCGGCGCTCGGAGAGGCGGTGTGAGCGCCGCCGGGGAACGACCGTGAGGCATCTCCCACATCACGGGACCGACTTGACTGTGTATGCCACACGTAGTCAGCCTGGCCCGATGTCCTGGCAACTCCTTGACCCCCCGCGGGTACCCGGCCCCCCGGCGGCCGCCCGCGCCGCGCGCGTGCGCCGACCGGGCCGGTGAGCAGCCGCGAACCCGCTCGTCACCTCTCGCGGAAGGACAGTTTCATGACGGCCATGCCCGGCCTCGGTACCGCCCGGCCCGCCTCGCCCGAGCTGCTGCGCTCCGTCTTCCGCCGGCACGCCGCCGGCGTCGCCGTGATCACCGCGTGCGGTCGCCGCGGCCCGGTCGGCTTCACCGCCACCTCGCTCGCCTCCGTCTCGGCCGAGCCCCCGATGCTGTCCTTCGGGGTCGGTGCGGGAAGCTCCAGCTGGTCCGTGATCGCGACGAGCGACCACGTGGGTGTGCACGTGCTCGGGGAGCACCAGCAGGAACTGGCGGCGACCTTCGCGCGCAGCGGCGCCGACCGCTTCGGCCCGGCCACCGCCTGGCGGGAGGGGCCCGAGGGCGTCCCGGTGCTGGACGACGTACCCGCCTGGATGGTGTGCGAGGTGGTGGCACGGGTGCCCGCCGGGGACCATCGGATCGTGATCGCCGAGGTCCTGCTGGGCGACTCCACGGGCCACGGCCGTCCGCTCCTCTACCACCAGGGGCGTTTCCACGGGCTGCGCGACTGAGCCGGGGGTCCCTCCTGGTCGCGGGCGGTTCGAGTTCCGGTTACGCTGCGTTGCGAAGGTCACAGTTCAAAGCGCTTGCTTAGCGGGAAGGGACTGGGTGTACTGACGAGTAATATTTCGTTCGGAGCGTGGGTCGCCCCGACCGTGATCGCCCGCTTCAGGCGCCTATGCTGCCTGCAGGCAGGCAGCCAGAAATGACGATGCAGTAGGAGAGCCGGCGTGAGCTTGAGGATCGTTGTCACTGTGAAGTACGTGCCCGACGCCACTGGCGACCGGCACTTCGCCGATGACCTGACCGTCGACCGTGACGATGTGGACGGTCTGCTCTCCGAGCTGGACGAGTACGCGGTCGAGCAGGCGCTGCAGATCTCGGAGAACTCCGACGACGACGTGGAGATCACCGTTTTGACGGTGGGCCCGGAGGACGCCAAGGACGCCCTGCGCAAGGCGCTGTCCATGGGTGCCGACAAGGCCATCCACGTCGAGGACGACGACCTGCACGGCACCGACGCCATCGGCACCTCCCTGGTCCTGGCCAAGGCCGTCGAGAAGGCCGGCTACGACCTGGTCATCTCCGGCATGGCCTCCACCGACGGCACCATGGGCGTCGTACCGGCACTGCTCGCGGAGCGCCTGGGCGTGCCGCAGGTGACCCTGCTGTCCGAGGTGTCCGTCGAGGACGGCACCGTCAAGGGCCGCCGTGACGGCGACGCCGCCTCCGAGCGGCTCGAGGCCTCCCTCCCCGCGGTCGTGTCGGTCACCGACCAGTCGGGCGAGGCGCGTTACCCGTCCTTCAAGGGCATCATGGCGGCGAAGAAGAAGCCGGTTCAGTCCTGGGACCTGTCCGACCTCGACATCGACGAGGACGAGGTCGGCCTGGAGAACGCCTACACCACGGTCGACTCCGCGGCCGAGCGTCCGGCCCGCACCGCCGGCACGATCGTCAAGGACGAGGGCGAGGGCGGCAAGCAGCTCGCCGAGTTCCTCGCGAGCCAGAAGTTCATCTGAGCTACGAGGCTCAACTCCCCGCCCCTCATACTTCGCAAGCAGGAGAGAAGAAGTCCCATGGCTGAAGTTCTCGTCTACGTCGACCACGTGGACGGTGCCGTCCGCAAGCCCACCCTGGAGCTGCTGACCCTGGCCCGCCGCATCGGCGAGCCGGTCGCCGTCGCGCTGGGCAACGGCGCCGCGGACACCGCCGCCACCCTCGCCGAGCACGGCGCGGTCAAGGTCCTCACCCACGAGGCCGCCGAGTACGCCGACTACCTGGTCGTGCCGAAGGTGGACGCCCTCCAGGCCGCCCACGAGGCCGTCTCCCCGGCCGCCGTGCTGGTGTCCTCCTCCGCCGAGGGCAAGGAGATCGCCGCCCGTCTGGCGCTGCGCCTGGGCTCCGGCATCATCACCGACGCCGTCGACCTGGAGGCCGGCGACGAGGGTCCGGTGGCCACGCAGTCGGTGTTCGCCGCCTCGTACACCACCAAGTCCCGTGTCTCCAAGGGCACCCCGGTCATCACGGTGAAGCCGAACTCGGCCGGCGTGGAGGCCGCCCCGGCCGCAGGCAGCGTCGAGGCCCTGAGCGTGTCCTTCTCCGCCCAGGCGACCGGCACCAAGGTCACCGGCCGTACGCCGCGCGAGTCGACCGGCCGTCCGGAGCTGACCGAGGCCGCGATCGTGGTCTCCGGTGGCCGCGGTGTCAACGGCGCGGAGAACTTCGCGATCATCGAGGCGCTCGCCGACTCCCTCGGCGCGGCCGTCGGTGCCTCGCGTGCCGCCGTCGACGCCGGCTGGTACCCGCACACCAACCAGGTCGGTCAGACCGGCAAGTCGGTCTCGCCGCAGCTCTACATCGCCTCCGGTATCTCCGGCGCGATCCAGCACCGCGCGGGCATGCAGACCTCGAAGACCATCGTGGCCGTCAACAAGGACGCCGAGGCCCCGATCTTCGACCTGGTCGACTACGGCGTCGTCGGCGACCTGTTCGACGTCGTCCCGCAGCTGACCGAGGAGATCAAGACCCGTAAGGGCTGATCACCCGAGGCCCGGGCCGAGGCCCCCGCGACCGCACCCCCGGTGCGGTCGCGGGGGCCTCGGCGCGTCGCAGGGGCAGCGATGCCCGCACCGGCCGATGATCGCTCGGGAACCGTCCGTCCGCCGCGTCCGCCGCGACTGCCGCGACTGCCGCGACCGTCGCGCGGACGCCCGGCGCACCGTGATGCCCGTCGTGGCCAGGATCCAGCGGCGAGGGCGCCCGGAGCGGGCCGGCTCACGGGGGCGGCGGTGTTGACCGGCCGGAGCGCCGCCCGATACCTTCGTTCAACACATTGTTGATGCCGTTCGCGGAACCGCGGGAGGCTGGGGATGGGTCAGGGCCGGCAGGAGCGGGTGGTGACCAGTCTCGCGGGCGCCGTCACCGAGCGGATCGGCGCCTCCCTCGCGCCGGTCGACGCGGACCTCGAGCGCCGCTACCCCGGAGACCCCGGCACCCGCCAGCCCGTCCACACCGTCTACGTCCCCGGTGACGCCTTCGCCGCCGACACCCCGCGCGCCTGGGGCGACCGGGCCCTCGCCGCCCTGGACGAACACGCCCCCGACGCCGCGTCCCTCGCAGCCGTCCTCGGACTGGACCCCGCGCTGGCCGAGGACGTGTACGGCCGTGTCCGGGCCAAACTGGAACGCGAGCCGGTGGAGGACCTGCGCGTCGACTTCGAGGACGGCTACGGCAACCGCCCGGACGCCGAGGAGGACGAGGCCGCGGCCCGCGCGGCGCGGCTCGTCGCCGAGGCGTACGCGCAGGGTGCCGCCGCCCCGTACACGGGCATCCGCGTGAAGTGCATGGAGGCCGCCGTGCGCGACCGGGGCATCCGTACCCTCGACATCTTCCTCACCGGCCTGATGGACGCCGGCGGCCTGCCCGACGGGCTGGTGCTCACCCTTCCCAAGGTCACCTACCCCGAGCAGGTCGCCGCCATGGCCCGCCTCCTCGGCGCCTTCGAGGAGGCGCGTGGTCTGGAGCCCGGCCGGATCGGCTTCGAGATCCAGATCGAGACCAGCCAGTCCATCCTCGCCGCCGACGGCACCGCGGCCGTCGCCCGCATGATCCAGGCCGCCGGGGGCCGCGCCACCGGCCTGCACTACGGGACCTTCGACTACAGCGCCTGCCTCGGCGTCTCCGCCGCGTACCAGGCGAGCGACCACCCGGCCGCCGACCACGCCAAGGCCGTCATGCAGGTCGCCGCCGCCGGCACCGGTGTACGCGTCTCGGACGGCTCCACCAACGTGCTGCCCGTCGGGCCCACCGAGCGGGTCCACGACGCCTGGCGCCTGCACTACGGCCTCACCCGCCGCGCCCTCGCCCGCGCCTACTACCAGGGCTGGGACATGCATCCCGGTCACCTCCCCACCCGGTACGCGGCCGTCTTCGCCTTCTACCGCGAGGGCTTCGAGCGGGCCGCCACCCGCCTCGCCCGCTACGCCGGCCGGGCCGGCGGTGATGTCCTGGACGAGCCCGCGACCGCCAGGGCCCTCTCCGGGTACCTGCTGCGCGGCCTCGACTGCGGCGCGCTGGACACCGTCGAGGTGGCCCGGACGGCCGGCCTGGCCCGCGCGGACCTGGAGGGCTTCGCCTCGCCCGGGCGGGGCGGCCGCAGGGATCCGGCCGGGTAGCGGCCCGGTCCCCGCCCGTTTGCCTGATCTATCGAATCTCGATAGATTCCCATCGTGGTTCGGGTGAAGGAGGGGCGATGGGACGACTGACCGTGCTCGCGCTGCGCGCCGTGATCGTGGCGCTGCTGGCGGGGTCGCTGGGTGTGCAGGCGGTGATGGTGCCGCTGCTGGCGAGCGACCTCGACGGGCTGGACGCGGAGTACTCCCACCTGCGCGTCCCGCTCCTCGTCATCGTGGTCCTCACCGTGATGACGGCGCAGACCGTCCTGGTCTGCGTCTGGCGGCTGGTGACCATGGCCCGCCGGGGAACGGTCTTCTCCGACGCCGCCTTCCGCTACGTGCACGTCGTCATCGGCGCGTTCGTCGCCGCGGCCCTGCTGGTGTTCGCGCTCGGAGTGCTCCTGGCGCCGGGCGAGGCGGTCGCGCCGGGCGTCGTGCTGCTGGTCGGCGGAGCCGGCCTCGCGGTCCTGGGGATCGCGCTGATCGTCCTCGTCCTGCGGATGCTCCTGGCGCAGGCCGTCGCCCGCGACGTCGAGGCGTCGCGGATGCGGGCCGAACTGGCCGAGGTGATCTGATGCCGATCGCCGTCGACATCGACGTGATGCTGGCCAGGCGGAAGATGTCCGTGGGGGAACTCGCCGAACGCGTCGGGATCACCCCGGCCAACCTGGCCGTGCTCAAGAACGGCCGCGCCAAGGCCGTACGCTTCACGACCCTCGCCGCCCTCTGCGAAGTGCTCGAATGCCAGCCCGGCGACCTGCTGCGCTGGGAGCCCGAGGAGGCGACGGCCCCTCCCCCCGTCCGTTCCGCCTAGGGCCTGTTGCGAAAGTGGATCTTGGTCGTGGATGATCACGCCCTGTGGGACGTGGTGATCTGACGAATGGACAGTGGGCCCGGCTTGAGCCGTTGTTGCCGCAGGGCATCAAGCCGGGCCGTCCGCCGGTGTGGACGCGACGGCAGCTGATAGACGGCATTCGGTGGCGGACCCGTACCGGTGCTCCCTGGCGTGATGTGCCGGAACGCTACGGGCCCTGGGAGGGGGTCTACGACCTGTTCCGGCGCCGGCAGCGCGATGGCACCTGGGCCAGGTTCGTCACTCAGCTCCAAGCTCAGGCGGACGCGAAGGGCCTGATCGCCTGGGACGTGAATATCGACTCCACCGTCTGCCGGGCCCACCGGCACGCCGCCGGGGCCTCGAAAAAGGGGATCTGCAAAAGGAACCGCCCGGCGGCATCGCCGTTGAGCCGGCCGACCATGGTCTCGGACGTTCCCGAGGCGGCCTGACCACCAAGATCCACCTCGCCGTCGAGCAGGGGCAGAAGCCGCTGAGCGTCGTCATCACACCGGCCAGCGGGGTGACCCGCCGCAATCCGAGCCGGTCCTGGAAGCCATCCGGGTACCTCGCCTTGGTCCGGGCAGGCCCCGCAGGCGGCCGGACCGGGTGCGGGCCGACAAAGCGTACGACTCCCGCCGCACCGGGCCTACCTGCGCAGACGCGGGATCAAGGCGACCATCCCGGTCCCCGCCGACCGCGTCCGCAACCGCCAGAAGCTCGGTGCCCGAGGCGGTCGGCCGCCGAAGTTCGACAAAACCGACTACCGCGAGCGGCATGCCGTCGAGTGCGGGATCAACGGCCTCAAGCGCCACCGGGCCGTGGCCACGAGATACGACAAGCTCGCCGTCCGCTACGAGGCGACCGTGTTGGTTGCAGTCCTCAACGAGTGGCTGTGACCAGCACTTTCCCGACAAACCCTAGTCGACCCTGACCACGTACTTGCCCCGCACACCGCCCGCCTCCAGCGCCCGGTGTGCGGCCGCTGTCTCTTTCAGCGGGAAGACCGTGTCCACCGCCGGCCGCAGCTTCCCCTCTGTCACCTGGCGGGCGAGGTCGTCGAAGAGCGCACGTTCGGGGTTGCCGCTGAAGAAGCGCACCCGGCCGCGTCCGTGGACGGCGCTGGCCGCGATGTAGCCCAGCGAGGCGGCAGGCCGCGTCAGGTCGAAGGCGATGGTGACCATGCGTCCGCCCGGCTTCAGCATCCGCCGTACGGTACGCAGGTCGGTGCCCGCCGTGTCGAGGACCACGTCGAACAGTCCCAGTTCCGCAGGGGACACGGTCCGGTGGTCGACGGCGTGGTGGGCACCGAGCGTACGGACGAAGTCGAGGTTGGCAGCGCGGGCCAGGGCCGTGACCTCGGCACCGTACGCCTGTCCCAGCTGGACGGCGGCGTTGCCGACGCCGCCCGCCGCGCCCCGTACAAGCAGCCGTTCGCCGGGGCGCAGTGCGGCCTTGTCGCGGAGGGCCGTGACGGCCGTGGTGGCCACCGGCAGCGCGGCAGCGGCCACGAGGTCCAGTCCGTCCGGGACCCGGCCGAGCCGCTCGGGCCGTACCGTCACGTACTCGGCGGCGCTGCCGAATCCGGAGCTGCGGCCCAGGACGCCCCACACCTGGTCGCCGACCGCTACGCCGGTCGCGCCGGTGCCGAGTGCGGCGATCTCGCCAGTGAAGTCCAGCCCGATGCGCTGCGGGAACTTCCGGCCGGTGACGAGGCGGGCCCGACCGGAACGGGCCGCCAGTTCGCCGCCGTTCACGCTGAACGCGCGCACGCGCACGAGGACCTCGCCGGGTGCCGGTCCGGGACGTGGCACCCGGCCCACATACAGCACCTCGGGGCCGCCGAAGCGGTCGAACAGTACGGCTTTCATCATGCGGTCGTCCATCGTTGCGTTCTCACCTTCGCCACCAGTGGCCGTGCGGGGGATCGTGGCGCCGAGCGTAGGCTGGCAAACGGACGAGATCGTCCATTTGACCGGAGGTGAGAGACAGCGGTGGGGGAATCCTCTCGGATCGCGGGGCAGGACAGTCTGCGGGCGGACGCCCGGCGCAACCGGCGGCGCATCCTTTCGGCTGCCCGCCTGGTCTTCGCCGAGCACGGCATCGACGCGCCCATGGCGACCGTGGCCCGGCGGGCGGGGGTCGGCGTGGCGACGCTGTACCGGCGTTTCCCGACGCGGGACGCCCTGGTGCGGGCCGCGTTCGCGCACCAGATGGACACCTGTGCTCGGACGCTCACCGAGGCGCTGGCCGACCCCGATCCGTGGCAGGGCTTCCAGCGACTGGTCGAGACGGTCTGCGAACTACAACGGGAGGAACGGGGCTTCCCGGCCGCATTCGTCGCGGCCTTTCCGGACAGCACGCGAGAACACGCGCGGGTACGGGAACAGGTCGAGCAGGACTTCATGACCCTGGTCCGCAGGGCTCAGGCGGCGGGCGTGCTGCGGGCCGACTTCCACCCCTCCGACATTGCCGTGGCCTTGTTGTCCCACTGCGGTCTGGTCACCGCATTGCCGGGTGACCGTGCGGCGTCCCGGCGTCTGGTGGCGTACTTGCTCCAGTCGTTCCGCGCCGAGGCGGCCCACGGAGCGCTGCCAGCGCCGAGCGCACTGTCGCTGCGCAGTCTTCCGCTCGCAGCCCACGGCTCCCAGGGACAGCGGTCCTCCGGAACCTGATACGAAGCGGCGCCTGCCGCGAGGCCGTCGTTCGGGCGACCGCGCCACTTTCGCAACAGGCCCTAGGCCGGACGCCGTGCGTGGTGCGGCCACGGGGACGAAGGACACCGCCGGCGTCCGGGGTGACGCCGTCTAGGGCGGTGCCGACGGCGCCCCGGAGTCCGGTCCACCGTGCCGATGGGCGCCCGTGTACCGCTCCAGACCGCAGGACGTCACCATCCTCCGCTGCGCGAACAGCCGGGTGCCCCGCGCGCACAGCTCACGGTCTGCGCGGGCCCGCGCGCTGAACTCCTCCGGCGACGCGCCGAACAACTCCCGCAGTCCCGGCACACGGTCCAACAGGTCGGTGAGCAGCGGACGCTGGCCCGGATGGGCGCGCGGCGCGCCGGTGCCGTCGTGCAGCACGCCGTGGCGGTTGACGTACACGTACGCCCCGGGCAGTGTCGAGCCGTCGGCGAGTGCGATCCGCACACCGGGCGCGGGCAGCCAGACGCGCCGGAAGTTGCCGTCCGGCCGCGGCACCCCCTCGCTCGCGTCGATCACGGCGAGCTGCCGGGCGTCGAGCCAGAGGACGAACAGCTCCCGCACCCGTCCCGGAGCGGCGACCGGCGAGTTGGACACGTATCCCATGCGGCTGACGTGCGCCGAGACACCGATGCCGACGCCCGTCACCCTCGCCCGCACCATCGGCAGCGGCGTGATGATCCCCGACTCGGCCATCTTGTGCCGCAACTGGCCGGGACAGGCGTTGGAACCCACCGCGAGCACCGGCACCCGGTCCTCGAAGACCAGACGCTCCAGCGGTACCAGCCGGTCCCCGTCGAGCGTCCCGGACTCGCGCGGCCACGCCCCCGGATACAGCAGCGGATGCTCGCGCGGGGCCTCGTCCAGGCCCAGCGCCCGCAGGGTGCGGTCCTCCGCCACGCCTGCCGCCCCGCTCAGTGCGCCGGCGGCAGCTCGCCGGAGCCGCGGGTGATCAGCCGGGTGGGCAGCTCGACGCGCTCCGGGGCGAGCAGGGTTCCGTCCAACTGGCGGAACAGCCGCTCGGCGGCGGTCCGGCCGAGGGCCGCCGCGTCCTGGGCGACGACCGTGACGCCCGGCTGGAGCAGGTCGGCGAGCTCGATGTCGTCGAAGCCGACCAGGGCGACCGGGCGGGGGTGCCCGGCCAGCACCCGGATCACGGTGACCGTCACCCGGTTGTTGCCCGTGAAGATCGCGGTGACCGGCTCCGGGCCGGACAGCATCTCCGTGGCCGCCCGGCGCACCCGCTCCGGGTCGGTGACACCCAGCGACATCCAGGAGTCCTCCACCGGTATCCCCGCGTCCTCCATGGCGGTCCGGTACCCGCGCAGCCGCTCGGCCGCCGTGTGGATGCGGGGCATGTCGCCGATGAAGCCGATCCTGCGGTGCCCGTGCGCGATGAGGTGGCCGACGCCGTCGCGGGCGCCCCCGAAGTTGTCCGACACGACGACGTCCGCGTCGATGTGCCCGGCCGGACGGTCCACGAAGACGGTGGCGACACCCGCCTTGATCTCGGGCTCCAGATAGCGGTGGTCGTCGCCGGCCGGGATCACCACGAGCCCGTCCACCCGCCGGGCGCACAGCGCCAGCACCAGCTCCTGCTCACGGTCGGCGTCCTCCGCGCTGGAGCCGTTGATCAGCAGCGCTCCGTGGGCGCGGGCCACCTCCTCCACCGCTCGGCTCAGCGGCCCGTAGAACGGGTCCGCGAGGTCCTCCAGCACCAGGCCGATGCTGGCGGTGCGCCCCTTGCGCAGCACCCGGGCGCTGTCGTTGCGGCGGAAGCCGAGCGCCTCGATCGCCTCCTGGACCCGGCGCTCCGTCTCCGGTGTCACCCCCGGTTCGCCGTTGACCACCCGGGAGACAGTCTTCAGGCCCACTCCGGCGCGGGCGGCCACGTCCTTCATCGTCGGACGGTTGCCGTAACGGGTGCCCGGGAGGCGGCGTTCGGTGCGGCGGGTCGTCTCCGGCACGGTGCGGTGTCCTGTCCTGTCGGCCACGGGGATGCGTGTGCCCATGGGTTGTATGAGGATGTGGCGTCGAGCATAGAGCCTGGACAACGTTGTCAGAGTCGGGAGACACTGTCCGACGCACACTCCGGCCCGCACCTCACCGCTCGATGAGGCCGGGGCCGTGTTCCATGTGTCGCCTTGTGGTCGCGCATGGTCGCTCTCGGCGAGTTTCTGATGCTTTGACGGGGAGATCCGACACTGATGCACACCGACCTCGTGGCCGCGCTCGACATCGGCGGCACCAAGATCGCCGGCGCACTCGTGGACGGCCGGGGCCGGATCCTGGCCCGCGCCCAGCGGCCGACGCCCGCAGGGGAGAACGGCGAGAGCGTCATGAGGGCGGTGGAGGCGGTGCTCGGCGACCTCACCGCCTCCGGGCCGTGGGGGCGCGTGGGCGCCGTGGGCATCGGCAGCGCCGGCCCCGTGGACGCCTCGGCCGGCACGGTGAGCCCCGTGAACGTGCCGGGCTGGCGCGACTACCCGCTCGTCGCGCGGGTCCGGGAGTCGACCGGGGGGCTGCCCGTTGAGCTGATCGGCGACGGCGTGGCCATCACGGCCGCCGAGCACTGGCAGGGCGCCGCGCGCGGCCACGACAACGCGCTGTGCATGGTCGTCTCCACCGGCGTCGGCGGTGGTCTGGTGCTCGGTGGCCGGCTGCATCCCGGACCCACCGGCAACGCCGGCCACATCGGCCACATCAGCGTGGATCTCGACGGGGACCCGTGCCCGTGCGGCTCGCGCGGCTGCGTGGAGCGCATCGCGAGCGGCCCCAACATCGCCCGCCGGGCCCTGGGGAACGGCTGGCGGCCCGGCCCCGACGGCGACACCTCCGCGGCCGCCGTGGCCGCCGCGGCCCGGGCGGGCGATCCGGTGGCCGTGGCGTCCTTCGAGCGGGCGGCGCGGGCCCTGGCCGCCGGAATAGCGGCCACCGCGACGCTCGTCGAGATCGACATCGCCGTGATCGGCGGGGGCGTGGGCAAGGCGGGCGAGATCCTCCTCGCGCCCCTGCGCAGGGCGCTCACCGAGTACGCCACCCTCTCCTTCGTCCAGCGCCTCGTGGTGATGCCGGCCCGGATGGGCACCGACGCGGGGCTGGTGGGCGCGGCCGCGGCGGCGCTGGCCGCCAGGCCGGACGCGGCGGTCGCCGGGGTGTGAGGCGGGGCGGGGTGGCCGGGGGCCGCCGTCCGGCAGGACGGGCGTGACCCGGGGGCGGTGTCCGCAGTTGAGCCGGGTATGAAGAAGCGCAGCATGCTCGCCATCGCCTCCCTCGCCACGGGCTTCGTCGTCGCGGCGGTCACCCCCTCCCACGCCCTCGGTGACACCGCCCTCGGCGGCCTCGACGTCGGGGACACGCTCAGTACCCTCGACCGGACCGTCGGCGAGAACAACACGCTGGAGCTGGACGTCGACCGGGAGGACGGGGCCTGAGGGACCCTTACGGAGCCGCGCGGCACCGGTGCCCCTGACGGAAGGGGCACCGGTGCCGCTGTCTTGCGTTCTTAAGCGGAGCCGGTTTCCGTGGCAGGGTGGAGCGGGCAAGCCACAGGGGGCCAACGGAAGAGGGGGAAACGTGATCGTCTGGATCAACGGCGCGTTCGGTGCGGGGAAGACCACCACCGCGCGTGAACTGATCGAGCTGATCCCGAACAGCACGCTCTTCGACCCCGAGGTCATCGGCGGAGCACTGGAGAAGCTGCTCCCGCCCAAACGCCTCGCCGAGGTCGGCGACTTCCAGGACCTCCCGGTCTGGCGGCGACTGGTGATCGACACCGCGGCCGCGATGCTCGCCGAGCTGGGCGGCACCCTCGTGGTCCCCATGACCCTGCTTCGCCAGGAGTACCGGGACGAGATCTTCGGAGGGCTCGCCGCCCGCCGGATACCGGTCAGTCATGTCCTCCTCGCTCCGGCCGAAACGATCCTGCGGCAGCGCATAGCCGCCCGCGGGATTCCCGCGGACCTTCCCGACGGCGAGATACGGGTCCGCCAGTGGGCATACGATCACATCGAGCCGTACAAGGCGGCCCTCGCCGCCTGGCTCACCGCCGACGCCTACCCGGTCGACAGCGGAGCGCTCAGCCCCTACGACACCGCCCTGCGCATCGCCGAGGCGGTCGGCAGCGGTGAGGCGCCGGCCTGCGACATCGTGCAGACGCCCGAGCCCACCGCCGAGACGGTCGCGGCGGGGGTGCTGCTCTTCGACGAGCAGGACCGGGTGCTGCTCGTCGACCCCACCTACAAGGCGGGCTGGGAGTTTCCGGGCGGAGTCGTCGAACGGGGTGAGGCCCCCGCCCGCGCCGGCATGCGCGAGGTCGCCGAGGAGACCGGGATATACCTCGACGACGTACCGGCGCTCCTCGTCGTCGACTGGGAGCCGCCCGCGCCGCCCGCGTTCGGCGGTCTGCGGCTGCTCTTCGACGGCGGACGCCTCGACTCCGCGGACGCCGGGCGGTTGCTGCTGCCCGGACCGGAACTGCGCGGCTGGCGCTTCGCCTCCGAGGCCGAGGCCGCCGAACTGCTGCCGCCGGTCCGCTACGAGCGGCTGCGCAGGGCACTGCGGGCGCGGGAACGGGGCAGGGCGATGTACCTGGAGGCCGGCGTACCGGTCGGCTGACGCCGGGCCAGGCCGCCCGGGCCCGGTGCGCGGCTCCGTCGTCCGTGCCGGACGTCGGGCCGCCCCGGTCATGACGACAGGTGTCCGGGCTGTCCCCGTGCCTCGAACACCGGTGGCGGGACGCGTACCGCGCCCCGCACCACGGCGGTGCGTCGCCTGCCGTCAGTACGCGCCCGACGCGAGGTTGCGCAGGAACAGCGCCTCCGCGACCGACAGCCGCTCCAACTCGTCGGGGGACACACTCTCGTTCACCGCGTGGATCTGCGCCTCCGGCTCGCTCAGACCGATGAGCAGGATCTCCGCCTTCGGGTAGAGCGAGGCCAGGGTGTTGCACAGCGGGATCGAGCCGCCCTGGCCGGCGTAACTCATCTCCTGTCCCGGGTACGCCACCGCCATCGCGTCGGCCATCGCCCGGTAGGCGGGGCTGGTGGTGTCCGCGCGGAACGCCTGCCCCTGACCGATCTGCTCGGTGCTCACCCGCGCGCCCCACGGCGTGTGCGACTCCAGGTGCGCCCGGAGCAGCCCGGTCGCCTCGGCCGCGTCGACGCCCGGCGGCACCCGCAGGCTGACCAGCGCGCGGGCGCTCGCCTGCACGGACGGCGTGGCGCCGACCACCGGCGGGCAGTCGATGCCGAGCACGGTGACCGCGGGGCGCGCCCAGATGCGGTCGGCGACCGTGCCCGATCCGATCAGCTCCACACCGTCGAGCACCTTGGCGTCCTCGCGGAACTGCTCGTCGCCGTACTGGAGTCCGTCCCACGCGCTGTCGCCGGCCAGCCCGTCCACCGTGGTGGTGCCGTCCTCGGCGCGCAGCGAGTCCAGTACGCGCACGAGTGCGGCCAGCGCGTCCGGCGCGGCCCCGCCGAACTGGCCGGAGTGCAGATTGCCCTCGAGGGTGTCGATCCGCACCCGGACCAGGGTCATGCCGCGGAGCGTGGAGGTGACCGTCGGCAGACCCGCACGGAAGTTGCCCGCGTCGCCGATCACGATGGTGTCGGCCGTCAGCAGGCCGGGGTGCTCCTCCGCGTACCGCTCCAGGCCGCCGGTGCCCTGCTCCTCGGAGCCCTCGACGATCACCTTGACGTGCACGGGGACGCCGCCGTTCGCCTTCAACGCGCGCAGCGCCAGCAGGTGCATGAGGAAACCGCCCTTGCAGTCGGCGGTCCCGCGTCCGTACCAGCGGCCGTCGCGCTCGGTCAGTTCGAAGGGCGGGGTGGTCCAGCCGGACTCGTCCAGCGGCGGCTGCACGTCGTAGTGCGCGTACAGCAGCACCGTCTTCGCGCCCTCGGGTCCCGGCAGGCGGCCGTACACCGACTGCGTGCCGTCCGGGGTGTCCAGCAGCGCCACGTCCTCGAAGCCCTCGGCGGTGAGCGCGCCGGCGATCCAGCGGGCGGCGCCCTCGCTCTCCTCGCGCGGGAACTGACCGAAGTCCGCCACCGACTTGAAGGCCACCAGTTCGGTGAGCTCCTCCTTCGCCCTGGGCATCAGCGAGGCGACGGTCGCGGCGACCGGATTCGACGACATGGGCACGCTCCTTGTGGGTGCGACGTTGTACGTGTGCGAACTTCTTCGTACGAGATGATCGTGCGGTGCGCGTAAGGTCCCGTGTACGGGGCACTTACGCCGCCGATCCTCCCACAGTGGCCACGGACGATCGCCGCCGTAGGATGCGGGAGGACATCAGCGGCAGGCGGCTGAATCGGGAGCAGTAGACCATCGTGAGCAGCGAGAACTCTTCGGCGGACGACGTGCGGCAGGTGTGGGACGTCGTCGTGGTGGGCGCGGGACCCGCGGGGGCCTCGGCCGCCTACGCGGCGGCGGTCGCGGGACGGCGCGTGCTGTTGCTGGAGAAGGCGGAGCTGCCACGCTACAAAACGTGCGGCGGCGGCATCATCGGCCCCTCGCGCGACGCGCTGCCGCCCGGCTTCGAGCTTCCGTTCAAGGACCGGGTGCACGCGGTGACGTTCTCCCACAACGGCCGCTTCAGCCGCACCCGCCGGTCCCGCAGGATGATGTTCGGGCTGATCAACCGGCCCGAGTTCGACCAGCAACTCGTGGAGCACGCGCAGAAGGCGGGCGCCGAGCTGCGCACCGGCGTCGCCGTGCAGCGGGTGGAGCAGCACGGCTCGGCCGTACCGGACCGGCGCACGGTCGCCGTCGTCCTGCAGGGCGGCGAGACGGTGCTGGCGCGGGCCGTGGTCGGCGCGGACGGCAGCGCGGGCCGGATAGGAGCGCACGTCGGGGTCAAACTGGACCAGGTCGACCTGGGCCTGGAGGCGGAGATCCCGGTGCCGGAGACCGTCGCCGAGGACTGGAGGGGGCGGGTGCTCATCGACTGGGGCCCCATGCCCGGCAGTTACGGGTGGGTGTTCCCCAAGGGCGACACGCTGACGGTCGGGGTGATCTCGCGGCGCGGTGAAGGTGCCGCCACGAAGCGGTACTTGGAGGACTTCATCGGCCGGCTCGGTCTCGCCGGCTTCGAACCGAGCATCTCCTCCGGTCACTTGACCCGCTGCCGCACGGAGGACTCGCCGCTGTCGCGGGGCCGGGTACTGGTCTGCGGGGACGCGGCCGGACTGCTGGAGCCGTGGACCCGTGAGGGCATCTCCTTCGCGCTGCGCTCGGGCCGGCTGGCGGGGGAGTGGGCGGTGCGCATCGCCGAGGCCCACGACGCCGTGGACACACGCCGTCAGGCGCTCAACTACGCCTTCGCCGTCAAGGCGGGGCTCGGTGTGGAGATGAGCGTCGGCAAGCGGATGCTGGCGGCGTTCGAGCGGCGTCCCGGGGTCTTCCACGCCGTCCTCACCGGCTTCCGCCCGGCCTGGAAGGCGTTCAAGGACATCACGCAGGGTTCCACCACGCTCGGCGAGCTGGTCCGTACCCACCCGATGGCCCACCGTGCCCTCCTGGCGCTGGACCGGCGTCCCACGGGTGACGAGGTCAGTCCCTGACGGTGATGCGGAAGACCGGGTGGTCGGGTGCGGCCGCGGCGATCTCCTCGTCGGACGACCGGGCGGTGACGCCCTGGAAGTACTGGTTCACCTCCCACCCCCACTTCTCCAGGTAGGTCCGCAGCACAGGGAGCTTCTCCGCGTCGGGAAGCTCCACCGCGGTGAAGGTGCGGACCTTGCGGCCCACGCGCAGTTCCCCGCCGCCCGCGACGCGCATGTTGCGCACCCACTGGGAGTGACCTCGCGCGGAGACCAGGTACTGGCTTCCGCCGTGGGCGTGCGGGTTGACCGGGACGCGCTGCATCCGTCCGCTCTTGCGGCCGCGTACGGACATCTCCGCGCTTCCGGCGATGCTCACCCCGTGCCGGGCCAGCCACCCGACGACGCGGTTGAACCGGATGGCCAGGGGGCTGCCCTTGAGGTAGTAGGGCGCTGACGACGGCATCGGTGACCTCCAGGCCAGAAGTGAGAACGCCGCTCTCTTTTGTGAGCGCTGCTCTCGAACGCGGGCTCCAGTCTGCATGAAGCCCGCACGGCAAAGCAAGAGCACTGCTCTCATTTGTGTGCACTGCTCTACTCACGTGGGACACTCGTCCGCATGAGCAGCACCGCACACGGAGCCCGTGCCCGGGCCAGGATCGAAGTCACCGCGGCCATCAAGGAGGAGGCCCGCAGACAGCTCGCGGCGGAAGGCGCCGCGAAACTCTCGCTGCGCGCCGTCGCCCGCGAACTCGGCATGGCCTCCTCCGCGCTCTACCGCTACTTCCCCAACCGCGACGACCTGCTGACCGCTCTCATCATCGACGCCTACGACTCCGTCGGCGAGGCGGCCGAGGCGGCCCGCGACGCGGCGGCCGACGCCGGGCCGGCCGCGCGCTGGACGGCCGTGTGCGAGGGGGTGCGCCGCTGGGCGCTCGGGCATCCCCACGAGTACGCGCTGATCTACGGGACACCGGTGCCGGGCTACGCCGCACCCGCCACGACCGTCCCGCCCGCCGGCCGTGGCGCGATGGTCTTCATCGGCATCCTCCGCGACGCGCACCGCGGCCCCGGGCTCGCCGTACCCGCGCTGCCCGCCGGACTGGAGCCCGAAGCAGTGCGCATGGCCGCCGACCTCGCCCCCGACCTGCCGCCCGGGGTGGTGGCGACGATGGTGGCCGTCTGGGCCCAGCTGTTCGGGCTGATCGGGTTCGAGCTGTTCGGACAGTTCAACCGGGTGGTCGAGGACCGCGACACCTTCTTCCGGCACGCGGTCGGCCAACTCGCCCGCACGGTGGGGCTGGTGTGAACAGCGGGGGCGTCATGCCGCCCGGGGCGCGGCCGGGAGCTCCGGGCCTCCCACGAAGAGGCCCGGCCGGAGGAACGCCTGCGCGCGGTGCCGCCGTCCCCGCCGGCTCACCGAGCGGGAGCGGAGCACCAGCGGGCCCACGACCGGGCCCGCGGCCGTCCAGTCCTAGGGATCGGGCCGGGTGTGCCCGGGCCGACCCCGCCGCCGGAACGCGACCAGTACGGACGCCGTGCGGACCCCGAACAGGAGCGTCGCGAGCACCGCCCCGCCCCGCAGGAGCCACGTCGCCACGACGTCCGGCAGCCCGAAGAGCAGCGCCGGTCCCGCCACGGCCCCCAGCACGACCGCCGCCGCGAACGCGGCGCTCACCAGCGCGTACCCGATCTCGACGGTGATCGCGTCGCGATCGGCCTGCGTCCGGCGCCCGTGTCCCGTCACCCTCGCCCCCTGACCGAGTCCTCCCGAGTCAACCAGGCGTGCTTCGGACGGGCAAGCAACTCGCCTGCTACGGTGCGCCCATGGCGGCGACACAGGCCGAACAGGCGCTGGTGGAACGGTGGCGGGACGTGCTCGCGCTCCATGCGCGCACCCAGTGCGAGATCGACCGGGCCCTGCACCGGCACGGGTTGTGCGGCAGCGACTTCGAGGTCCTCGACATCCTCGCCCAGGGCGGTGGGCGCGGCGGCAGCTCCTACCGCGTCCAGGAGATCTCCGAGCGCGTCCATCTGACGCAGAGCGCGCTGTCCCGGCTGATCGCGCGGCTGGAGAAGGACGGTCTGCTCGAACGCGGGATGTGCGCGGAGGACCGGCGGGGAGTGCGGGTGTCACTCACGGGGAAGGGGCGGGCGCTGCACGGTGAAGTCCTGCCGTTGCAGCGGGCGGTGCTCGCCCGGATGCTCCCCGAGGACTGACCGGCACGGGCCGGCCGCGTTCACACCACGGCCGACGTCTCCCGCCACAGCGCGGCGAGCCCCGCGTCACCCGACGGTGCGGGCAGCGGCCGCCGGTTCCACAACGCCAGATACAACTGGTCTGCCGGACCGGACAGTTCGCACTCCGCGTCTCCCTGCGAGCCGCGCGTGGTCACGGGCGGCTCCTGGGACAGGCGTACGGTCCACACCGCGTCCGCGTCGGTGGCGCGCACCCGCAGGACACGGGGCCCGTGGGTGCGCACCCGGCTCTTGCGGCGGGAGTGGAAACCGCACAGCAGCTCGTCGACGCCGTCCACCGCGAAGTCCGTGGCGACCGGGGACGGGAAGCCGCCGGCCGCTTCCGCGTCGAAGCGGTGGACGGTCGTCTCGTGCGCCTGGCGGCGGGCCCAGAACGCGAGCGCGGAGGGCGAACCGGCCAGGAAGGTGAAGCACTCCACGTCGGGCGCGGCGCCGGCCAGGGTGTCCACGAGACGGCGTGTCCTTCCCTGTACCAGGACACCAGCCCGGCGCCGTCCAGCCCGGGGTGCTCACCCGTCGGGCGGGGGGCGAGATGCCCGTCGGCGACGAAGGCGGCCGCCCAGCGGTGCACCACGCCGGTGTGCCCGAGAAGATCCCGTATCTCCCACCCCGGGCAGGTCGGAACGGAGGCGCCCGGGCCCGCCTCCTCCGCGGCATCAGCCAGCAACCGGCCCTCTTTCTCGAGGATTTCGACGAACGAGGCAGTGTCCATGGGCGCGATTCTGCCGCACCCCCGCCTGCCGCGGTCCTACGGCAGCGGGGTCCCGCCCGTCGCGTTGACGATCTCGGCGGTGATGTACGAGGCCTCCTGGGAGGCGAGGAACACATACGCCGGGGCCATCTCGGACGGCTGGGCCGGCCGGCCGATGGGCGCCTGCTTGCCGAACTCCTTCGTGTCCGGCAGCGTCGCCGGGATCAGCGGCGTCCACACCGGGCCCGGCGCCACGGCGTTCACCCGGATGCCCCGCTCGATCAGCATCTGCGCCAGCCCTTGGGTGAACGTGACGATGGCACCCTTGGTGGTCGCGTAGTCCAGCAGGTGCGGGCTCGGCTTGTAGGCCTGCACGGAGGCCGAGTTGATGATGCTGCCGCCCTCCCGCATGTGCGGCAGGGCCATCTTGCACAGCCAGAACATGCCGTACAGATTGGTCCGCAGCACGCGGTCGAACTGCTCGGTGGAGATCGCCTCGATGCCGTCGGGCTGCGACATCTGGTACGCCGCGTTGTTCACCAGGATGTCGATCCGGCCGAACTCCGACACCGTGCGCTCGATCAGCGCCCGGCAGTTCTCCTCGTCCCGCACGTCGCACGCGACGGGCACGGCGCGCCGGCCGGCCTCCTCCACCCAGCGCGCGGTCTCGGCGGCGTCGTCCTTCTCGCTGTCCAGGTGGGTGAAGGCCACGTCGGCGCCCTCACGGGCGAAGGCGAGGGCGACCGCCCGCCCGATGCCCGAGTCCCCGCCGGTGATCAGGGCCTTGCGGCCCGTGAGCCGGCCGCTGCCCCGGTAGGTGTCCTCACCGTGGTCCGGCGGCGGATCCATCGGGCCGGTCCAGCCGGGGTGCGGCTGGTCCTGGGACGGGAAGTCGGGCGTCGGGTGCTGCTCCACGGGGTTCTGCTGCTCGGTCACGGTCTCTCCCAAGAGCGTCGAGGTCGGTCGCGCTGTCGGCGTCCGCCGTCGAGGACGGCGGACGCCGCTGCCCGGGTACCCCGGCACCGGCCGTCCGATCCGGCAGCCGGGCACACCACCCGCACGGCCGCCTGGAGCGGCCGGGAACCCGGGGAGTCAGTCCGCCTGCACCGTGCGGGTCGCGAACCCGATCAGGGTCGCCACGGCGGCCAGCACCGCCACGCTGGTCAGCGCCGCCGGCAGGCTGAACCAGTCCGCCATGAAGCCGATCGCGGGCGGACCGAGCAGCATCCCGCCGTAGCCGAGGGTGGAGGCGGTCGCCACCCCGCCGGGGCCCGCCAGCGCGCCCGCCCGTTCGATGGCCACCGGGAAGAGGTTGGCGAGGCCCAGACCGGTGACCGCGTAGCCGAACAGGGCCACCGGCAGGGACGGCGCGAGTGCGCCGAGCAGCATGCCGGCCGCCGCGGTGGAGCCGCCCGCCAGGATCGTACGGGTCCGGCCCAGCCGCTCCAGCAGCGTCGTACCGGTGAGCCGCCCGATCGTCATGGCGAGCGCGAAGAGGGTGTACCCGACGGCCGCCGCGCCCGGTGAGGCGCTCAGGTCCTCCTCGAGGTGCAGCGCCCCCCAGTCGGCCAGCGCCCCCTCGCCGTACGCCGTGCACAGGGCGATGAGACCGAAGACGGTCACCAGCGCCCGGGTGCGCCGGTCCAGCCGGCGCGGGGTCCGCCGTGCGGACCGTCCGGAGTCCGCCGGGGTGAGCGGCTCGCACCGCATCAGCGCGCGCCCCGCGACCGCCGTCACCAGCAGCCCGACGGCGGCGAGTCCCCACAGGTGCCGGGTCGGCGACAGGGAGCCGGCGACCAGCGCGCCCAGCCCTGCGCCGATCATGCCGCCCAGACTGAACGCGGCGTGGAAGCTGGGCATGACGGGGCGCCGCAGCGCGGCCACCAGATCGACGGCGGCACTGTTGAAGGAGACGTTGATCCCGCCGTAGGCCGCGCCGAAGAGCAGGAGCACGGCGCCGAGCGCGGCCGCGGAATGAGTCAGTGGGGGCAGTGCGACGCTGAGGCAGAGCAGGACCGCGCAGACGACGGTGACGAGGTGACTGCCGTACCGGCGGCACAGCCGGCCGGTGAGCGTCATGGTGACGACGGCGCCGGCGGACAGGCCCAGCAGTGCGAGGCCCAGCGCGCTCGAGGAGGCGCCGGTCTGTTCCTTGATGGCGGGGATGCGCACGACCCAGCCGGCGAAGACGAAGCCGTCGAGGGCGAAGAAGGCGGTCAGGGCGAGACGGAGTCGGACGAGGTCGGTACCCGGCACCACACTGTGCGAACGGGTTTTGTTTATGAGCGGCACAAAGTCAGGCTAGGGGGCGGCCGGGTCCGCGGCAAGGGCCCCGAACGGGTGCCCCGGAGGTGCCGTCGGGCGGGGGCGTTAACCCGTGTGAACGTCCCGGATGGTGGGACCGCGCGGCATGACCCAGCGTGGATCATGCCGGAGGTCGGGACATCCGTGCTGACGAGGAGTCAGCTGCCCGAACTCCCGCGGAAGGACTGAACGATGCGCTCTGCCCGCATGGTGCTTGCCGCCGCGACGGCCACGGCGGCCCTCGCCCTCGCCGCGCCCGCGGCCTACGCAGACCAAAGCGGTGGCGAAGGCCACGACACCTCTTCCTACAGCAAGGAGCACGACAAGGAGGGCAAGCACGACAAGGAGAGCACGTACGACAAGGAGAGCAAGCACGAGAAGCCGTACGGCGGCATGAAGACCGGCGGCGGAGCGCTGGCGGCCGTGGGCGAGGACGACTGGGGCACCGCCAAGGAAGGCGAGTACGACAAGGAGAGCAAGCACGACAAGGAGAGCAAGCACGAGAAGCCGTACGGCGGCATGAAGACCGGCGGCGGAGCGCTGGCGGCCGTGGGCGAGGACGACTGGGGCACCGCCA
>NZ_JBVIYR010000006.1:290364-508266 GCF_055592385.1 Streptomyces sp. NPDC041124
CAAGGACCCGAAGTACGACCCCGAGACCTACAAGGACAAGGGCGACTCCCAGAAGGAGGAGTCCTGGGGTGACAAGCACGACAAGGAGGGGAGCCACGAGAAGCCGCGCGGCGGCATGCACACCGGCGGCGGCGGCCTCGCCGAGCCCGGTGTCACCGCGGGCGGCCTGGCCGCGCTCGGAGCCCTCGGCGCCGGCGCCTACGCGCTGCGCCGCAAGAAGGTCTCCGGCGACGTGGCCTGAGCCGTGCCCGGCGACATAGCGGCCGGGGCCGTCGTGCGTGCCACGAGCGTCATGACGGCCCCGCCCGCTCGCCCACGTGTCGTACCCGCTGCAGCGCCCGAACGAGGTGGTCCCCCCGATGCCGGCCAGTCCCCCCACTCCTGTCGAAACCGATGCGGCGTCACCGGCGAGGCGCAGACTGCGCGCCATAATGACGGCCGTCTTCTGGAGCGGGGCCGGCCTGGTGCTGGCCATGACGCTGCTGGGCGGAGGGGAGGACCCTCCCGACGACGCCCACGGGCCGCACCCGGCCCCCGCCGTCTCCACCGCCCCGTCCGCCCCGGGCTCGAGTGCCCCTGCCTCGACCGGCCCGGCCGCGGGCGAGCCCGCGGGCAAGGCCCTGCCGCGCTCCGAACCGACCCGCCTGGTCGTCCCCGGCATCGGCGTCGACGCCCCCTTCATCGATCTCGCCATCGACACCAAGGGACAGCTCGAACCGCCGCCGGCCCACAACACCAACCTCGTCGGCTGGTACGCCAAGGGCGTCTCCCCGGGAGAGCGCGGTACGGCGATCATCGCCGGCCACGTGGACACGGCGACGTCCCCGGCGGTCTTCGCGCGGCTCGGCGAGCTGGAGAAGGGCGACCGGTTCCGAGTGCTGCGCGCCGACGGCAGCAGGGCCACGTTCGAGGTCGACGAGACGGAGTCCTTCGACAAGGACGACTTCCCCGACGAGCGCGTCTACGCCGACACGCCCGACGCCCAGGTCCGGCTCATCACCTGCGCCGGCGAATACGACCGCGCGGCCAAGGACTACACCGAGAACCTGGTCGTCTTCGCCCGTCTCGTCTGAGCGGGCCGGAAGCGGAAGCGGCTGCCCGGGAGGGGGAGGATCGCCCCGGGCAGCCCGTCGGTCAGGCCACCGTGCAGTCCGCACCGTTCAGGCTGAACGCCGCGGGGGCCGGATTCGTACCGGAGCGCGAGCCCGTGAAGCCGAGGGTGACCGAACCGGACGCCGGGATCGACGCGGTGTAGGAGGCGGAGGCAACCGTCACCTCGGCACCGCTCTGGACCGGTGTGCCGCCCCACATGTGCGTGATCCGCTGGCCGGCGGGGAACGTCCAGCGCAGCGTCCACCCGTCGACCGCCGAGCCGCCGGTGTTGCGCACGGTCACCTCGCCCTGGAAGCCGCCGGGCCACTCGCCCGTCACCCGGTAACCCACCTCACAGGCACCCGTCGTACCGCCCGGGGACGTGGTGACGGCCACCGCGGCCGAGCGCGGCGAGCGGTTGCCGGCGGCGTCCCGGGCGTAGACGGCGAAGGTGTACGACGTGGCCGCGGTGAGGCCGCTGACGGTGGCGGAGGTGCCGGCCGTCGTGGTGACGGCGCTCTCCGCACCCGCGTCGATCCGCACGACGTCGTAGCCGGTGACGCCGACCGCGTCGGTGGCAGCGCCCCAGCGGAGGGTCACGGACGACGCGGTCACCGCCGAGGCGCTCGGGGTGCCGGGAGCGGTCGGGGCGGTGGTGTCGTCGCCGGAGCCGGATCCGTAGACGGCCGCCTCCTCGGACGTGGCGGCGATGCCGTCGGGGCCGTTGAAGAGTCGCTCGCCCCAGGCGGTCAGCCGGTTCGGGTCGAAGTCCGTGACCATGTCGAGGTATTCGACGCCACCGCCGTTGCCGCTCCAGGACCAGCCCAGGTAACCGAGGCCGAGTTGCCGGGTGACGGCCAGGATGGTGTCCTCGTCGGGGTTGCCGTCGGAGTGGTCGTGGCCGAACTCGCCTACCACGATGGGGAGTCGGGCGGCGACGAAGCGTCCCAGGTAGTCGCTGATCTCGGCCGCGGTGTCGAACACGCCGTACATGTGGATGGAGAAGACCGTGTTGGCGTCCGGGTCGGCGGCGAAGACCGACGCGGCGTTGTCGCGCATGGTGTACGTCCAGTCCTGGCCCCAGTTCGGGGCGTCGACCATGAGCGTGTGGTCGAACCCGGCGTCGCGCAGTTTCTGGATCGCCGCCTTGGTGTCGGCCGTCCAGTTCGCGTAACCGGTGTTGCCGTGGGGCTCGTTGCCGATGTTGACGATGACGTGGTCCTCCTGGCCGGCCAGGGCGCTGCGGACGCTGATCCAGTAGTCGGCGGCCCGGGAGAGGGTGACCGCTCCGCTCTGCTCGCCGTAGCCGGTGGTGTCGTGTACCTCCAGGACGCAGATCAGCCGGTTCTGCTTGCACCGCGCGACCACGTCCGCCACGTCGGAGGCGTCGTTGCGACTCCAGCGGTCGCCGCTGGAGAGGACGACCCGCACGGTGTTGGCGCCCTTGGCCTTGATGTGCGCCAGTGCGTCGATCCGGTCGGCGTACCAGGTGTGCGCGTGGTTGACCCCGCGCATCACGAAGTCGTTCCCGGACGCCTCGAGGAGCCGGCCGTTCTCGACCCGGAAACCGGTGGGTGCCGCGTGGGCCGCCGGGGTGGTGACGGCGAGGAGCGGGAGGAGCAGCCCCAGCAGCGTGGCGAGGAGGCCGGCGGTGCCTGGGACGGTGTGGCGGCGTTCGGGGGATCTCATGGCGGCTCCAGTGGGTGGGTGGGGATCTGTGTGTGCTCGCCGTGGGGTCAGGAGGCGGCCGTGCAGCCGGTGGTCGCCGCCGGAGGGGAAGAGGTCGCCCCGGTCGTGGCGATGAGGCCGAAGGCCGTGCTCGCGCCGGGGGCGAGGGTGCCGTTCCAGCCCGCGTCGGTGACGGTCACCGTGCCGTCGGCGGCGGTGCGCGGGGTGCCGTTCCAGACCTGGGTGACGCGGGCGCCGTCGGCCGGTGCGACGGTCACCGTCCAGCCCGTCACGGGGGCGGCGGAGGTGTTGGTCACCGTCACCTCGGCCTGGTAACCGCCCTGCCAGGCGGAGACGGTGCGGAAGGCGGCGGTGCAGGCGAGGGGGCCGGGACCGTCCGGGTCACCGGGGTCACCGATCTCGCCCAGGAGCGCGGCCAGGGGCGGGAACCAGCGGGCGGCGATCTTCGCGTCGCCGGCGGCGTTGGGGTGCACGCCGTCGTAGGTGTCGGTGGCCGGGTCGAAGCCCGTCCACTGGTCCACCACCGTGACCGGGGAGCGGTCGGTGCTCGTCGCCGCGGCCCACCCCGGGATCCGGGCGTTGAAGTCGGCGACCCGCTGCGCGCACGCGGCGCACGAGCCGGGGTTCATCGGGATGATCTGGGCGACGAGCACGCGCATCCGCGGGTTGGACGCCCGCATCTGCGCGACCAGTTCGGTGTAGGCGGTGAGGATGCGGTCGGGCGGGACGCTGCTCCAGACGTCGTTGGTGCCGAAGTGCATGACAACGATGTCCGGGCGGGTCGCGGCGAGGCGGGCGGGGAGAAGCTCCTGGTCCGCCACGTTGGTGACCAGCTCACCGCCGTGCCCTTCGTTGTCGCCGTCGTGCGGCACGCCGCAGCCCTGGGCGGGCAGCGTGCCGACGAAGTCGATGTCCGTGTGGCCCGCGTCCAGCAGCCGGTTCCACAGCACCGCCCGCCAGCAGCCGGGGGACCCGGTGATCGAGTCGCCGAGTGGCATGACGCGTACCGGGGCCGCGGCCGGGGCGGCCGACGCACCCGGGGCCGCCGTCAGGCCGAGGGGGAGGAGCAGGGCGGCCAGCAGGCCGAGCAGTGACAGTGTGCGTGAGCGCAGGAGGCGGGTGTCGCGCATGGGTTCCCCTTCCCGGGAGACGTGGGAGCGCTCCCATGTCGCACATGAAGCCACTGTTGTCGCTGACACGTCAAGGGGTGCGACGGGTTGCGGTACGAGCGCTCCGGCGCCCCGCACCGGCCGGGGCGCGGCCCGCGCGGACCGCGCCCCGCCCGTCGAACTCGACGTTCGATCAGGTCCGGGTGCTCTTGTGGGGCAGCACCCTGCGCACCAGCGGCCAGCCCAGCAGCAGCACCACGACCGTGTACACGGTCACCGAGAACGGAGTGCCGACCAGACCGGTGACGCTGCCGTCGCTGATCTGCAGTGCGCGCCGCAGCTGCTGTTCGGCCGCCGGTCCGAGGATGACCCCGATGACGGCGGGCAGCACCGGCAGCCCGTAGCGCCGCATGCCGAAACCGACCAGACCGATGATCAACAGGAGGACCAGGTCGATCACCTCACCGCCGACCGCGTACGCGCCCACCGCGGCGAAGAACATGATCCCGGCGTACAGGTAGGGCCGCGGGATGCGCAGCAGCTTCGCCCACACCGGTGCCAGCGGGAGGTTGAGGGCGAGCAGCAGCACCATGCCGACGAACAGCGAGGCGATCAGGCCCCACACGAGGTCGGGTTCGCGTTCGAAGAGCAGCGGCCCCGGCTGGATGCCGTACTGCTGGAACGCGGCCAGCATCACGGCCGCGACCGCCGTGGTCGGCAGGCCCAGGGTCAGCATCGACACCAGGGTGCCCGCCGCCGAGGCGGACGCCGCCGACTCCGGACCGGCGACCCCCTCGATGGCTCCCTTGCCCCACTCGTCCCTGTGCTTCGACAGCCGTTTCTCCGTGACGTACGACAGGAAGGTCGGGATCTCCGCCCCGCCCGCCGGGATCGCGCCGAACGGGAAGCCGATGAACGGGCCCCGTGCCCAGGCCCTCCAGGTGCGCCGCAGGTCGGCGCGGCCCAGCCACGGGCGGCCCACCGGGATCGGCTCCGGCGGCCGGCGCCGCAGATGGGCGGCCACCCACAGCGCCTCGCCGATGGCGAACAGGCCGACCGCGACGATCACCACGTCGATGCCGTCGGCGAGTTGCAGCGAACCGAACGTCAGCCGCTGCTGGCCGGTCATCTGGTCCAACCCCACCAGACCGATGCTCAGACCGATCAGCAGCGAGGCCATGCCCCGGACGCGGGACGAACCGAGCACCGACGTCACGGCGATGAACGCCATCACCATGAGGGCGAAGTAGTCGGGGGCGCCGATGTCCACCGCCAGGTCCGCGACCGTCGGGGCCAGCGCGACCAGCAGGACCGTGCCGATCAGGCCGCCGGCGAAGTGGCCGACGGCCGCGGCCGCGAGAGCTTGCGCGCCGCGCCCCGACTTGGCCATGGGGTTGCCCTCCATGGCCGCGACCACGGCCGCGCTCTCCCCGGGCGTGTTCAGGAGGATCGAGGTCGTCGAACCGCCGAACATCGCGCCGTAGTAGATCCCCGCGAACATGATGAACGCGCCGGTCGGGTCGAGTCCGTACGTGACCGGCAGCAGCAGCGCCACCGCCATCGCCGGGCCGATGCCGGGCAGCACCCCGATCGCCGTGCCGAGCAGCACACCGACGGCGGCCCAGAGCAGGTTGAGCGGGGTGAGGGCCGTACCGAATCCGTCCATGAGGGAGTTGAGGGCGTTCATGTCACAGCACTCCCATCAGCGGACCGCCGGGCAGTGGCACTCCGAGCAGGTGGTCGAACACGGCGTAGGTGATGAAGGAGACCACCGCCGCGATCAGCGGATCGCGGTCGTGTCGGCGGCTGCCGAGCGCGAAGGCCGCACCCCAGAAGAGCAGTGCGCCCGCGATCGGGAAACCGAGGGGCTCGATGAGGACGGCGGCGCCGAGGAACACTCCGGTCAGCAGCAACACCGTACGCCAGTCGGCGGGTTCGGACAGGTCGACGTCCTCGCCGGTCTCGGCCCGGCCCCGGCCGCCGCGCAGCACGTCGACCGCGAGGAGCGCGGCCACGACGAGCAGCCCGCTGCCGACCACGACGGGCACGGTCCTCGGGCCGACGGGCCCGCGCTGGGCGATGTCGACGTCCATGGTGAACGCGTCGGTCAGCAGCAGGACACCCAGCGTCAACAGCAGGACGCAGACGCCGAGTTCGGAATAATCACGGAGCCACGAGCGCCGCGCGGGCGCCGGGCCGCTGTCGGGGGTCGGTGTCGTCACAGGCCGAGCTCCTTCAGAACCGAGAGCACGCGCTCGTCCTCCGCCTCCAGGAACGCGCCGAACTTCTCGCCGGTGAGGAAGGCGTCCTCCCAGCCGTTGCGCTCCATCGACTCCCGCCATTCCTTCGAATCGTGCAACTCCTCGACGAGACCCACGAGTTTGGTGCGCTCGGCGTCCGACAGGCCCGGCGGTGCGACGAGGCCGCGCCAGTTGGTGAAACTCACGTCGTAGCCCGCCTCCCGGAGGGTGGGCGCGTCGAGTCCCGCGACCCGCTCCGGGCCGGTGACCGCGAGCAGCCTCAGCTCGCCGGACTCGATCTGGTCGAGGTACTCACCGACGCCCGAGACGCCGAAGGCGACCTTGTTGCCGAGGATCGACGCGAGCAGTTCGCCGCCGCCGTCGAAGGGGATGTAGTTGACCTGCTTCGGCGGTATCCCGGCCGCCCGTGCCATCAGCATCGGCGCGAGGTGGTCGGGCCCGCCGGGGGAGGACCCGCCGCCCACCGGGTGCTTGCCCGGGTCCTCCTTCCAGGCACCGATCAGATCGCCGATGGTCCGGTACGGGGAGTCCTTCCCCACCACGACGACGTCCTGTTCCTCGGTGAGCCGGGCGATGGGGGTGGTGTCCGCGAGGGTCCTCGGCGCGTCGTTGGAACGGACGGCGCCGACGACGCCGAGGCCCATCGACATGGCGAGTCTGCCGTTGCCGTGCTCGCTCACCAGCCGGCTCAGGCCGACGGTTCCGCCGGCTCCCGGCAGGTTGAACACCTCGATGCCGTGGGTGAGCCCGGCGTCCTCGGCGTTCTTCGCGGCCGTACGGGCGGTGATGTCGTAACCGCCGCCGGGGGAGTTGGGGACCATGAATCGCAGGCCCGGGATGCGTGTGCCGCTCTCGGAGCCGCTGCCCGTCGTGAGCAGCGGCGGGCCCACGAGCAGGAGCACCGCGGCCCCGATCACGGCGAGGGGTGTGCGCAGGCGCACGAGTGCCACCACCTGTCGGTCGGTCGTCTGGGGTCACGCCGGGCCCGGCACCGGGGAGAAGGGGGAGGGGGACCGGGACGGCGTGGGCCACATGGTGCCCGCGCCCCGGCCGGCTGTCGCGCTTGCGGAACCAATGGAGGTTGTGGTCATTGCGTCAGCGGGGCGTGCGGGGGCGTGTCCGCGGGGAGTACGCGGTGTGCGGAGTTCCCTCGCGGGGCGGTCCCGTGGCGCAGGTCCCTTCCCCTTGCCGCAGGTGGGCGCCATGATGGGCGGCGCCGGGCCACCTCACCGACGCGGTGGCGGAGGGAGCAGAACGCATGACCAGCACGCGGGGTGACAGCGGCGGCACCATGTCCGTGGCCGGCGGCGCGACGGGCGCGATCGACGCCGTGGACGCCGTGGACGCCATCGGCGTGCTCGTGGTCGACGACGACTTCCGGGTGGCCCGGGTGCACCGCGCCTACGTCGAACGCCTCGAGGTGTTCCGGGTGGTCGGAGTGGCCGGCACCGGTGAGCAGGCCCTCGCGGCCGTGGAAGAGCTCCGGCCCGATCTGGTGCTGCTCGACCTGTACCTGCCCGACGTGTTCGGGCTGGACGTCATCCCCCGGCTGCGTACCGCCGGGCACGACTGCGACGTGATGGTCATCAGCGCCGCCCGGGAGACGGAGGCGGTGCGCGGTGCGGTACGGCAGGGGGTCGTCGACTATCTGCTCAAGCCGTTCGAGTTCGAGGACCTGCGGGGCCGGCTCGAGCGCTACGCCGTCCAGCGCGGACGGATGCTCGACACGGTGGTCCGGGGGCAGGCCGACGTCGACCGTGTACTGGCGGGAGCGGCGGCCGGGCCGGTGACCCCGGTGCTGCCCAAGGGCATGAGCGCGGAGACCGCCGGCCTGATCGAGCGCACCCTGCGGGGGGCGGAGGGGAGTCTGTCGGCGACCGAATGCGCCGGGCTGACGGGGGTTTCGCGGGTCAGCGCGCGTCGGTACCTGGAGTACTTCCACACGGTGGGGAGTGCGGAGGTGTCGTTGCGGTACGGGGCGACCGGGCGGCCGGAGCGGCGGTACCGGTTCGTGGGGGCGGGGAGAGGGCTTCGGGCCGGGGCGGCCGGGGCCGGTGGCGGGGTGCGGGCCTGAGGGCAGGTGGGGCGGTGGAGTGTGCTGATGGGGTTGTCGTGGTACGGGGGGCGGGCCTAGGGTCTCCCTGAGAAAGCGCTTTCTTCCCTGCGAGGAGCGACGCATGCCCCTGTCCCCCGTCCGCCGTCGCGTCGCCGTCGTCGGCACGGGCGCCGTCGTCAGCGGCGGTCATCTGCCCGCGCTGCGCGCCCACGCCGACCGCACCGAACTGGTCGCCGCCGTCGATGTGGACCGGGTTCGGCTCGACGCCTTCCGCTCCGAGGCCGGGGAAGGGGTGGCCGCGTTCACCTCGACGGGCGCCATGCTGGACGCCGTCCGCCCCGACCTGGTGCTGATCGGGACCCCGCCCTCGCTCCACCGCGAGCAGACGGTGGCCGCGCTCGGGGCGGGGGCCTGGGTGCTGTGCGAGAAACCGCTGTGCCTGTCGCTCGCGGAGTACGACGACATCGCCGCCGCGGAGGAGGCCTCGGGGGCGTACGCCTCCGTGATCTTCCAGCACCGGTACGGCTCCGGCGCCGCCCGTGCCCGTGAGCTGATCCGGAGCGGGGAGCTGGGAGCCCCGCTGGTCGCTCACTGCCAGACCACGTGGTATCGCGACGCCGCCTACTACTCCGTGCCGTGGCGCGGGCGGTGGGCCACCGAGGGCGGCGGGCCGACCATGGGGCACGGCATCCACCAGTACGACCTGCTGCTGCACCTCCTCGGCGCGTGGGAGGAGATCCGGGGCATGGCCGCCCGCCTCGTCCACGACACCGAGAGCGAGGACGTCTCCACCGCCCTGGTCCGCTTCCGCAACGGCGCGCTCGCCACTGTCGTCAACAGCGTGCTCTCGCCGGACGAGACGAGCCGGATCCGTGTCGACTGCGCGGACGCGACGGTCGAACTCACCCACCTGTACGGGCACGTCGACGACGACTGGAGGTACACGCCGGCGCCGCACGTGCCCGCCGGGCGCGCGGACGCCTGGCGCACGCCCGAGCGGGAGGTGCCCAGTTCGCACGCGGCGCAGCTGGGCGCCCTGCTCGACGCCTACGACGCCGGGGTGCGGCCGCCGGGCAGCGGGCAGGAGGCGCGCGGGACCCTCGAGTTCGCCGCGGCCCTGTACAAGGCGGCGTTCACGGGGCGGCCCGTGCGCGCCGGTGAGATCGTCCCCGGGGACCCCTTCCACGCTGCGATGCACGGAGGGCGTCACGGCTGGTCGTCACAGGAGCGGGTGTGAGCATCCGCGTCGTTCATCGTGTCGGGGAGGCCGTCGAGGTCCTCGCGGGTGGCGCGGGGACGGAGGTCCTCCGGTACGTCTACCGGCCGGACCCCGAGCGGTTCGAGTCCCGCAAGCCGTACGCCCATCCGCTGCGCACGCTCGGCGGGCGTACGGTGACCGGGTACCGGCCGAACGACCACCGGTGGCACAAAGGCCTGCAGATGACGGCGAGCCACCTGTCGGGGCAGAACTTCTGGGGCGGCAACTCGTACGTGCACGGGCGTGGTTACCTGGCTCTGCCCGAGCGGGTCGGGTCGATGCGGCACGACGGCTTCTCCGCGTTCGTCGCGGGGGACGAGCGCTTCGACTGTGTGGAGGACCTCACCTGGGTGGAGAACGGCGGGGGCGAGTGGGCGCGGGAGGAGCGGGGGCTGAGCGTCCACTCGGTCGACGAGGAGGCCGGGGCCTGGGTGCTGGACTGGTCGATCCGGCTCACCAACGTGCGGGACGCGCCACTGGAGTTCGGGTCGCCGACCACCGCCGGCCGGGAGATGGCCGGGTACACCGGGTTGCAGTGGCGGGGGCCGCGGGACTTCACCGGGGGGACGGTCCTCGCACCGGGGGCCGGTCCCTTTCGCGGGGCGGACGCCGGGGAGTTGATGGGCACGCGGAGCGCGTGGCTCGCCTTCACGGCGGAACACGACGAGTGCGACGGTCACTCCACACTGGTCTTCGCACACGCGCCGGAGAACGGTCCGTCGCACTGGTTCGTGCGCTCCGAGCCGATTCCGTCGGTCGCCTTCTCCTGGGCGTTCTTCGAGGAGTTCACGCTGGCGCCGGGGGAGTCGTTCGCGTACCGGTACCGGGTGGTGGTCGCGGACGGTGCCTGGGACGGGGAGCGGGTGGGGGCGTACCTGGACGGTCTGTCGTGGTGATCCGCGGCGCGGTGGGTGGGACGCCCGCGGCGCCACTGTCCCTCCGGTGGGGCTCGGGCAGCGCCCGCGGGGGTGGGTGGTGCGGGGCCGGCCGCGTCGGAGGTGTCCGGCCTCTGACCGGCGCGGAATCGGTCACCCGGTGGGGCTGAACGGCGCGGACGTGCCGGCAGCTGCGGGCGGCCACCCCCGCCCCGTCCCCTTCCCTCCGCGGGCGGCCACTGTCGCCGTTCCGTCGTCCACCCCGGACGCGGTCGGTTCTCACCTCCGCCGGAACGACGCCGGGAACCGCGCCGAGGCCACCGCCAGCGCGGTCGCCGCACTGGCGATGCCCAGCACCGCTCCCGCCGCCACGTCACCCGGGTAGTGCACCCCGGTGTGGATGCGGGAGTATCCGACCGCCCCCGCCAGCGCTCCCAGCGGCACGGACGCCGCGGGGAGGACCGTCCCGACCGCCGTCGCGAACGCCACCGCCGACGCCGTGTGCCCGGAGGGGAACGACGCCGATGTCGGCATCGGCACGTGCCGGTCCACGGTCACCCGCGCCGCCTCCCGGTCCGGCCGGTCCCGGCGTACCAGCCTCTTTCCCAGCAGATTCGCCGACGCCGACGCCACCGCTATGGCCCCGACCCCGGCGAGCGCCGCCCGGCGGGGACGTGACCCGGCCAGGGCGAGCGCACCGGCGATGGTGAACGAGATCTTGGAGTGGTCCGCCGTGTGGGAGAGGCGGCGCAGCGCCCGGTCCAGGGTCGGCGTCGGCGTGGCGGCGACCGCCGCGTACAGGGCGCCGTCTATCGCCCTGATGTCGCCGAGCACCGCGGAGGCGACCCTGCGCAGTCCGTCGGCGGCCGGTACGGGCCTGGTGAGCGGACGGCTGACGTCCTGGTCGGTGGTGGGCGGCTCGCTCATCTGTCTCTCCCGCGGTGGCGTCGTGGGGTGGCCTGCCCGCACCGTGGTGCGGGAATCACCAGGTGCCCACGGTACGCAAGAACCACACGGGTGGCCCGCCCGCCCCTGCCGCTCGGCGGGTCAGCCCGCCCGGAACGTGCGCAGGCGCAGGGAGTTGCCGACGACGAAGACCGAGGAGAACGCCATGGCCGCTCCGGCGATCATGGGGTTCAGCAGTCCGGCCGCCGCGAGCGGCAGCGCGCCCACGTTGTAGGCGAACGCCCAGAACAGGTTGGACCGTATGGTGCCGAGGGTGCGGCGTGCCAGCCGGATGGCGTCCGCCGCCGCCCGCAGGTCCCCGCGGACCAGCGTCAGGTCACCGGCCTCGATCGCGGCGTCCGTACCGGTCCCCATGGCCAGACCGAGGTCCGCCTGCGCGAGGGCCGCCGCGTCGTTGACCCCGTCGCCGACCATCGCGACCGAACGGCCCTCGGCCTGCAGCCGCTTGACGACATCCACCTTGTCCTGCGGCAGCACCTCGGCGATGACGTCCTGCGGTGCGATGCCCACCTCGCGCGCCACCGAGCGCGCCACCGCCTCGTTGTCCCCGGTCAGCAGCACCGGGCGCAGGCCCAGCGCGCGCAGTCGGCGGACGGCCTCGGGGCTGGTGTCCTTCACGGCGTCGGCGATCTCCAGGACCGCGCGTGCCTCGCCGTCCCAGGCGGCGAGGACGGCGGTGCGTCCGGCCCGCACGGCCCGGTCCCTGGCCCGGACCAGGTCCTCGGGGAGCTCCAGGGACCATTCCTCGAGGAGCCGGTCGCGGCCGACGAGGACCGCGTGGCCGTCGACGACACCCTGCACCCCGAGGCCGGGAACGTTCGCGAAGTCCTCCGGCGCGGGCAGCCCGCCCAGCTTCTCCCGCGCGCCGTCGGCGACCGCCCGTGCGACCGGGTGTTCCGAGGCGTGCTCCAGGGCGCCCGCGAGGCGCAGCACGTCGGCCTCGTCGGTGCCGGCGGTGGGGTGCACGCCCAGGAGGGTCATGCGGCCCGTGGTCACCGTGCCGGTCTTGTCCAGGACCACCGTGTCCACGCGGCGGGTGGACTCCAGGACCTCCGGGCCCTTGATGAGGATGCCGAGCTGGGCGCCGCGGCCGGTGCCCACCAGCAGGGCGGTGGGGGTGGCCAGTCCGAGTGCGCACGGGCAGGCGATGATCAGGACGGCCACCGCGGCGGTGAACGCGGCCGTCACGCCCGCGCCGTTGCCGATCCAGAAGCCCAGGGTGCCCAGCGCCAGGGCGATGACGACGGGCACGAAGACGGCGGAGATCCGGTCCGCGAGCCGCTGTGCCGCGGCCTTGCCGTTCTGCGCTTCCTCCACCAGCCGTGCCATCCGCGCCAGTTGGGTGTCGGCGCCGACCCGGGTGGCCGTCACGACGAGACGCCCGCCGACGTTGACGGTCGCCCCGGTGACCGGGTCGCCCACCGCGACCTCCACGGGCACGGACTCGCCGGTGAGCATCGAGGCGTCCACGGCGGAGGAGCCCTCGACGACCGTTCCGTCGGTCGCGATCTTCTCGCCGGGACGCACCAGGAACCGGTCGCCCACCGCCAGTTCCGCGACGGGGATCGTCTTCTCGGGTCCGTCGGCGGGCAGCACGGTGACGTCCTTCGCGCCCAGTTCCAGCAGCGCCCGCAGTGCCGCGCCCGCCTTCCGCTTGGCGCGTGCCTCGAAGTAGCGGCCCGCCAGGATGAACGCGGTGACGCCCGCCGCCGCCTCCAGGTAGATGTTCCCCGCGCCGTCCGAGCGGGCGATGGTCAGCTCGAAGGGGTGCGTCATCCCGGGGGTGCCCGCTGTACCGAGGAACAGCGCCCACAGGGACCACAGGAAGGCGGCCGAGGTGCCGACCGAGATCAGGGTGTCCATGGTGGCCGCGCCGTGCCGGGCGTTGGTGAGCGCCGCCCGGTGGAACGGCCATGCGGCGTACGTCACGACCGGCGCCGCCAGTGTCAGGGACAGCCACTGCCAGTACTCGAACTGCAGCGCCGGGACCATCGCCATCACCACCACGGGCACCGCCAGCACGACTGAGGTGATCAACCGGTGACGCAGGGAGCGGAGGTCGTCCGTCTCCGGTGCGGTGTCCACGGGCGGTGCCGGTTCCTGTGCGGAGTACCCGGTGGCCTCGACGGTGGCGATCAGGTCGGGGACGGTCACCGCATCGCCGTAACGGACCCGGGCCCGCTCGGTGGCGTAGTTGACGGTGGCGGTGACCCCCTCCATCCGGTTGAGCTTCTTCTCGATCCGTGCGGCGCACGAGGCGCAGGTCATGCCGCCGATCGTGAGCTCCACCTCGGCCTCGGTGCCGGCTGTAGGGACGGTCATCCTGTGCTCCTGTGACTGACAGATACGGGGCGGGGGTACCCGCGGAGTGAGTACTGTATACCCCGGGTGGGTATCTCTCGCAAGGGATCACACGACTTGACTCGGTACCCCCTAGGGGTATGGTGAGCAGTATGGATCGGCTCGGTGCGAGCCGCAGCGCCCCTGTTCTCCGAGGAGACGGTCATGAACACCGGACTGAAGATCACCGCGTTCGCCGCCGCCCTGGCCGCCACCTTCGGCGCGGCCTACGGCATCGGTGAGGGCCTCGACCCGGTCGTCGTGGCGGAGCGTGAGCCGGTGCACGAGGAGCGGCACGCGCCGTCGTCGTCGCAGACGGAGGGAGGGGACGGGCGCTCCGGGCACGACAGCGCTCCGGCCGGCGGACTGCAGATCTCGGAGGGCGGATACACCCTCGACCTGCGCACCCCGCGGGTCACGGCCGGTGAGCGCACCGACCTCCGCTTCACTGTGCGGGACGAGGAGGGCCGGGCCGTGACCGAATACCGTCGCGAGCACGACAAGGAACTCCACCTCATCGTCGCCTCCCGCGATCTGCTCACCTACCGCCATCTGCACCCCACCCGGGCGGCCGACGGCACCTGGAGCATCCCCGTCGACCTGCCCCGGGCCGGCGGTTACCGGGTCTTCGCCGACTTCACCCCGGCCGGGAAGGGCGCGGAGAACCTCACTCTCGGCGCGGACCTCGCCGCCTCCGGCACCTACCGGCCGGGGGACCTCCCGCCGGTCCGCGGCACGGCCCGTGTCGACGGCTACGAGGTCGAGCTGACCGGGGGCCTGCGGCCCGGCCGGGCGAGCGAACTGGCGCTGAGCGTCACGCGGGACGGCAAGCCGGTCACCGACCTGCAGCCCTACCTCGGCGCCTACGGCCACCTCGTCGCCCTGCGCGCCGGTGACCTCGCCTACCTGCACGTCCATCCGCACGGCGAACCCGGCGACGGCCGGACCGAGCCCGGACCGGAGGTCTCCTTCACGGCCACCGCGCCGAGCGCCGGCAGCTACCGGCTGTTCCTCGACTTCAAGCACGGCGGGGTCGTCCGCACCGCGGAGTTCACGGTGCGGGCCGGCGCGGAGGCGCAGTCCCCTCCCAGCGGCACGCCGGAGCACTCCGACGGCCACGGCCACTGAGCCTCAGCCCAGGGCGCGGTCCAGGTTGAACGCGGCGCTGATCAGGGACAGATGCGTGAACGCCTGCGGGAAGTTGCCCCGCTGCTCCCCGGTGTAGCCGATCTGCTCGGCGTACAGACCGAGATGGTTGCCGTAGGTCAGCATCTTCTCGAAGGCGAGGGCCGCCTCGTCCAGCCGGCCGGCCCGGGTCAGCGCCTCGACGTACCAGAACGAGCAGATGGAGAACGTGCCCTCGTCGCCGTGCAACCCGTCGGGGCTCATCCGCGGGTCGTAGCGGTAGACCAGTGAGTCGGAGACCAGGTCCTCGGTGAGCGAGTCGAGCGTGGAGAGCCACTTCGGGTCGGTCGGCGCGATGAACTTCGCCAGCGGCATCATCAGGACCGCCGCGTCCAACACGTCCCCGTCCTCGTGCTGCATGAACGCCTGCCTGGCCTCCGACCAGCCGTCGCTCATGATCCGCCGGTAGATCGTGTCCCTGCTCGCCTGCCAGCGGGCGAGGTCGGCGGGCAGACCGCGCCGGTGGGCCATCCTGATGGCCCGCTCGATCGCCACCCAGCACATCAGCCGCGAGTACAGGAAGTTCTGCCGCCCGCCCCGGGTCTCCCAGATGCCCTCGTCCGGCTGGTCCCAGTGCGCGCACACCCAGTCCACCAGGGCCGTCACATGGTCCCACTGTTCGCTGGAGACCGGCTCGGCCCACTTGTCGTACAGGTAGATGGAGTCGATGAGCGCACCGTAGATGTCGAGCTGCAACTGGTCGGCCGCGGCGTTGCCGATCCGGACCGGCACCGAGCCGCGATGGCCCCGCAGATGACCGAGCTCGTGCTCCGTGAGGTCGGTCCGGCCGTCGATCCCGTACATGATCTGCAGCGGACCGGAGGCCTTGCGGTCACCGGGGCTGACGTGCCGGAAGACGAACGCCATGAACGCCTCCGCCTCCTCGGTGAAGCCCAGCCGCAGCAGCGCGTACACGCAGAACGCCGCGTCGCGCACCCACACGTAGCGGTAGTCCCAGTTGCGTTCCCCGCCGATGTCCTCCGGCAGGCTCGTCGTGGGCGCCGCCACGATCGCGCCCGTCGGCGCGTAGGTGAGCAGCTTCAGGGTGAGGGCGGAGCGGTGCACCATCTCCCGCCAGCGGCCCCGGTAACGCGAGGAGGACAGCCATCGCCTCCAGTACGCCACTGTCGCGGTGAACTCCCGCTCCGCCTCCCCGCACTCGCACGGGCCGGGTGGCACGTCCGCGTCGAGCCGGTCCAGGGTGAGCACCGCCGTCTCGCCCTCGGCCAGTTTGAAGTCGGCCCCCACGTCCGCCCCCGCCACCTCCAGCGGGACGGTCGCGGTGAGCGCCAGGGACAGGTCCCGGGACTCGAAGACCGCGATGCCGCCGGTCAGCCGCACGGTGTGCGGGTGGGCGCCGTAGCCGAAACGCGGGGCCACCCGCGTCGTGAACGGCACGGAGCCGCGGACGCACAGCACCCGCCGGATCAGCCGGTGCGGACGGCCGGTCGTCGACTCGCCGTCGGTGGGGATGAAGTCCTGCACCTCACCGACGCCGTCCTCGGTGAAGAACCGCGTGATCAGCACGTTGGTGTCGGGGAAGTAGAACTGCTTGGTGTGCGCCGGCACGGCTGCGGCGAGCTCGAAGCAGCCGCCCCGCTCGGGGTCCAGGATCGCGCCGAACACGCTCGGCGAATCGAAGGACGGGCAGCAGTACCAGTCGATGGTGCCGTCCGTCCCCACCAGCGCCGCGCTGCGCAGATCGCCGATCAGCCCGTGATCGGCGATCGGCGTGCAGCCCGGCTTCGTGGCGGTGTCCCGCTCCCTCGCCGTCCCGTCCATCGCAGCCTCCCTGGGCCGGCGGTGCGCACCGTCACCTGCGCACCGCTCCCGTCCAGCCTAGGACCGGGACGGAGCGTCGGCGCAGCATGCTTGATTGTGCTCGAAAGGTGCCTCTATCTTGCAAGAGTAATCATCGAGCCGGTGGGGGTGCCGCATGACGTACGTCGAGGACGAACTGAACAGCCAGCCCGAGTGCTGGCGGCGGGCCGCCGGACAGGCCGAGGCCCACGCTCCCGTCCTGCCGGCCCCCGGGGAGCGGGTCGCGGTGGTCGGCTGCGGCACGTCGTACTTCATGGCGCAGGCCGCCGCAGCCCTCCGTGAGGACGCCGGCCAGGGCGAGACCGACGCCTTTCCCGCCTCCGAGTTCCCCCACCACCGCGCCTACGACCGCGTCGTCGCCCTCACCCGCTCCGGCACCACCACCGAAGTCCTCGACCTGCTCGGCCGGTTGAAGGGCCGCACACGCACCACCGTGCTCACCGCCGACGCGGCCACCCCCGTGATGTCCCTCGCCGACGAGACCGTCGTCCTCGACCACGCGGACGAACGCTCCGTCGTGCAGACCCGGTTCGCCACCACCGCCCTCACCCTGCTCCGCGCCCACCTCGGCCTGCACACCGAAGCGGCCGTCGAGGACGCGCGCACGGCCCTGGACGCAGCCCTGCCCGAAGGGCTGGTGGACTGCGTCCAGTTCACCTTCCTCGGCCGCGGCTGGACGGTCGGGCTGGCCAACGAGGCCGGACTGAAGATGCGCGAGGCCGCACTGGCCTGGACGGAGGCCTACCCGGCCATGGAGTACCGGCACGGACCCATCAGCATCAGCACCTCCGGCACCGCGACCTGGATGTTCGGCGACGCGCCGGAAGGACTGGCCGGGCAGGTCCGCGACACCGGCGGACGGTGGATCGAGGGCACCCTCGACCCGCTCGCCGAACTCGTCCGCGCCCAGCGCCTCGCGGTCGCCGTCGCCGCCGCCCGCGGGCTCGACCCGGACCGGCCCCGCCACCTCACCCGCTCGGTCGTCCTCGCCCCCTGACCCGTCGGAAAGGACGGACCGTGCCCCTCACCTCCACCGGCGCACTCGTCGCCCGTGCCGCCGCCGCCCGCTCGGCGGTCGCCTCGTTCAACATCATCACCCTCGAACACGTCGAGGCCGTCATCGCCGGTGCCGAGTCCGTGGACGCCCCCGTCGTCCTCCAGGTCAGCGAGAACGCCGTCAGGTTCCGTCACGGCCGGCTGCTGCCGCTCGCCCGCGCCGCCGTCGCCGCCGCCGAGCGAGCGGCCGTGCCCGTCGCGCTGCACCTCGACCACGTCCGCAGCGACGCCCTGCTGCGCCAGGCGCCGGACGCCGGCTTCTCCTCCGTGATGTACGACGCCGCCCGGCTGCCCTACGCCGACAACCTCACCGCGACCCGGGCGGCCGTCGACTGGGCCCATGAGCAAGGGCTGTGGATCGAGGCGGAGTTGGGGGAGATCGGCGGCAAGGCCGGACAGCCCGCGCTGGACGCCCACGCCCCCGGCGCCCGTACCGACCCCGACCGGGCGCGCGCCTTCGTCGCCGACTCCGGCGCGGACGCCCTGGCCGTCGCCGTCGGCACCACCCACGCCATGACCACCCGCACCGCCACCGTCGACCACGCCCTCCTCAAGCGGCTGGCCGCCGCTCTGGACGTCCCCCTGGTCCTGCACGGTTCCTCCGGCCTCCCCGACGGCGAACTCGCCGCGGCCGTCACCGGGGGCATCGCCAAGGTCAACGTCGGAACCGCCCTGAACATCGCCATGACCGGCGCCATCAGGGAATACCTCACCACCCACCCCGAGGCCGTCGACTCCCGCGGCTACCTCACGGTGGGCCGGGAGGCGATGACCCGGGCGGTGGCCGGGATCATCCAGGCCCTGGGCGCGGCGCGCTGAGCTACCGCTTCACGGCCCTCAGCACCACGAATTTCGGGTCGCTCGCCACCACGTGACTGTTGCCGAACAGCCGCCGCAGCCGCACGTGGTACCCCAGGTGCCGGTTGCCGATCACCCACAGCTCACCACCCGGGCGCAGGGCGCGGCGGGCACCGGCGAACATGCGCAGGGCCGTGGCGTCGGTGGTCGCCTGGTGCGAATGGAAGGGCGGGTTGTTGAGCACCAGGTCGACGCTGCCGGCCGGCACGCCCGACAGGCCGTCGCCGACCCGGAACTCGGCCTGCCCGGGCGCGCCGTTCGCGCGGTAGGTGGCCTCCGCCGACGCCACCGCCTGGAAGGACTCGTCGACGAACAGCACCTCGGCCCGCGGATCGGCCAGCGCCATCGCCGTACCGACCACGCCGTTGCCGCAGCCCAGGTCCACGACCCGGCCGCCGTCCCGGCCGGCCGGCAGGTGCCGCAGGAAGAACCGGGTGCCGATGTCGAGACGGTCCGCGCAGAAGACCCCCGCGTGATTGACGACCGTCCGGCCCGAGGCCGGCCCGACGCCCTCGGGCAGTGTGTAGCGGTACGGCCAGGGATTGACGGGGCGGGCCGGCGCGGGGTCGGGCGTGCAGAACACGAGCCGCGCCTTCCTCTCGGCGAGCGAGGTCCTCGTCGGACCCAGGATCCGCTCGAAGAGGTTCAGCGTCGAGGTGTGGATCTCCTTCACCATGCCGGTGCCGACGACGACCGTGCCCTCGTGCACCGCCGGCGCCAGCCGCAGCAGCTGGTCCTCCAGCAGCGCCAGGCTCTTCGGCACGCGCACCAGCAGCACGTCGATCCGCTCCGGCGGCGGATCCTGCGTGGTGAGCAGCCGGACCGCCCCGGGTTCGGCGCCGTTGCGGGCGAGGTTCGCGCGGGTCGCCTCCTGTCCGAGCCAGGAGTCGGTGATCTGCGTCGGGCGGTGCGCCGCGAGCGCCGTGACCAGCGCGCCCCAGCGGTCGCCGACGACCACGACCGTGCCGGACAGCGGGACCCGCCGGTCGGCGAGGTGCCTGAGGAGATAGTCGTCGGAGGCGTCCCAGGCGCGCAGCCTGTCCCGCGGGTCCTCGGGGAACCGGGCCAGCACCCGCTCGCCCCACGGAGTCGTCATACGGTCGTTCATCGTCCGGCCAGGCTATCCGAGCACCGGTCCCGCGGGCGTCGGGGAGGATGGGGGCATGGACGCCGAGCTGTTCCCCAGGGCCCGGACCGAGATCGCGCCGGGCGCGGTGCACGTGCCGGACTGGCTGGACGGACCGGAGCAGCACGAGCTGCTGGAGGCCTGCAGGCGGTGGGCGCGGCCGCCCGCCGGACTGCGCACCGTGCGCACGCCCGGCGGCGGCACCATGACCGCCCGGCAGGTCTGCCTGGGCCGGCACTGGTACCCCTACGGCTACGCCCGCACCGCCGTCGACGGCGACGGCGCGCCGGTGAAACCCTTCCCCGCGCGGCTCGGTGAACTGGGCCGCCGGGCGGTGGCCGACGCGCTGGGCGACGACTCCGCGCGGGGGCCCGGGTACGACGTCGCGCTGGTCAACTTCTACGACGCCGACGCCCGCATGGGCATGCACCGCGACAGTGACGAGAAGTCGCACGCTCCCGTGGTGTCGCTGAGCCTCGGCGACACCTGCGTCTTCCGCTTCGGAAACCCCGAGACCCGGACCCGCCCGTACACGGACGTGGAACTGCGCAGCGGCGACCTGTTCGTCTTCGGCGGGCCGTCCCGGCTCGCCTACCACGGCGTGCCCCGGGTGCACGCGGGCACCGGGCCGCCGGAGTTGGGGCTGACCGGACGGCTGAACATCACGCTCCGGGTCAGCGGCCTGTAGCCCGCGCCGCTTGCGGATCATGGGAGACTCGCCCTCATGAGCGGGAAGGCGGACCCCCGGCCGGCGGGGGAAGGGACCACCTCGAGGACGCGGCTGGACCGGGGGCGTGGCGCGCTCGGGCCCGCGCTCGGGCTCGTGCACACCGGTCGCGCGCCGACCCGTGCGGTGCTCACCGCCGAGCTCGGCGTCACCCGCGCGACGGCGGGAGCGGTCGCCGCCGAGCTGGAGGCGCTCGGACTGATCCGGGTGGACGCCCGTCCCGGAGCGGCGGGCGGTTCGCAGGGGCGCCCCTCGCACCGCCTCTCCGTCGCGGAGGACGGCCCGGTGGCGTTCGCCGCGCAGGTGCACTCCGACGGTTTCCGGGCCGCGCTGGTCGGACTCGGCGGCCGTATCGTCGCCACGGCACCGGGCTGCGAGGTCGTCGACGCCGATCCGGCGAAGGTCCTCGGGTCCGTCGTCGCGGCCGGCGCCGAGCTGCTGCGGGAGACCGGGCGACGGTGCGTGGGGGCGGGGCTCGCCGTGCCGTCGGCGGTGGCCGAACCCGAAGGGCTCGCCCTCAACCCCCTGCACCTGGCCTGGCCCGCCGGGGCCCCGGTGCGGGAGATATTCGCCGAACAGGTGCGCGCGGCCGGTCTGGAAGGGCCCGCCTTCGCGGCCAACGACATCAACCTCGCCGCCCTCGCCGAACACCGGCACGGTGCCGGGCGGGGCTCCCGTGACCTGCTGTGCGTGGCCACCGGCCACCGGGGTGTGGGCGGTGCGCTGGTGCTCGACGGCCGTCTGCACTCGGGCAGTTCGGGTCTGGCCCTGGAGGTCGGCCACCTCGCCGTCAATCCCGAGGGCCGTCCCTGCCACTGCGGCAGCCGGGGGTGTCTCGACGTCGAGGCGGACCCGCTGGCCCTGCTCACCGCGGCGGGGCGCGTGCCCGGCCCCGAGATGTCCCTGCTGAAGCAGGCCGACGACCTGATCCGCGGGCAGTACGGCGACCCGGACGTGCGCGCCGCCACCGAGTCCCTGATCGACCGGCTCGGCCTGGGCCTGGCCGGGCTGGTCAACATCCTCAACCCGGACCGGATCATCCTCGGCGGCCTGCACCGCACCCTCCTGGAGGCCGACCCGGACCGGCTCCGCGCGGTGGTCGCCGACCGCAGCCTGTGGGGCCGCAGCGGCGGCGTCCCCATCCTCGCCTGCACCCTGGACCACAACAGCCTGGTCGGCGCGGCGGAACTGGCCTGGCAGCCGGTGCTGGACGACCCCCTGGGGGCACTCGTCTAGCAGGACACCGCCCGGCACGGTCTGTGCGCAGTCGGCCACCGCGGGCATCGAGGGCGTCGCCGAGCCGGCCGGCTTCGCCGGCGAGCACGGGCTGTTCTTCCATGACGCCCCGGTCCTCGGCACCCGCGGGCCGGCCGAGGCCGGGCAGCTGACCGTGCTCGCCGCAGGACCGGCCGAGGGCCGGGACAGGGTGACCCCGGTGTTCGGCGCGGTGGGCGCCCGCACCGACCGGGCCGGCGACGACGGCGCGGCGGCCGCGGCGACGCGCCTGAAGCTGGTCGCCACCAGCCGGGTGGTCGCGGTCACCGTCGCGGCCGGTGAGACCCCTCGCCCAGGCCAAGGCCCTCGACGTCGCCCCGGACGGCTTCTTCGACCTCGCCGACGGGGGCCCGCTCGACACGGGCCATCCGCGGGCCGGGGCCGCGACGATCCTCGACGGGCGGCCCTTGCCGGCGCGGTTCGCCGTGACGACCGCCGCCAAGGACGCCAGACTGACCGTGCGGGCCGGTGAACGGCACGGCGTCCGCCCGGACGTCGCCGCCGCGAGCGCCGAACGACCGGAGCGGGCCGCCGGCCGGGGCCACGGCGACGAGGACATGGCGACGAGGACATGGCCGCCGCCTGCTTCGCCGGCTTCGACGAGGGGCCCGCTGCCTGAACCCGCGGCCCCGCCGCCCACCGTCAGCAACACCGAGGAGACCGTAGTGTCCAAGCCCCCTCTTCCGCCCGAGGCCGACGCCCTGCTGCGCAGGCCCAACCCCTGCGTCATGGCCACCCTCCGCTCCGACGGCGCGCCCGTCTCCACCCCCACCTGGTACCTCTGGGCGGACGGCCGCGCGCTCGTCAACTTCGACGAGGGCCGGGTGCGTCTCAAGCACGTCCGCCGCGACCCGCGCGTCACCCTCACCGTCCTGGCAGGGGACGACTGGTACACCCACGTCACCCTGATCGGCCGGGTGAGCGAGCTGTACGACGACGAGGGCCTGGCCGACATCGACCGTCTGGCCCGGCAGTACACCGGGAAGCCGTACCCGGACCGTGAGCGGGCCCGGGTGAGCGGCTGGATCGAGGTCGACCGCTGGCACGGCTGGGGCGCGATGAAGGACAGCGACCAGGCCGGCGGCTGACCGACGGCGTACGGCCGGAGAGGGCGGCGGTCGTCCCCGCGCGCGGGCGGCCGCCGCGCAGCAGGGTGGGGTTCGCACACCGGAACCGCGGCCGCCGCGGCGGCGTGACGTGTGCGGTCCTCGACGCCCGGCCGCGGTGGAGCACCTTTCGCCCCTCGCGGGTCCGGTACGGCACGGAGGCACCGCAGCGAGTGCCGCGGGTTCCCGCCCCGGGGTCGCCGCTGCCCGCCGTCCGGGCCTCGAGGCATCGGCCTCGGGGGAGAGGTGGCCGCCCGCCGAAGAGGAGGGCGGCCCCTCGTCCGTCAGCCCGGCACGACCGAGCGGGCCGGGGCCCGTTCGGGACGGTGGGTCCCGGTGGTGGTGTGCTCGACGAACGCGACCTCCGCGAACCGGTGGTCCGCCGGCTCGGCGGCCGTGAGCCGCGGAGCCCGGTCCCAGGCCGAGGGGGTGTCCGCGGACGGTGTCGGCAGCGTGAACCACACGACCTTGCCGGACTCCCCGTCCGGCACCGCGCCCCAGCTCTCGCTCATCGCGGCCACCATCGCCAGGCCGCGTCCGCAGGTGGCGAGGGGTCCGGCGTTCTCCAGCGCCGGAAGGCGCGGATCGTGGTCGGACACCGACACCTTGAGCCGGTCGAGCAGCAGCTCCATCTCCACGGTGCACGTCTTGTCGGGCTGGACATGCCGGTGGACGTTGGACAACAGCTCTGTCACACCGAGCGACGCCCGGTCTATCAAGGAATCCATGTGCCAGTAGCGCAACTGCGCAGATACGATTCTGCGGACCTGGCCGATCCGCGACGGCAGGGCTTGGAGCTCCACCGTGCAGTGCCTGCTCGGATGACTGATCACGGCTGCGACTCCCCGACGTGAGGTCCGGAAGAACACGGAGTACGGATCCAGCAGGGCGCCTGCGTGACGCTGCCGCCTGCTGTCGTGGCCGGCGGGCTGGTTCGCAGCGTTATCGCCGGTAAACCCAGAGTGACGTGGGACCAGCGTGACGCAGCGGATGAGGCGGCGCAACTCGCGTGCATCTCAGGCGCCGCGCCCCGACGCCCGGCGGACGGCCTCGATGAAACGGCGGGCCGCCGGCGGCCCGGGCTCACCCGGCGCGGGATCGTGGTCGCCGAGGGTGAGCAGGTACCGGTTGCCGTTGAGGTCGGCCAGGGCCCGGTCCTCGGGTGCGAACCAGGGCCTGGCCGCGCGGACCGCCTGCACCGGCGCGCTGTCGATCTCGCTGCCGTAGCTGGTGAGCAGCTCCAGCCGGCCGCCCCTGATCCGGACCTGGCCGGCCCGGGTGAGCGAACGCAGCCGTTTGCCGATCCGCACGCCCGTGGCCGTGAACTCCGGCTCCGCCATGCCACCTGCCCCCTCTGCGCGTCGGTGTGCCGGACCGGCCCCGCGGGCCGGCCCCTGCCCGGATCCAGTGTGCCCTTGCTTCCGCCGGTGCAGTCTGCCCCCACCCGCCGCCGAGCACCAGTGCGCGGGTGTCCGTTCCCCGGCGCGTGGGGAGCACTCGCGACCGTGCGCCCCTATGTGGAGCCCATTGCGCCCCCACGGGTCCCTTTGAGACGCCCAAAGCAGTGTTTATGCAGGTGAGAGGCGGTGCGGGTGGTGCATATGATCGGGGTACCGGCCGCGCGGGACGCCGTCGGCGCCCAGCGTAAGGAGCCCTGTCGTGAGCACTGCCCCACAGACCCTGTCCGGCACCACCCTCGACGTCGACCACAGCGACTTCGCCTACCGGGCCTGGCTGAAAGAGGCCGTGCGCAGGGTCCAGGCCGACGCGAACCGCTCGGCCGACACCCACCTGCTGCGCTTCCCGCTGCCCGAGCCCTGGGGCATCGACCTCTACCTCAAGGACGAGTCGACCCATCCGACCGGCAGCCTGAAGCACCGGCTGGCCCGTTCCCTCTTCCTGTACGCGCTGTGCAACGGCTGGATCCGTCCGGGCCGGCCGGTGATCGAGGCGTCCAGCGGTTCCACGGCCGTGTCGGAGGCGTACTTCGCGAAGCTGATCGGTGTGCCCTTCATCGCGGTCATGCCGCGCACGACGAGCGCCGAGAAGTGCCGTCTGATCGAGTTCCACGGCGGGCGGTGCCATTTCGTGGACGACCCCCGAACGATGTACGAGGCGTCGGCCGCCCTCGCGGCGGACACCGGCGGCCACTACATGGACCAGTTCACCTACGCCGAGCGGGCCACGGACTGGCGGGGCAACAACAACATCGCCGAATCGATCTTCCGTCAGCTGGAGCTGGAGCGGTTCCCCGAGCCGGCGTGGATCGTCGCCACGGCAGGCACCGGCGGCACCTCGGCGACCCTGGCGCGCTACGTCCACTACATGCAGTACGACACCCGCATCTGCGTCGCCGACCCGGAGAACTCGTGCTTCTTCGAGGGCTGGACGAACGCAGACCCGGACGTCGCCTGTGACCGCGGCTCCCGGATCGAGGGCATCGGCAGGCCGCGCATGGAGCCGAGCTTCGTCCCCGGCGCGGTCGACCGGATGATGAAGGTGCCCGACGCGGCCAGTGTCGCCGCCGTACGGGCCCTGGAGGGGGTCATCGGCCGCAAGGCGGGCGGCTCCACCGGCACCGGGCTGTGGAGCGCGCTGAAGCTCGTAGCGGAGATGGTCGAGGAGGGCCGGCGGGGGAGCGTGGTGACGCTGTTGTGCGACCCGGGGGACCGGTACCTGGACAAGTACTACTCGGACACCTGGCTGGCCGAGCAGGGACTGGACATCGCGCCGTACTCGGCTGCCGTCGAGTCCCTCCTGCGGACCGGCGTCTGGCCCGGCTGACGGGCGGCGCCCCGCCGCCGGCGGCGTGAGGTGCCGGACGAGCGGGTTGCTCCCTGCCTCGTGCCGGGACCAGGGGGCGGCTACCGCGTGAGCCGCCGGTCCAGTGAGGTCACCGCGGAGTGGAACGTCCGCGCCAGCCCGGGCCGCGAGACCCTCAGCGCGAACCGGAACGGCGCCGGGCCGTCGGCCGCCATCGTCCAGCGGACCCGCGTGCCCGTCCCGGCCGGGGCGAGCCGCCACTCCTCGGCCAGCGCCCGGGCACCCGGCACATTGGTCACGTCGACGCGGTAGGCGTACACCTCGGGCGCCTCCGACACCAGGACGGTCTCGCGGAACCGGGCCCCGCCGCGCAGGCGGATCTCCCGCCCCGCGCCCCCGTCGAGGGGACGGGCCAGCGTGACGGGCCCGAACCAGTCGGCCCAGCCGGTCACGTCCTCGGCCAGCGCGCGGAACACCCGCTCCGGTGGGACGGAGACCTTACCCTCGAAGACCAGGCGGACCGGCGCTCCTCCGGCGAACTCGGGCCCCACGGGCCGCAGGCGGTGGGCCATGGACGAACTCCCCTCGACGGGTGTCGACTTCACGGGCAGACGGCAGACGGGCAGACGGGCACCGGGAGCGCGGGCTGTTTCCGGCGCCCCGTCACAGGTCGGCGGCCTCCGCCGTGTCCTCGGGCTCGCCCGCCACCACCAGGTGCCGCAGGTGCTCGGACACCTCCGCGCGTACCTTCACGGGCAGGCCCGAGTCGGTGACGAGGGTGTCCACCTGATCCAGGGAGGCGAAGGAACTCAGCCCCACCGTCCCCCACTTCGTGTGGTCGGCGATCACGACGACCCGCCGGGCCGACTGCACGAGACGCCGGTTGGTCTCGGCCTCGGCGAGGTTCGGCGTCGACAGCCCCGCCTCGACCGATATCCCGTGCACCCCGAGGAAGAGCAGGTCGAAGTGGAGTGCGGCGATCGCCTGGTCGGCCACCGGGCCCACCAGGGAGTCGGACGGCGTGCGCACCCCGCCCGTCAGGACGACCGTGGCCGCCCCCTGCCGGGGCCCCGAGGTGCGCTGTGCCGCGTGGAAGACGTCGGCCACCCGCACCGAGTTGGTGACCACCGTGAGATCGGGGACGTCGACCAGCCGGTGCGCCAGCGCGAACGTCGTCGTGCCGCCCGAGAGCGCGATCGCGGCACCGGGGGAGACCAGTTCGGCCGCTGCCCGCGCGATGTCCTCCTTGGCGGTCAGTTCCAGGCCGGACTTGGCCTCGAATCCCGGCTCGTGCGTGCTCGCCTCCACCACCGGGACCGCGCCGCCGTGCACCTTCTCCAGGACGCCCTGCCGCGCCAGCGCGTCGAGGTCGCGCCGGACCGTCATGTCCGACACGCCGAGCTTGCGGGTCAGCTCGTTGACCCGGACGCCGCCCCGCCGCCGGACCTCGTCGAGGATCAGGGTGCGCCGCTGCTCCGCGAGCAGGTTCTGATTCTCGCTCACGTACGCTCCGGTCCTTTCGCCGCCAAGCAGTCCGACACGCCTACGCACCCACAGCGACGAGCGGATCACCCCCCGGCACCGGTGCGCGGCCGCCCCATCCTCGCACGACGGGCCCCGGACGGCGCCACCGGTAGACGGTCGTGAACATGCCATTGTGGTGTCGTCCGGGCGCTCGCCCGTGACACGAATCGGGGAGATCGGGTGACGAGGGGTGTGAACCGTCCCGTCACACGAGATCCTGTGGCCGCACGGACGGAGCCGACGGGGTGTCACGGGGGAAGTGCGAATCGGTGGAAAGCGCGCAGCAGCACAGACCGGCCGGGGGAAGTGACGGTCCCGCCGCAGGGCCCGCGGTGCCCGCGACCGCGCTGGAGCTCCTGGTCCACGGGGTGGGCGGCACCACCCCCGAGCGGATGCTCGACGACCCGCGCACGGTCCGGATCACCGGTGACGACGTCGCCGCCGTGTTCCGCCGCGCCGACGACGTCGACGCGGAGCGCCGGCCGGCCGGGGACCGCGAGGGGCCCGTGCCCGAGGCGTACGTCTGGTGCAACCTCACCTCCGGCAACGGCTCCCGCGCCCTGTGGCTGCTGCTCCTCCCCTTCATGGTCGTCAACCTCGCTCACTGGATGCGTCCCACGGCCCGCGGCCGGCGCCGCACGGTGCGGCTGTACGGCCTGCTGGTCCGGCTGACCGGACTGAGCCTGACGGTGCTGCTCGTGGCGGCCGCCTGCGAGGTGGCCCTGGACCTGACCGCGTGGCAGTGCGCGGGCACCCGCGCGTGCGCCGACCGGCACTCCTGGCTGGGCTTCCTCTCGCCCGAGACCTCCGACGGCGGCTGGTGGAGCGCACCGGGCCGCAGACTGGCGCTCGCCGCCCTGGCGCCCACCGCCCTCACCGGCCTGCTGTGGTTCCTTTCCCGGCGCACCTGGAGCGCGTACGAGTCCCAGCAGCCGATGACCCAGGACCCCGAGCCCGGGGAGGAGGACGGCGCTCCCACCGCGCTGAGCCGGCCCGGCTTCTGGTACGGCAGGCGCCTGGGCGCCCGGCTGCGTGCCGCGCACACCGCCGCCGGACTGCTGACGGTCGCCGCCGCCGTCGGCTCCGCCGCCGCCCGGTACGACCGCGAACCGGGCGGCCCGGCCGCCCTGGCCGTCCTCGGCGTGGTGCTGGAGGCGGTGCTGGCCGCCGCGGCGGGCGCCGCGGTGTGGGTGGTCTGCCGCCGGGGCCGCAGCGAACGCCGGCCGGACGACGCACTCGACCGGCGTCTGGTGCGCGGCCTGCCCCTGACCGCACTCGTCCTGCTCGCGCTCACCGTCCTGTACGCCGGATGGGAGCGCCCCGGGTGGGGGTCGTCGGGCCGGTTGCCGGGCGACGCCGCCTTCGGCGCCCTCACCCTCGCCCAGGGCCTGCTCGTGATCGTCCTCGCCGGGGTCGCCCACGCCCTGCACCGCACCGACCCCGACCGGCGCTCCGCGATGCGGGGCCTGGCCGGGCCGGCCGTCGCCATGCTCGCCTGCGCGCTGGGCGGTGTGATGTCCGGCGGCATCTCCCAACGCGTGGCCGACTGGCTGGACGGCACCGGCGCTTCGGTGCCCGGACCGCCGGTGCTGCTCACCTGGCAGGCCTCCGTGATCCCGCCGCTGCTGCTCCTGCTGCTGGTGATGTGCTGCTGGCTCGCCCGGCGCGCCTGGCTCATCGCGCGAGCGGAACGCGCGGAGGTGGAACGCGAGTACACCGGTGAGACGGGCGACCCCGGCCGCACCCGCCGTATCGCCTCCGTCCGCGCGATGGCCGCCCTCACCGACCGCGGACCCCGCATCCTCGCCGTCACCTCCGCCGCCACCCTGCTGCTCGGTGCCGGCGCCCTCGTCGGCGCCCTCACCACCGACGAGACCCCCGGCGAGGCGGCCCAGGGCTCCTACACCGTGGTCCACGGCGCCGCCGAGACCGCGCAGGCACTCGGCTCCTGGCTGATCGGACTCGGTTTCGTCCTTCTCGTGACCTGGGGGCGCCGTGCGTACAGGGACGCCTCCGCACGGCGCACCATAGGCATCCTGTGGGACGTCGGCACCTTCTGGCCGCGCGCCGCGCACCCCTTCGCGCCGCCCTGCTACGCCGAGCGCGCCGTACCCGACCTGACCTGGCGGATCGCCACCTGGACCCGGTCCACCGGCGGACGCCTGGTGCTCTCCGGCCACTCCCAGGGCAGCGTCCTCGCCGCCGCCGCGGCCTGGCAGCTCCCGCCGTCCGTCCGCAGGCGCGTCGCCCTGCTGACCTACGGCTCCCCGCTGGAGCGCCTCTACGGCCGCTGGTTCCCCGCCCACTTCGGACCGGACGCGCTCGGCTCCCTGCACCAGGAGGTCGACTGCTGGCGCAACCTCCACCGGCGCACCGACCCGATCGGCGGCCCGGTGCGGCTGCCCGGCGACAGCGGCCCGGACGTGGACCGCCCCGCGCTCAGGGACCCCCTGGCCTACGGCCGCACCGAGGCCCACCCCCTGCCCGCGCCGATCCTCGGCCACTCCGACTACCAGGCCGACCCGGCCTTCGCCGAGGAGCGCCGCCGGCTGCTGGCCCGACTGCGGCCCGAGGTGCCCGCCCCGCGGCACACGGGAGGGCCCGGCGGAGATCACCCGGTCTGACCGGCCGCGCTCAGCGCGCGGAGGGCAGGTCCTCCGCGTAGAGCAGGGTCAGGTCGTCGGTGGTCGGCTCGCCGAGCTGGGCGACGCGGCTCGCGTGCCGCTCCACCATCGCCTCGAAGGTCTGCCGCGCGGTGCGCCCGTTGCCGAACGCGGGGCCCTTCGGCATCTTTGTGAAGTACGTCAGCAGGGCGTCGGCGGTGCCCGGCGCCAGCCGGTACTCGTGCTCCTCGGCCTGCTGCCGCACGATGCGCAGCAGTTCCTCGGGGCCGTAGTCGCCGAAGGTGATCGTCCGTGAGAAGCGGGACGCCACCCCGGGGTTGACCGACAGGAACCGCTCCATCTCGGCCGTGTAGCCGGCGACGATCACCACGACCGCGTCCCGCTGGTCCTCCATCAGCTTCACCAGGGTGTCGATGGCTTCCTTGCCGAAGTCACGCCCGGCGTCCTCGGGCGAGAGCGCGTACGCCTCGTCGATGAAGAGCACACCGCCGCGTGCCCGCTCGAACGCCTCCTGGGTGCGGATCGCCGTGGAACCGATGTGCTCGCCGACCAGGTCCACCCGGGACACCTCGACCAGGTGCCCCTGCTCCAGCACCCCGAGCGAGGCGAGGATCTCGCCGTACAGCCGGGCCACGGTGGTCTTGCCGGTGCCGGGGGAGCCGGTGAACACCAGATGCCGCTTGACCGACGCCGCCTTCAGCCCGGCCTGCTGCCGACGCCGGCCCACCTCGATCATGTCGGTGAGGGCACGCACCTCGCGCTTGACGCTCTCCAGCCCCACCAGCGCGTCGAGCTCACCGAGCACGGCCTTGGAGGTGCGGGGCTCCGGCTCGGCGGAAGGCGGGGCGGGGGAAGCCGGCTCGCCGGCCCGTGCCCCGGGGACCGTGCCCAGCAGCAGACCGGTGGACCGGCCCGTCGTCTGCACGGCCGGCTCCGGTGCCGCGGGCGTCCTCAGGCCGCTCTCGTCGCTCGTGCAGTCCTCGACGACCGGACCGCCCGAACCGGACGCCGCGTCCGCGCCCTCGGCGAACTCGTAACCACCGCGCGCGCAGCGCTCCGTACGGCACTTGCGCAGCGTCGTACGGCTGCCGTCGATCACATGGAAGCCGTAGCCGCCACTGCCCGTGACCCGGCAGTTCACGAAGGTGCCCCGGCCACCGGCCGATACGTAGACACCGGCCTCGGCCGGCGATCCGACCGTGCAGCGCTCGACGGTCGGGTCGGCGCCCTTGGTGACGATGACGCCCGTCTGCGTGCCGTCCAGGGTGCAGTTGCTGAGGACGCCGCCGCTGCCGTGGTCGCGGAACCAGGCGCCGGTCGCCGCCTCCCGGATGCGGCAGTCGTCGAGCTGCGCGGTGGCGCCGTCGCTCACCGACACGGCCGTGTTGCGCACCTGCGACAGGTCGCTGTCGACGACGTCCGCGCGGGAGCCGCGGTCGAGGACGAACAGCGCGTCGGGCACGTCGTGCACCCGGCAGGACTCCAGTACGGCCGTGGCGCCGTCGCTCACCCACACCGCCGGGTAGTCGCCCGTGCTGTCGAAGATCTCGCACTGGTTGGCGTCCACGCGCGTGCCCGGATCCCACACCGACAGTCCGTTGCGGCCGAACTGCCGCACGGTGGTGCGGGTCAGGGTGAGCACCGAGCGGGACCGCAGGTCGACCGCGTTCTCCGGGATGTCGTGGATCCGGCAGTCGGCCAGCGTCAGCACCGCGTCCGTGTCGAGCGTGACCCCGTCCCCGGTCGTACGGTGCACGTCGCAGTCGGTGAGGTGGGCGGTGGCACGGGCGGTGACCTGGACGCCGCTGCCCCGCACCTCGTACACCTCGCACCCCACGGCCTCCAGCGCCGAGTTGTCCCCGGTCGCGGTCAGGCCCGAGCCGGCGGCGTGGTGCACCCGGCAGCGCTCCAGCCGCGGGTGGGCGCCGCCGCGCACGGCGACCCCCGCCTGTCCGGCGGACACCACCTCGCACTCCTCGAACACCCCGCCCCCGCCGTCCAGTACGGCGATGCCGATCCCCGCGGGGTTGTCGACCGTGCAGCGGCGCACCGTGGGCCGGGCGCCGCCGCGCACCTCGATGCCGGCCGCGGAGCGGGTCACCACCCGGACGTCGCACAGCTTCGGGGTGCCCTCCTCGACGAGCACGGCGGGAGCGGTCGCGTCCTGCCCCTCGACGTGCAGGTCCCGCACCACCGCCGAGGCGCGCACGGTCAGCGGGACACCGTCCGCGGGAGCGATGCGCACCGAGCCGGGCGAGCCCTCCGGACCGCGCAGCGTCACCGCCCGCTGTACGACGAGATTCTCCCGGTAGGTGCCGGGGGCGACGGTGAGGATGTCGCCCTCTGCCGCGGCCTCCAGGGCGGCGGCGAGCGATGCGTACTCACCCGTGCGGCGCCGCCACCTCGATGTGCCGGTGTGCGTCACCTGGACCGTGCCCTGTGCCATGGCTGAGCTGTGCCCCCACCTCGTCGTACTGATGGCTCGTTCCCGCCCGTGCTCTCGCCGATCGGTTCGGCCGGACCACCGTAGCGTGCGCGCGGGCACGGGGTTGACCGGAGCGGGAACGCCGTTCAGCTGTCGGCTCCCGTCCTGCCCCGGTTCGGGCCCGTCCGCTCCCACGCACGGTCCCGGCCCGCGGTCCCCATCCCGCCGGGGCGGTCCGGCGGGATGGGACACGGCTGAACCGGTCGCCGGGCCGGGGGGACTTCAGGTGTGCCGTCACCGGTCCGCCGCGCCCGGTGTCGCACCCCTCGCCGGTCCCGGGAGCTCCCCGAGCCGGTCCTCACCGAGCCCTCGTACAAGGCCAACGGGCGAGACGGCCGAGCGGTTCCCCAGGGCCCGCGACGGGAGCCGCTACCGGGGCACGACCGGATCACCGGTCCGGATGGTGCCGGGGGCGAGCGGCACCAGGTTCTGTCCGAAGACGAGCCTGCCGTCGGGCCGTGGACGGGCGGCCAGCGAGTGCAGCGGCTCCTTCCCGCGCCGGGCGGTGTGCTGGTCGGTGGTGGTCACCACGCAGCGGCCGCTCGGCTTGGCGACGCGGAAGGTCACCTCACCGATGGTGACGCGCGTCCACCGGTCCTCCTCCCAGGGATCGGTGCCCTCGATCACCACGTTCGGCCGGAAGCGGTCCATGGGCAGCGGACCCTCGGCCCGGTGCGCGCCCTCGGCGATCAGGGAGTTGAGACCGGCGAGGGAGGCGGTCGTGGTGAGCAGCAGCGGATAGCCGTCGGCGAAGGAGACCGTCTCGCCCGGCAGGGCGAACGCGGGGTCCACGGGCCGCCGCGTGGCCGGATCGTCCAGGTGCACCAGCCGCACGGGCTCGCCGAGGACCTCGCTGCACCAGGCGTGCACGGAGCCGTCCTCCGCGGGGACCGCCTCCACCTCGTCCCCGAAGAGCACCACCGGAACCGTCCTGCCCGGCGCAGGGACGGCCGCCGTCACCGGCGCGCTGCCGGGCGCGGACAGCACGACGCCGCCGCCAGGCAGAAGCTCGGCGGCGGCCAGTGCGAGGCGGGGGTGGCGCCGCTGGGTGACGACCTTTCCCCTGTCATCGATCAGCATCCAGCGCCGGTCCCCGGCCGGACCCCAGGGCTCCACGACGACCTCCCGGAGTGTCAGGCGCCGGAAGGCCTTGACCGGGTGGATGTGGATCGAGTGCAGACGCGCGTTCCCCATGGGGTCATCGTGCCACCCGGCACCGACAATCCCGTCGGACGGCTCAGTACCCGCGGTACTGCTGCTGGTTGTACGGATCGTGGTACGGCGCCGGGACCGGCCGGGGGGCCGCGGGGCGCATCGCCTCGTAGCCGGCGGGCGGTGCCGGACGCGGCGGCTGCGGCTGCGGGCCGGGGTAGCCGCGTGGCGCGGTCGCCTGCTGCGGGATGTAGGCCGTGTGCGCCTGCTGGAGCGGCGCGGGCTGAGGTGCCTGCGGGTACCCGTAGGCGGGCTGGGACGGGGCCGCCGGGAGGGCGGGCAACGCCGAGGGAAGCGCGGGCAGATGACTGACCGGCGCCTCGTACGCGGCGGGGACCCGGATCGGGGCGATCTGCGGGGTGCCCCGCTCGGCCACGAGCGAGTCGTAGATCGGAGTGTCCGGGAAGGAGGCGGAGTAGTAGCCGCCGCCATAAGTGGAGCGGGGGGAGGTCATGGCACATAAGTTAAGCCCACGATGTGCTTTTGGGGAGACCGGTAAGAGGGTTGTTTTCCGCGCCCGCCGTGACCTGGCCGCACTAATGCGAGCGAACGCGGGGGAAACGGGCAATCCGCTGAGCGATTTTCGCGTAAAGGCCGAGTTCCGGGCCGGTTACCGGCGGTTGGCCCCCGGGTTCTCCTCGCTGCCCGTGGGCGTTCCCGGGCCGGGGGAATAGGTTGTGCGGACGAAGAACGACGGATGCCGGGACCTGACCTGGCGCGGGCGACCCGTGATGGGGGCGGACATGTCAATGCCGAAGGGATCGAACACACCGGTGCCGACCACGGCGCTGCGGGTGGAAGTGGGATGGCGTTCGGGCCCGGGCGTACCCGACGCCGACGCCTCGGCGCTCCTGCTGGCCGGCGGGAAGGTCCGCTCCGACAGCGACTTCGTCTTCTACAACCAGCCCGCCCACTCCTCCGGTGCCGTCCGGCACGAGGGCAAGCGGGACGCCGGCGGCCGGACCACCGACACCCTGCTCGTCGACCTCACGCGCGTCGAGCCGGGCATCGAGACGGTGATCCTGGCCGCCTCCTCCGACGGCGGCGCGTTCGGACAGGTCCCGGATCTGTACGTCGAGGTCAAGGACGCCGCGAGCGGCACGCCGGCCGCGCGCTTCGACAGCGCGGGGGCGACGACGGAGACGGCGTTCGTGCTCGGTGAGTTCTACCGGCGCCAGGGCGCCTGGAAGTTCCGCGCCGTGGGCCAGGGCTACAGCAGCGGACTCCAGGGGCTCGCCACCGAATACGGCATCACCGTGGACGAGCCCCAGCACGCCGCACCGCCCGCACCGCCCGTCCCGGCGGCCACGGTGCCCTCCGCCGCACCCCCGGTCACCGCGCCGCCGCCCCCGCCCCTCGCCCCGCCGGCCGCGCCCCCCGCGCCGGTCCGGCTGACGAAGGTCACGCTCACCAAGTCCGCCCCCTCGGTCTCGCTGACCAAGCAGGGCGGCACCTCGGGTGCCCTCCGGGTGAACCTCAACTGGCAGGTGCGCAAGCAGTTCTCCGGCTGGGCGGCCAAGCTGGGCCGGCCGGTCGCCATGCACGCCGACCTCGACCTCGACCTGTGCGCCCTGTACGAACTCACCGACGGCAGGAAGGGTGTCGTCCAGGCCCTCGGCAACGCCTTCGGGTCCCTGCACCAGCCCCCGTTCGTCCACCTGGACGGCGACGATCGCACGGGCGCCGTGTCGACGGGCGAGAACCTCACCGTCAACCTCGACCACAAGCACCATTTCCGGCGCATCCTCGTCTTCGTCACCATCTACGAGGGCGCCCGTTCCTTCGCGGACCTGCACGCCACGGTCACCCTCCAGCCGCAGCACGGCGCGGCGATCGACTTCTCCCTCGACGAGTGCACGGTCCCCTCGACGGTCTGCGCCCTCGCCCTGATCACCAACACCGGCGGCGGCGAGCTCGTCGTCCGGCGCGAGGCCCGCTACCTCGTTCCGGAACGCGGAGTGAGTCCCCAGCGCACGGTCGACCACGCCTACGGATGGGGCATGAACTGGACCCCGGGCCGCAAGTGAGGGCCCCTCAGCCCTCGTCCGGCAGCGCCTCGGGCCGGGCGTAGGTGCGGCCCTTCCAGGCCGCACCGCGTCCCTGGTGGTGCCGCACGGCCGAATGCACCGTCATCAGCAGGTACAGCGAGGCGGTGAACGGCAGCAGGGGAGCGAGCCACGACGGCTGCCGGTAGTGGCGGAGCATCGGGAGGTACGTCCCCGACATCACCAGCCAGGCCGCCCCGCCGAGGAGCGCGGCGGCCGCGCTCCGCGTCAGGGCGCCCGCCGCCACCGCGACGGGCGGCACCAGGTACACCAGCGCCAGCCCGGCGACCGTACCGGCCAGCAGCAGCGGGCTGTGCCGCAGCTGCGCGTACGCGCTGCGCGACACCATGCGCCACAGATCACCCAGCCGCGGGTACGGGCGCACGCTGTCCACCCCGTCCGCGAGTCCCAGCCACACGCGTCCGCCGCTCCGCTTCACCGCCCGGGCGAGCGCCACGTCGTCGATGACGGCGTGCCGGATGGCGTCCGGGATCCGCGCCCGTGCGGCGGCCTCGGCGCGCAGCAGCACGCAACCGCCGGCCGCGGCCGCCGTCCGCGTGCCCTCCCGCCCGATCCGGCGGAACGGGTACAGCTGCGCGAAGAAGTAGACGAAGGCCGGCACCACCAGCCGTTCCCAGCGGCTCTCCACCCGCAGTCGGGCCATCTGCGACACCACGTCGAACCCGCCGGTACGGGCGGCCGCCACCAGCCGGCGCAGACTGTCCGGGGCGTGCGCGATGTCGGCGTCCGTCAGCAGCACGTACTCGGGGCCGCGGGAGCCCGCCAGTTCGAGGCCGCGCCGCACCGCCCACAGCTTGCCGGTCCAGCCGGCCGGCGGCTCCCCCGGTGTGCCCACCGTGAGGGGCAGTCCGCCGTGCCGCCGCGCGAGGCCGCGCGCGATCTCCCCGGTGCCGTCGGTGCTGCCGTCGTCGACGAGGAACACCTCGGCCCGGCCCGGGTAGTCCTGGGCGAGCACCGAGGGCAGGCTCACCGACAGCACCGCCGCCTCGTCCCGGGCGGGAACCACGACGCACACGTCCGGCCATGTCTCCGGGTCCCGCAGCGGCGGGAGCCGGACGTCCGTACGCCAGAACCAGCCCTGGCAGAGCAGCAGCCACAGCCAGGCGCCGAGGGATCCGGCGGCACTCCACACGAGGGCGCTCACGAGCGCAGTCTGCACCACGGCACGGCCCCGGAGCGGCTCATCGTCTATCGTGGCCGGGTGAAGATCGCGCTCATGGACTCCGGAATCGGACTGCTGGCGGCCACCGCCGCGGTACGGCGTCTGCGTCCCGACGCCGATCTCGTGCTCTCCCTCGACCCCGAGGGCATGCCCTGGGGACCGAGGACCCCGCGGGACCTCACCGAGCGTGCCGTCGCCGTCGCGGGGGCGGCGGCCGCCCACCGCCCCGACGCGCTGATCGTCGGCTGCAACACCGCCACGGTGCACGCCCTCACCGCCCTGCGCGCCCGCCTCGAGCCGGGTCTGCCGGTCATCGGCACCGTCCCGGCGATCAAGCCGGCCGCGGCGGGCGGCGGCCCGCTGGCGATCTGGGCCACACCGGCCACGACCGGCAGCCCCTACCAGCGCGACCTCATCGAGAACTTCGCCGGGGGCGTGGGCGTCACCGAGGTGCCCTGCTGGGGGCTGGCGGAGGCGGTGGAACGAGCGGACGAGACGGCCATCGACGCGGCGGTCGCCGCGGCCGCCGACCTCACCCCGGACGACGTGACGACCGTCGTCCTCGGCTGCACCCACTACGAACTCGTCGCCGAGCGCATCAGGGCCGCGGTCCAGCGTCCCGGCCGCCCCCCACTGGCCCTGCACGGCTCCGCCGGCGCGGTGGCCGCGCAGGCCCTGCGCCGCCTCGGCGCCCGGCCGGCCCCCGGGGCACCGGCGAGCGGCACGCTGACGGTGCTGCTGAGCGGACGCGAGGGCACGCTGCCCGCACCCGCGCTCACCTACGCCGAGGGCAGGCTGCTCCAGCCGCTCGCTCCCGCCCGGACGGCGCAGTAGCGCTCCGCCACGAGGTAGCCGCCCAGCGAATCCTGAGTAACCTCACAGTCATGAGGGATCCCCGCCACGGCGAGCACGCCCCGCACACCGAGGTCTGGACCGGCCGTGCCACCGGCCGCTTCCAGTGGCTGCTGGCGCTGATCGGTGCCGCCTGCATGGCGCTCGGTATCGCGCTGGCCGTCGACTCCGCGTGGACGAGCGATGCCGCGCCGCTCGCCATGGCCGTCGTCGGATGCATCGCCGCCGGGCTGCTCGTCCTCTACGGCACCCTCGCCTTCGTGCACGTCGCGCTGCGGGTCGACGAGGACCACCTGGAGGTGCGCTGCGGGCACATCGGCCTGCCGCGCCGCCGCATCCCGCTGTCGCACGTCGCCGGCGCGGACTTCGCCCCTCACGTCACCCCGAGGCACTGGGGCGGCTGGGGGTACCGCTGGCGGCCGGAGAAGGGCACCGCGGTCGTCGTGCGCCGAGGCGAGGGTGTGGTCCTGCGCCTGTGGGACGGCCACACCTTCACCGTCACCGTGGACGACGCGGAAGCGGCGGTGTCCGTCATCCGCGACCGCCTCCGCCCCCGCGCACCGGGCACCACGCACTGACCCCGCTCGCTCTCCCCGCGGCGGAGGGAACGGCTCGGCTCCTCAGCAGCGAGGAGTCGACCCGGGGCCCGTGGCACCCCGGGTGAGTGCCGCACCGGTTCCTCGGGTTGTCACCGGGACGGCCGGTCCCCCTCGGCGCCTCCCACCGGCCCGACCGTGATGCCGGCCACCACGTCACCCGCCGTAGACTCCCGGAGTGACCGTCACCGCAACCTCCGTCGGCGAGTCGGACCCGATGCCTGTGCAGACCACGCCGTCCGCGCGGGGCGGGCGCCTCGTCCGTCTCCTCCCGGCCGCCGCAGCCGCGTCCTCGGGCCTGCTCCTCTACGTCAGCTTCCCGCCGCGCACTCTGTGGTGGCTGGCGCTGCCCGCCTTCGCCGTCTTCGGCTGGGTCCTGCGCGGCCGAAACCGGAAGGCGGCACTCGGCCTCGGCTACCTCTTCGGTCTCGGTTTCCTGCTGCCGCTGCTGGTGTGGACCGGGGTGGAGGTCGGCCCCGGTCCGTGGATCGCTCTGGTGGTCATCGAGGCGGTCTTCGTGGCGCTGGTCGGCGCCGGTGTCGCCGCGGTGTCGAAGCTGCCCGGCTGGCCGGTGTGGGCCGCGGCGCTGTGGATCGCCGGTGAGGCGGCCCGCGCCCGCGTGCCGTTCAGCGGCTTCCCCTGGGGGAAGGTCGCCTTCGGTCAGGCGGACGGCGTCTTCCTGCCGCTCGCCGCGCTCGGCGGCACCCCGGTGCTCGGCTTCGCCGTCGTGCTGTGCGGCTTCGGCCTGTACGAGATCGTCCGCCTCGCCGTGCGGGCCCGCCGCACGGGGACGCCGCTCCGGTCCGCGGCGGTCGTCGCCGTACTGAGCGTCGTCGTCCCGGTGCTCGCGGCGCTCGCGTCCACGGCACTGGTCAGCGACCGGGCGGAAAACGGCACCGTGACCGTGGCCGCCATCCAGGGCAACGTGCCCCGCCTGGGCCTCGACTTCAACTCCCAGCGGCGTGCCGTCCTCGACTACCACGCGCGGGAGACGGAGCGCCTGGCCGCCGAGGTCGCGGCGGGAAGGGCGAAGCAGCCGGACGTCGTGCTCTGGCCGGAGAACTCCTCCGACATCGACCCCTTCGTCAACGACGACGCGCGCGCGGTCATCGACCGGGCGGCCAAGGCCATCGACGCGCCCATCTCGGTCGGCGGCGTGGTCTCCAGGGACGGCGAGCTGCTCAACGAGCAGATCCTCTGGGACCCGGTGAAGGGCCCCGTCGACACCTACGACAAACGGCAGATCCAGCCCTTCGGCGAGTACCTTCCGCTGCGCTCGCTCGTCGGAGCGATCAACGAGAACTGGACCGCGATGGTCCGCCAGGACTTCAGCCGGGGCGGCGAACCCGGTGTGTTCCGGATGAACGGCGCCGGGGTCGGCCTGGTCACCTGCTACGAGGCCGCCTTCGACTGGGCGGTGCGCGACACGGTCACCGCGGGCGCCCAGCTGATCTCGGTGCCCAGCAACAACGCCACCTTCGGCCGCAGCGAGATGACCTACCAGCAGCTCGCCATGTCCCGGGTCCGCGCCGTGGAGCACAGCCGTGCCGTCACCGTGCCGGTGACCAGCGGTGTCAGCGCGGTGATCATGCCCGACGGGGAGATCACGCGGAGGACCGGCATGTTCGTCGCCGACTCGCTGGTGCAGGAGGTGCCGCTGCGCTCCTCGCAGACCCCCGCGACCCGGCTCGGCGTCCTGCCGGAGGTCCTCCTGCTGATCGTCGCCGCGGGCGGCCTGGGCTGGGGCGTCGCCGCCGGGGTGCGCGCACGACGCGGCGGTGACGCGTAGGCGCACCGCCTCCCGGACGCGCGGGTGAGGCGGGGGACGACGCCGCGCACCCCGGGGCGTACGCCGCCCGACGCACCGGCGTACGCCGCACGACGCGCGGGCGTCCCCCTCCGACGCGTGGGCATACGCGCTCCCCCGTGCGGCGGAGCGCCGGTTAGGGTCGCTCCATGGCTACTCCTGACTTCCTCCGCACGCTGCGTGCCTCCGCCGGTCATCAGCTGCTGTGGCTCCCCGGGGTCACCGCCCTCGTCTTCGACGACGAGGGCCGGGTGCTCCTGAACCGCCGGTCGGACACGGGCAAGTGGTCGGTGATCGGCGGCATCCCCGACCCGGGGGAGCAGCCCGCGGCCTGCGCCGTGCGGGAGGTCGAGGAGGAGACCGCGGTGCGGTGCGCGGTCGAGCGCGTGGTGCTGGTGCAGGCGCTGACCCCGGTGACGTACGGCAACGGCGACATCTGCCAGTACATGGACATCTCCTTCCGCTGCCGTGCCGTCGGGGGCGAGGCGCGGGTCAACGACGACGAGTCGCTGGACGTCGGCTGGTTCGCCGTGGACGCGCTGCCGGAGCTGAACGAGTTCGCGCGGTTCCGGATCAAGCAGGCCATGTCCGACGCACCCACGTGGTTCGACCCCACTGGAAGCGGCTGAACTATAGGGCGTAACCACATGGGTCGACCTGGGGCCGCTGCCTAGGGTCGATCCATGACCGAGCCCCGTGGCCTCACGGCCCTCCCCGCCACCCCCCTCGACCTCGGTGGCCGTACCGCTCTCGTCACCGGTGCCGCCGGCGGCATCGGACGCGCCTGCACACTGCGCCTGGCGGCCGCCGGGGCCAAGGTCAGAGCCGTCGACCGGGACGGTGCGGGACTGGCGGCGCTCGCCGAGAACTCCCGCGACCTGCCGGGCACCGTCGAGCCGCACCTCCTCGACCTCACCGACCTGGACGCCGCCGAACTCGCCGCCGCCGGCACCGACGTCCTGGTCAACAACGCCGGACTGCAGCTGGTGCGCCCCATCGAGGAGTTCCCGCCCGACGTCTTCCACACGGTGCTCACCGTGATGCTGGAGGCCCCCTTCCGGCTCATCCGGGGCGCCCTGCCCCACATGTACGGGCAGGGCTGGGGCCGCATCGTCAACGTGTCCTCGGTCCACGGTCTGCGCGCCTCGGCCTACAAGTCCGCCTACGTGGCCGCCAAGCACGGCCTGGAGGGCCTGTCCAAGACCACCGCCCTGGAGGGCGCGGCCCGCGGAGTCACCTCCAACTGTGTGAGTCCCGCCTACGTGCGCACCCCGCTGGTCGAGCAGCAGATCGCCGACCAGGCCCGCGCCCACGGCATCCCCGAGGACCGCGTCCTGTCCGAGGTGCTGCTCCAGGACAGCGCGGTCAAACAGCTGATCGAACCGGAGGACGTCGCCGAGGCGGTGGCCTACCTGTGCGGTCCCCGGACGTCCTTCGTGACCGGCACGTCACTGGTCCTGGACGGCGGCTGGACCGCGCACTGAGACACCGGCCGTCAGCGGCCGGCCGTCTGCCGGTGGAGTCGTCCACAGGCCCTGACGGAGCGGCCGCGGGATGAGGAATCCTGTGAGCATGTCCCGCGAGCACCCGCAGTCCGCCGAGCGTTCCGTCCCCGCTCCCGCACCACCGGGCGCGCCCCGTCCGGGGGCCCGGCCCGCCCACGGTGGTGCCGAGGCACCGTTCCTCGAGCTGCTGGCCCGGGGCTCGGCCGCCGAGGCGTACGAGCAGCCGGTGCTGCTCGCCCGCGCCGAGGGAGTGCCCGCCGAGCGGATCGCCGAGCTCGAACAGGCCAAGCTGCTCGCCCTGCGGGTGCGCTCCGAGCTCGAGGGGCGGCGGCGCCGCGAGGCCGAGCTGTCCGCGCTGTTCGAGACCGCCCACGACCTCGCGGGACTGCGCGACCTGGACGCCGTGCTCCAGGCGATCGTGCAACGCGCCCGCTCACTGCTCGGCACCGATGTCGCCTACCTCAGTCTGAACGACCCGGCCAGGGGCGACACCTACATGCGGGTCACCGAGGGCTCGGTCGCCGCCCGCTTCCAGCAGCTGCGCCTCGGCATGGGCGAGGGCCTCGGCGGGCTGGTCGCCCAGACCGCCCGCCCGTACGTCACCGACGACTACTTCCGCGACGACCGCTTCCAGCACACCCACAGCATCGACACCGGGGTCCGCGACGAGGGCCTGGTCGCCATCCTCGGAGTGCCCCTGACGCTCGGGCACCACGTCATCGGTGTCCTCTTCGCGGCGGACCGCCGGGCCAGGGTCTTCGAACGTGAGCAGATCGCCCTGCTGGGGTCCTTCGCCGCCCTCGCCGCGGCCGCACTGGACGCGGCGAACCTGCTGGCGGAGACCCGCTCGGCCCTCGCCGGCCTGGAGCGCGCCAACGAGATCATCCAGGACCGCAGCGCCGTCATCGAACGCGCCTCGGACGTGCACGACCGGCTGGCCGAGCTGGTGCTCCGCGGCGGCGGGGTGCACGACGTGGCCGCCGCCGTCTCCGAGGTGCTGGACGGCACGGTCGAGTTCACCGAGGCCGCCGCGGCACCCGCCCGCGCCCTGGAGTCCTCACGCGCCGAAGGCCACGCGGTCCGGCACCGGGAGGACTGGGTCGCGGCCGTCGCCGCCGGCGGTGAACTCCTCGGCGCACTGGTCCTGCGCGGTCACCCGGGCCTGGACCCCGTCGACCAGCGCACCCTGGAGCGCGCGGCCATGGTGACCTCACTGCTGCTGCTCGCCCGCCGTTCCGCCGCCGAGGCCGAGCAGCGCGTCCGCGGGGAACTGCTCGACGACCTGCTCGACGCCCGCGACCGCGACCTGCGCCTGCTGCGCGAGCGGGCCGCCCGGCTGCACGCCGACCTCGACGCCACCCACGCCGTCCTCGCCACCCGGCTGGAGGGCGGCACCGCCGACGCCGACCAGGAGGCCGACGCCCGCAGACGGCTGTGGGCCGCCGCCTCGCACCTGGCGGCGACCGGGCAGGGCCTCGCCGCGGCCCGCGACGGCGGCACCGTCCTGCTGTTGCCCCTCGCCCCCGGCGACACCGCCACCGAGCTCGCCCGCCGCACGGCCCGCCACCTGGCGACGGCCGTCCACGAACCGGTCACCGTCGGGGCGTCCGCCCCCGTCGAGCAGCTCACCGCCCGTCCCGACACCGTCGCGGAGGCGTACGCGGAGGCCCGCCGCTGCCTGGACACCCTCCGCCTCCTCGGCCGGTCGGGGGACGGCTCCGCCGCCGAGGACTTCGGCTTCCTCGGCCTCCTGCTGGCCGGGGAGCGGGACGTCGCCGGCTTCGTGGACCGCACCGTCGGCCAGGTCGTCGCCTACGACGAGCGCCGGGGAACGGAGCTGCTGCACACCCTCGACGCGTACTTCGCGTGCGGCATGAGCCCCGCCCGCACCAAGGACGAACTCCACGTCCACGTCAACACGGTCGCCCAGCGACTGGAACGCGTGGGCCGTCTCCTGGGCGACGACTGGCAGAGTCCGGCCCGTGCGCTGGAGATCCAGCTCGCCCTGCGCCTGCACCGGCTGTCCGGCGTCACACAGTCGACCGCACAGACCTGACCGGGGCTCCGTCGAGGCGGTGCCGTGCGCGCCGGGCGGTGTCTACAGTGAGCGGGTCGGGAAAACATCGAGACGGGCTTCTGGTGACATGTCACATCCCCTGATGTTCGAGGACGACGATCCCTACCTGGTGCGGCTGCGCGGGGTGGCACTGGCCTTCCCCGACGCGGAGGAGCGGATCGCGCACGGGCGGCCGGGTTTCCGGGCCGGCCGGTACTTCGCCTGGTACGGCGGTTCCACCAAGGGCTTCGCCGGCACCCGTGTCCCCTACGACCGGGCCCTGATCGTCCTGCCGGACGACACCGACCGTGCGGCCCTCGCCGGGGACGCCCGCTTCTTCGCGCCCGCCTACCTCGCCCCCTCCGGCTGGATCGGCATCGACCTCACCGCCGGCGGCACCACGGCTCCCGAGGACGTGGACTGGCGGGAGGTGGCCGAACTGCTCGACGCCTCCTACCGCCAGGTCGCCGGCGTCCGCCGGGTGACGCGCCTCGACGGTGACGGCGGCCCGGCCGTGCCACCGGCCTGAGAGGCGGAGCGCGGCGGGCCGGCGAGCGGGCCCGGGACCATCGGCGCGCGGCCCGGCGGACCGCACCTGCGGACGACCGCCGCGGCTCAGCGGGTCCGGTAGCGGGCGTGGATCAGGCCGGTGCCGAAGACACGCTGCTCGACCAGCCGGAGGTCGAGGCGCACGCCGTCGGGGAAGAAGCGCTTGCCGCCGCCGACCACGCTCGTGGTGATGAACAGGTGGTACTCGTCCACCAGGCCGGCCGCGATCGCCTGGGCCGCGAGGTTCGGGCCGTCGACGGTGAGATCGCGATCCGCCTCGGCCTTGATTCCCGGCCGGCGCACCGTGGGGCAGGTGAAGCACGTCCTCCAGGCCGATCCGGGCGGCACCTCTCAGGGCGGTGCCGCGCCGTGTTCCGCGAGGGGGCCGATCGACAGGCCCGCCTCTCGGCACCGGTGCACGACGCCCGGCAGGGCGCCCAGCGCGGACCGCCAGCACTCCGGGGCCGACATCCTGTCCGTGTCGTGCAGGAGGACGGTGCCGCCGCCGCGCAGCCCGGCGCTGACGGCGGCGCGAACCGAGGCCGGGGTGGCGCCGGGCGTCCAGTCCCTGCCCCAGGCGGTCCACAGCACCGGTCGCAGGCCCGCCGCACGGGCCGCCGCCCAGCGTCCGGAGGTCAGGATGCCGTAGGGCGGGCGGTACCAGCGGGGGCACCGGCCCGTCAGCTCCCGTACCGTGTCGGCCGCCCGCGCCAGGGCACGCATGTCGTCCACGGGGGCGGGGAACCAGGGGCGGTCGTGGCTCCAGCCGTGCACCGCCACCTCGTGCCCGCGGCGGACGGTCTCCCGCACCACGGCGGGATGTCGTACGACGCCGTCGCCCAGGACGAAGAACGTCGCCCGCACCCCGAGTTCCTCCAGGGCGTCGAGGAACCGCGGGGTGGACTCGGGGTCGGGACCGTCGTCGAAGGTCAGGGCCACATGGGAGGGATCTCCCACACCGGCCAGGCGCGGGAAACGGCGGCGCACCACCGGCAGCCAGGTCGCGGCGGGCGCCATGTGGGCCGCGGCGACGGCGGAGAGGGGAGCCAGCACGGCGGCCGTACGCCGCGAGGACGTGACCATCGGCATCCGACTCCTTTCCGGTCCCGGAGGTTCACTGCACCCGCCGTGCGGCCGGGCCGGTACCCGGACGCCGTGCCGCCGTGTCCCAGTCTCCGGCGACCGACGGGGCACGGGCCAGCCCGGCGGTGCCCGCCCCCATGAGCACCACGCCCACCACGGCCGGCACCGTACGCACCCCGAGCGTGATCTGCTCCCCGAACAGCCCCCACCCCAGAGCGACGCTCGTCAGCGCGTCCCCGAGGGTCAGGGCCGGCTGGGACGCGGCCAGCGTGCCCGCCCGGAAGGCGCTCTGCAGCAGCAGGAAGGCGACACCTCCGGCGGCGGCCATGGCGTAGACGGGCCACGTGCCCAGCACCGCCGCCGGGCCGTCGGGAAGCCTGCCGGTCACCTCCTTGAGGAGTGCCGCCGTCAGGGAGAACGACACGGCGGACGCCAGCCCCAGCAGCGCCGCGCGCGGCGCGCCCCGCACCGTGCGGGCCGTCAGCACCAGCACCGCCACACCGCCCAGGACCGCGCCCGAGGCCACCAGCCACTGCTCCGCCGAGGCGGTGTCCCGGCCGGGGGCCGGGGCGGCCGAGGTCAGGAACGCCGCCAGCCCCGCGGCCAGTGCGGCGAACGCCAGCCACGTCCGGCGGTCCGGACGGCGGTGGAAGACCATGCTCCCGACGACCAGGGTGAACAGCAGTTCGGCCGCCATGAGGGGCTGGACCAGCGCCAGACTTCCCACGCTCAGCGCGGCCGCCTGGAGCACGGTGGACAGCGCGAGCATCCCGGCCCCCGCCACCCAGTACGGCCTGCGCAGTACCTGCCCGAGCCAGCGGACGGCCTGACGGACACCCGGGCCGCCCTCCGGTTCGTCCGCCGCGGCCCGCCGCTGCAGCACCGAGGCGGCGGCGTTGGACAACGCCGCCAGCAGGGCCAGCACGACGACCAGCACGCCACCCCGCCGTTCAGCCGAACACGGCGGCGAGCCGCCGGTACAGACCCGGTGCCGCGCCCCGCACCCGGGCGGGCAGACACAGCCAGCCGGGGACGTAGACCTCGTCCCGCCCCCGCAGGACGGCGCTCGACACCGCTCCGGCGACCCGCTCCGGCGGGACGGGCCTCGGCCACCCTCGCCGGTAGGGGACGCCCCGCCGGTCGAAGAACGGCGTGTCCACCACCCCCGGCACCACGAGGCTGACCGCCACGCCCGTCCCGCGCAGCTCGTAGCGCAGCGCGTCCGCGAAGGCGCCCAGCCCCGCCTTGGCCGCCGAGTACACCGCCTCGCCCCGCACGGCCACCGTCCCCGCCAGGGACCCGACCAGCACCACACGTCCGGAACCGGCCGTCACCATGTGCGGCACCACCTGCCGGACCAGCCGCAGCGTCGCCAGGAGGTCGACCTCGACGACCTCCTCGATGGCCCGCGGGGGCATCGTGGCGAAGTCCCCGGCCCAGCCGATGCCGGCACCGGCCACCAGCAGGTCCAGGCGGCCGGTGTGCTCGAGGGCGAACCGGGTCAGCCGCCGCTCGGCGCCGGGCCGGGTCAGATCGGCCGGGAAGACGTCCGCCGGGGCCCGCTCCGCGACCCGGCCCAGGCGTCCGGCGTCCCGCCCGCTGAGGACCAGACGCCACCCCTCGGCGGACAACCGCCGGGCCACGGCGGCGCCGATGCCCGAGGAGGCGCCGGTCACCAGGGCGGCACGGGCACGCCCGGCGCCGCCGGCCGGGGCTCCCGGCACCGCGTCGGCCGGTGCGACGGACGTCCGTGGGGACGACACGTCGCCGGCACGGGAAACGTGAGACATGGGCTGCACCTCGGCTGCGGAGGGTGAACGCCCGGGGGACCGCGTCCGCGGCCGCTCCCGGTGTTCGGCGGGGAGGGACGCACGGGAATCCCCCGGGAGCGCCGGAGCGAAACACGGCCCGCCGTGTTTCACCGGCCCGGCGCGGGGAGACCCGGCAACCCGTGCACTCACCGCCCCCGGTGCCCCGCCGGTACGCGCCGGCGGACGACAGGCTGCGGCTGCTGATCGTCAGCGCGAGCATGGGCGCCGGTCACGACACGGTGGCCGCCGAACTGGCCCGCCGTGCCAGGGCGCAGGGCCACGACGCGCAGACCGTGGACCTCCTGCGGCTGCTCCCGTACGGCCTGGGCAGCGGACTGCGCCTCCTCTACCAGTCGTCGGTACGGCACTTCCCCTGGGCGTACGCGGGCCTCTACCGCGCACTGCTGCGCCCCGGCCCGCGGCACCGCCCCAGCGGTCTCCCGCTCGCACGGCTGGCGGGCCGCCGGCTGACCGGGCTCGCGGAACGCACGGGCGCCGACGTGGTGGTCCCGGTCTTCCACCTGGCCGCCCAGCTGACCGGTCACCTGAGGGACCGGGGGCGGCTGCGGTCGCCGAGCGCCGTCTTCATGACCGACTTCGCCGTGCACCGGCAGTGGCTCCACTCCGGCAACGACCTGTACCTCTGCCTCACCGACGACGCCGCGCGCGACGTGCGCCGCAGCATCCCGGTGCCCGTGGAGTCGACCGGAGCGGTGGTGGCGCCCGCCTTCCTCGCCCCGGCCGACGGAGCCGCACGGTGGCGGCGGGCCTTCGAGGAACACGCCCCCGGGCGCCCGCCCGTCGTACTGTCCGCCGGCGCCTGGGGCGCGGCCTCCGAACTGGACGGCACCGCCGCCCTGCTCGTCGACGCCGGTTTCCTCCCGGTCGTGCTGTGCGGCCGCAACGATCGTCTGCGCACCCGCCTGGCCGGGCTGCCGGGCGCGTTCGTACCGGACTGGGTCACCGACATGCCCGGTCTGCTGCGGGCGGCCCGGGTCCTGATCGACAACGCGGCGGGACAGACCGCGGTCCAGGCACTGGCCTGCGGGACTCCCGTCGTGGGCTACCGCCCGCTGCCCGGTCACGGCACGGAGGGCGTCCGCCGGATGGCGGCGCTCGGCCTCTCCGAGACCGCCGGCGACGGCGCCGCGCTGCTGCGCGCCCTGCGGAGGCTGTCGGCGGACGGCGCACAGCGGGAGCGCCGGATCTCCCGCGGGCGGGAGCTCTTCCACGGGGACGCGCTGGCCCGGGTGACCGCCCTCGCCGGCACGCGCTGCGCCTGACCCCCGTCGCCGGACGTGACCGGAGCCGCGCCCGTCAGCCGCCCCGGCCGGGAGACCTCGTGCCGGTCCGCGGGGGCAGGTCGTCGGTGAACCGGTGCCCGTGGTGATCGAGGAGCCAGCGGCCGAACATCGCCCCGCCGAAGATGACGAACCCCACGCCGATGAGCCAGGACTCGACGATGAGGACGACGCCGACGGTGCCGTAGTTGATCGCGTTCTCGACGATCAGCGGGGTGAAGACGAAGTAGGAGAAGGCCCGCAGGCCGATCAGGCCCGCCATGGTGGCGAGCGCGCCCGGCAGCAGATGCCGCCAGCGGACCTGTCCGCCCAGCAGGAAGCGCTGCCCCCACCAGAAGAACAGCACCCCGGTCGCCAGCGAGAGGGTGATCCGCTCGGGCCCGTACATCACGTCGCGGGTCAGCACCTCCTGGTAGAGGTACGCGGTCAGTACGCACAGCCAGACCGCCTGACGCCAGATCCGGTGCCACGGGCCGGGTGGCACGTTCCAGGTCCGTTCGTAGCCGATCTGGACGCTCCCGCCGAACGGGATGCCGAACGCGGCGAGCGCCAGCACACCCCACAGACTGGTGGTGCCGACCACCTCGCGCGGTGGGCTGATGATCTCCGTGAGGACTCGCGCGGACCGGCCGGACAGTCCCATGCCGTCGGCCAGCCAGGCGGCGAAGCCGCCCCGTCCGAGAGGATCGGCGGCGGCGATCACGATGAGCAGGGGCGCCAGCGTGACCAGCGCCAGCGTCGCGAACCCCATCGCCCTGTGCATCAGTTCGAGGTCACGGCCTCGCCGCACCAGGCCCTGGGCGCCCAGCCAGTGCCATGCGTGCCGCAGCGGGTCCAGGTGACGCCTCACGGTGCGCTCCTCCGTCGGCTCGCGGACCCCGTCCGTGCCACCCGGGGCGGACGGGACGGACGCGGGCGGGGAAGGGGGGTTCCTCTCTCGTGCTCGTGCGGACGGCGGCGGCCGCGCCGTCCGGCGGGGGCACCGCGCCCGCACCGGCCCGGCACCCGTACGCCTCCCCGGACCCGGCGCCGCACGGCCGCGCGGCCCCGCTGTGCACCGCCGGACCGGACGCCACCCACCACCGCAGCCCTGGCGGTGCGGCGCACGGGGTGCGCGGCCTGCCGGACCACCGGCACCCGTCCGGCGCGGCGCGGGGGGTGTGCGGCGTACCGCGCCACGGGGACCGCACGGCGTGTGCGGCTGCCGCCGGGCCGGCTCGGGTGCCTCACCGTGCGGGTGCCGGTGGTCCGTGCCGGTGGGCGGTGGGGTGGCACGGGGTGCGGCGGGTACCGGGCGGCAGGTGCCCGTGGGGCGGATCGCGTCCGCCGTGGTCCGGGGGCCGTGCGGGGAGTGCGGCGCCCGTCGCGACGCGGGTGCCGGGCGCCGTGACCCCGCCCGGCCGTCCGCGCACGGATCGCCCGCCTCCAGACCCTCGCGGAGCCGGTCGAGACAGCGCCGCAGGATGCGCGACACCTGCATCTGCGAGACACCCACGGCACGCGCGATCTGCTGCTGGCTGCACTCGCGGTAGAAGCGCAGGTACAGCACGCGGCGGTCACGCTCCGGCAGTCGCCTCACGAGGGCGGCCAGGGTCACGGAGTCGACGACCCGGCCGAGCGCGGGGTCCTCGGCGCCGGCCGCTCGGACCGGCGGGTCCGAGCGGTCGCTCCCGGCAGGCTCGTCGAGGGAACGCACACGGCATTCGCGCACCGCCCGCAGCGCGCACAGCACCCGGTCCCGGCTCAGCCCGGTGTGTCCGGCGATCTGTTCCGCGGTGGGGGACCGGCCGCCGGGCCGCTGCTCCAGCTCCTCGACGGCCCGGAAGATCCGGCTGCTCGCCTCCTGGAGGGGCCGCGGCAGCCGGACGGCGGCCGTACGGTCGCGCAGGTGCCGCCGCACCTCACCGGTGACCTTGGGCAGCGCGTACGCCAGGAAGGCGTGACCCCGCGAGGGGTCGTAGCCGTCGACGGCCTTGATCAGCCCGAGGGAGGCGACCTGTACGAGGTCGTCGAACTCCTCACCGTGGCGGTGGAAGCGGCGGGTGACCCGCCGAGCCATGGGCAGCATCAGACGGATGACGTGATCCCGCAGGGCGGCCCGCCGGGGTCCGGGGGGCTGCGCCGAGAGCTCGTGCAGCAGCGCGTCGAGCTGATCCGGGGACGGCTCGGGCCCGGAGGACCCGTGCGTCCGGAGGTCGTCGGCGGCGGGTGTGGTGGACATGGGCCTCTGGGGGTGTCGGGCCTGCTGGGAACGGCCTGCGGGCACGAGCGGCCACCCGTCACCGGACAGCCGTGCCGCCGATGCCCGCGCCGGTCTCGGATTCACCGTCCCGCCCCGCACGCAAACACCGCCTGCGCCGGGTGCGGGAACCCCGTCCGTCCGGCGGGTGACGTCCCGTTCGGGCCGGTTGCGCCCCGCGGCGGACACGTGTCCCCCTTCGCGTCGCCCGTTCACGCCGGAACGGATCAGGGAGGCGCGTGTCATCCGTCGAGACTGATGAGGAGCAGGGCGATGGCGTCCCCCGGGCTCGGCGCGTGACGGATGAGGAGGTCGGCCATGGCGTCGGGGTCGCAGGGGTCCGCGCGTTCGGTGAGACCGGCGAGGGCCGTGGTGGCGTCGTCGATGTCCACCCCGGGTGCTTCGACGAGCCCGTCGGTGTAGAGGACCAGGACACCGCCTGGCGGCAGGGGCACCTCCATCGTCGGATAGCGGCAGTCCGGCTCGATCCCGAGCAGGAGCCCCGGGGGGACCCGCAGGAGTTCGGTGTGCCCGTCGGGACGGCGCAGCAGCGGCGGCGGATGGCCGGCGGTGGCGACGCACCCGCGCCGGGTGGCGAGGTCCAGGTGGACGTAGAGGCAGCTGGTGAACAGGCCGGGGTCCAGGTCGTTGAGCAGACGGTTGGTGCCGGCCAGGACCTGGTCGGGGGACGAGCCCGCCGTGGCGTGGGCGTGGACGGCGGTACGGACCTGCCCCATGAGGGCCGCCGCGTCCACGTTGTGGCCCTGCACGTCGCCGATGGTGGCGCCGGCGGTGTGCTCGTCGAGGCGGATGAGGTCGTAGAAGTCACCGCCGATGCCCAGGCCCCGGGCCGCCGGAAGGTAGCGTGCCGCGACCTTCATGCCCGGGACGGCGGGCAGCGTGCGCGGCAGCAGGGCGGACTGCAGGCGGTGCGCGAGATTGTGCTTGGCGTCGTAGAGGCGGGCGCGGTCCAGTGCCTGCCCGACCAGGCCCGCGATCGAGATGAGGACGGCGCGTTCACCGGGCGGGAAGGGCTGGGCCCGGCTGTAGGAGAGGAGCAGGGAACCCCTGGGACGGCCGGAGGCGATCAGCGGCAGGACGGCCCAGGCGGCCATGCCGTCCTCGTGCGTCACGGCGGGGAACTCCCGCCGCATCTCGGCGAACGTGGAGTAGAAGCCCGGCACCCCGGTGGTCTGGACCTTGACGGCGGGAATGTCCGCGTTCAGACGGACGGTGTCGAAGCGGTCGATGAGGTCGGCGCGGTAGCCCCGGTGACCGAGGATCTTCAGCCGGCCCTCCTCGGCCGTCATCAGCACCAGGCCCTGGGCGCCGAGAGCGGGCAGGAGCCGGTCGGCGGTCTGGTCGACCACGTCCTGCACACCGGCGGCCTCGGTCAGCGTGGCGGCCAGTTGCATCAGGTGGTAGAGCATGGCGGCACGGCTGGGCCTGGCGGTGGACGGTGACGCCGGGGTGTCCTCGGGCGGCGCGGCGCCGGTGATGCGGACGCTGATGCCGGAGGGGTCCGGGTACAGCTCGAAGGCCAGCCACGTCCGCGGCGGGCGCAGGACGGTGAAGTCCTGCGGTTGGCGGCTGACCAGCGCGGCCCGGTAGCGGTCCTCCACCTCGGGGACGTCCATCCACGGCAGTGCCTCCCACGGGAGCGCGCCCAGCAGGTCGTCCCGGGCGGCACCGAGGAGGTCGGCGGCGGCGGGGGTGAGGAAGGTGATGCGGCCGTGCATGTCCAGCGCGCAGGACCCTCCGGGGAGCCGGTCGACGAAGGCCGTGGCCGCGGCCGCCTCGTCGGGCGGGGCGCTGCGGCCGCTCCGGGGGGACAGGGTCCGCGGCCTGCCGCCCAGCCGCGGCTGTTCGCCGCGGTCGAGGGACTCCTGGACGACGTCACCCAGGCGGCGACAGCCCGACTCGATCGCCTCCCGCTCGTCGCGGCCCAGCGGGGCCGTACGGTCTCCGGCCCACAGCAGCACCAGTCCGCCCAGGACGCCGGAGCGGGAGGTGACCGGAGCGGCGGCCAGCGCGAAGTCGTACGGCAGGACGAGGGCCGGACGCGGATAGTGGCGCGCCATCTCCTCCTGGCCGCCGACCCACACCAGGCGCCGCTCGCGCGCGGCGTCCGCCACCGGGATGGGGTCGCTCAGCGCGACACGCCGCCACGGCAGGGTGAACTCCTGCGGCAGTCCCGCCACCGTGACCAGCCACAGCGCGTCGTCGCCCGGCGGCAGCACGTACAGCAGCGCGCCGAACGCTCCGCTGTCGCGCACCACGGCGGCCAGCGCGGCGTCCATTCAGCCATCCCTCCCCGGACGCGGGGGCATGGGGTGCCCACGGGCCGCGTCGTGTCCCGGCCGTCGAGAAACGCGCGCCGCCGTCCCCTTCCGGACCGCGTCGCACCCGTCACACCGGACACCACGCATATGCGGACACTACGCCCAACGTACCGGGTAGGCATCCAGACACCGGCGGGACCGTGACCGCCCGGGACGCGGCGCGCCACCGGCCCGCTGCGGGTGCGGCCCGTGCCGCCGCGGGCGCGGCGCGCGGATTCGCGGTGCGGCCGGGGCGAGCGGGTGACGGTGGGTGCCGGGGCCGTGGTCCTCGGCCTCGCTCAGGAAGCCACGGCTGACGCGCCGGCCACCACGCCCGGTCGCGCGGTGGCCGGCGAGAGCCGCAGGACGGCCGACGGGGGCGGGGGAGCGCCGCCGGCCGCGGCGGGGTCCGGTCCGGTCAGTACCGCCCAACCGGTCACCAGGGCCGCGACGACCGCGGCACGACGTCGGCGGCCCGGCGCAGAGATCCGCGTATGCGGGGCATGGGCATACTCCGTCCCTCTCACTGCGTGGCTGGACGCCCGGGGCCGGCGGTGCCCTGCTCGCGGGCGTATCAGTGCCCACGACACAACCCGGCGGGGACCGGGGCGAGGCAACCGCAGCCGAACGGGCGAGCAGGCCCGGCGATCACCGCGCCCGGCTGGGTGATCAGCGGTGGCGGCGGTGATCACCCGCTCATAGTTTCGGCTTCATGAACAGACGACTCCTCGCCTATCTCGCCTGCACCACCGCCGTCGTGGCCGCGGGGCTGGGTGCCGCCCCGGCGGCCCACCAGCCGACCGTGCACCGTGTCCAGCCCGGGCAGTCGATCCAGAAGGCCGTCGACGCGGCCGAGCCGGGGGACACCGTCCTGCTCGCGGCCGGCACCTACCGGCAGAGCGTCGGCATCACCTCCTCCGACATCACCCTGCGCGGCCACGGCGCCGACCGCACCGTCCTGATGCCCGCGACGAAGGCCGAGGGCGCCTGCGCCGAGGCCGGCAACGGCATCTGCGTGACCGGCACCGACGACGAACCCCTCGAGGACGTCGAGGTGCGGTCCCTGACGGTGCGTGGGTTCGCCAAGAACGGGCTGTGGGCCACCGGGACCGAGAACCTGCGGGTCCGCTTCGTGGGCGCGGAGAAGAACGGCCAGTGGGGCATCGCCCAGGAACGCTCCGTACGCGGCGTCATCAGCCACAACCTCGCACAGGACAACGGCGACGCGGGAGTGCTCGTCGCCAACACCGTCGACACTGAGGAGGGCGCCCGGGACGCCGGGAAGACGGTCGTCCGGCACAACAGGACCGTGGGCAACCGGGTCGGCGTCACCGTACGGCGGCTGCGGAACATGAACGTCGACCACAACGAGGCCACCGGCAACTGCGCCGCCGTGTTCGTCGTGGGCGACGAGTCCACCCCCCGCGCCGGCCGACTGAGCGTCACCCACAACCACGTCCACGGCAACAACAAGCACTGCGAAAAGACGCCGCGCCTGCCCTTCGTCCAGGGCTCCGGCATCGTCCTCACCGGCGTCGAGGAGACCCTCGTCGCCTTCAACCGGGTGGAGGACAACAAGGGCACCTCCCCGCTGTCCGGCGGCATCGTGCTGTTCAAGAGCCTCGTCGGCACCCCCAGCGAACGCAACGAGATCCGCGACAACCTCCTGACCGGCAACGGCCCGGCCGATCTGGCCAACCGGGACACCGCCAAGAGCAACACCTTCAGCCGCAACACCTGCACGCTCTCCGAACCCGCCGGAATGTGCTGACCCGCTCCGCCCCCTCCATGGACCGCACCACAGCAGAAGCGAGGCAACGGATGACCACCGTCGATCCGGCTCCCCCGCCGCCCATGCGGCTGAGGGAGCTCGTATTCGGGGCGGCGTGCGCCGCCGCCGTACGCGCGGCCGTCCGTCTGGGCGTGCCGGACGCCCTGGACGAGCGCCCCATGACCGTCGACGACCTGGCGACGGCGGTGAAGACCCAGCCGCACACCCTGCGACGGCTGCTGCGCGCCCTGACCTGCCAGGGCGTGTTCGCCGAGAACCCCGACGGCACCTTCGAACACACCGAGATGTCCCGGCTGCTGCGTGAGGACGACCCGCACAGCCTGCGCTACATCGCCCTGTGGTGCACCGAGCCGTGGACCTGGAACGTCTGGCCGCTGCTCGACGAGGCGGTACGCTCTGGCCACGGCGTCTTCGAGGACGTGTACGACCGGGAGTTCTTCACCTACCTCAACGACTCCGCCCCCGAGTCCGCCCACGTGTTCAACCGGGCGATGACGACGTCCAGCGAACAGTCCGCCCGCGACGTGGCCCTGCTGCTCGACCTGGACGACGCCTCCTCGGTCGTGGACATCGGGGGCGGCCAGGGACACGTGCTCGCCAGCCTCCTGGAGAAGCACGCCCACCTCCGCGGCACGCTGCTCGACCTGCCGGGCGTCATCGACAACGCCGACCCGAGGCTGCGCCGGGGCGGCGCGCTCGCCGGCCGGGCCGAGGTCGTCGCCGGTGACTGCCGCGAGGACGTGCCCGTCCAGGCGGACGTGTACATCATCAAGAACGTGCTGGAGTGGGACGACGACAGCACCCGCCGTGTCCTCGCCAACGTCCGGGCGGCGGCACGGCCCGGAGCCCGGGTCGTGGTCATCGAGAACCTCGTCGACGACACCCCGTCGATGCGGTTCACCACCGCCATGGACCTGCTGCTGCTCCTCAACGTCGGCGGTGCCAAGCACACCCGGCAGAGCATGGTCGACCGGCTGACCGGCGCGGGTCTGGTCATCGGCGAGATCCGTCCCGTCAACGCGTACCTGCACGCCTTTGAATGCACCGCCCCCGGCTGATCCGAAGACGCCCAACCCCGAGGCCGCCGGCTCCGCGACTGACGCGGAACCGGCGGCCTCGGGGTTCTTACCGGTGCGCGGCTCAGGAGCCGGCGCCGCGCTCCCAGCGGTAGAAGCACTGCGCCATCGCGTCCTTCGGACCGCGCCAGGTGGCGGGGTCGTACGGGCTGACGTACGCCTCGAGCCGCTCGCTGATGCCCCGGAACTCGGGGTGCGAGGCGAGCCTGGCGATGGCGGGCGCCGGGTCCTGCTCGGCCTCGATGAGGTGCAGGTACACGTCGTCGCCGAACTGGAAGAGGCTGCGCCGGCTGACCCCGACGAGGTGGGGGAGCTCACCCCGGTCGGAGTCGGCGAACACGTCGGCGATGTCGGCCGCCGAACCGGGCTTCATCCGGGCGACGATGAGGGCGTGGTGCATGGGGGAGTCCTTCCCTGTTCTTCCGCGTCCTGTCCGGAACGGCGCTCAGCGCGAGGACGCGACGGACGCGCTCTCGCTGTCGCGGGCGACCTGCTCGATCCGGTCCCGGATGAGGGCCATCTGGGTACGGGAGTTGCGGTTGATGTTGTCCGTCATCCAGGCGTCGTCGACCGGGGCGTCGGGCTTCATCGCGAAGTCCTGCGTCCAGCGCATCTCGACTCCGCCGGGCAGTTCCGCGTACTCCCACAGGATGTCCATGTGGGCGAACGGTCCCGTCTCGACCCGGCGGGCGCGCACGGTCCGCTTCTCGCGGTCCGGGGTGCGCTCCGACACCCAGCTCCACACCTTGCCGTTCTCGTCCGGGTGCATGGTCAGCCGGAACGTCGTGGTGCTCCCCTCGCGGGAGATGATGTCCACCGACGCGTACTCGCTGAACAGCCGCGGCCAGTTCTCCAGGTCGTTGGTCATCTCCCACACCAGGTCGAGGGGAGCGTCGATGGTGATGCTGTTCTCGGTGTGTCCGGCCACGTTCAGGCTCCAGCCGTGAGGGTGCTGTTGATGAGGTTCAGGAACTCCCGGGGCGTCCTGCAGCGCTCGGAGTCGGGCGGCAGGGGCTGGCCGTAGCGGTTCTCCAGCTCGCCGACGATGCCCAGCAGACCGAGCGAGTCCAGGCCGAAGGAGTCGAACGGGGACTCCGCGGCCTCCTTGAGCTCCCGCGGGTCGATGGTGATGCCGGCCGCCTGCTTCATCAGGGCGGACAGCTCGTCGTAGGTCACTTCGGTGGTGATCATGGGTGACTTCTCCTTTCCCGCCCGGTCCTACCGGGCGGAATCGTCACCGCGGCGCACGACCAGCGCCGCGTTGGATCCCATCAGTCCCCTGCTGAGGACGAGGGCGGTGCGCAGCTCGGCGGGGCGGGCCTGCGACATCACCAGGTCGAGGTCGTGGCAGATGTCGAAGACGTTCGGCGTGGGCGGCACCTGCCCGTGCTCCATGGCGAGCACCGCGGCCACCGTGTCCAGCACGGGTGCCGCGCAGTAGGCGCGGCCGATGCCGGTCTTGGGCGCCGTGACCGGCACCCGCCTGCCGTGCGCGCCGAGGGCGTCGGTGATCGCCAGCGCCTCCGCGCGGTCCGCCGCGGGCACGCCCAGGGCGTCGGCGAACACGACGTCGATCTCCTCCGGGGCACAGCCCGCCTCGTCCAGGGCGCCGGAGATCGCCCGGGCGAGCCCCGCGCGGGACTCCGCCCAGCGGGAGGCCCCGGTGAACGTGGCGGCATGGCCGGCCACGGTGGCCCGGACGGGCACCCCGCGCTCGCGGGCCCGGTCCTCGTCCTCGACGACGAGCAGGGCGCCGCCCTCCGCGGGCACGAAACCGCACGCCTTCTCGGTGAAGGGGCGGTAGGCGCGGTCGGGGTCGTCGAGAGTGCTCAGCTCGGGGTAGCCGAGCTGGCAGACCATCGAGTACGGGGCCAGCGGCGCCTCCGCCGCCCCCACGACCATGACGTCGGTGCCGCGTCGCACCGCCCGGGCGGCGTGCGCGAGGGAGTCCAGACCGCCGGCCTCGTCGCTCGCCACCACCCCGCACGGCCCCTTGAGGCCGCCGCGGATGGAGATCTGGCCGGTGCTCGCGGCGTAGAACCAGGCGATGGACTGGTACGGGCCGACGAACTTGGAACCCTTGCCCCACAGTTTCTGCAGCTCGCGCTGGCCGAACTCGCCGCCCCCGGACCCGGCGGCGGTGACCACGCCGATCGAGAACGGTTCGGCGGGTTCACCGCCGAGCCCGGCGTCGTCGAGGGCCATGGCGGCCGCGGCCATCGCGAAGTGGCTGAACCGGTCGGTCTGCACCAGGAACCGGTCCTCGATCAGGGCCGTCGGGTCGAAGGACCGCACCTCGCCCGCCACGCGCAGCGGCAGGTGGTCACAGCCCTCGCGGCTGATCAGGTCCAGCACGCGAAGGCCTTCGCGGACGGACTTCCAGTAGGCGTCGGTCCGCTGTCCGTTGGGCGCGACCACACCGATGCCGGTGACGGCCGCGCGCCCAGGGCGCCGTTTGCTCATCGTGTCCTCCCACCCGGTCCGGACAGCAGCACCGCGGACTGGAAACCGCCGAAGCCGCTGCCCACGGAGAGCACATGGTTCAGCTTCCGCGGGCGGGCGGTGCGCGGCACGTAGTCCAGGTCGCACTCCGGGTCGGGGGTCTCGTAGTTCGCCGTCGGCGGCACGACCTGGTGCTTCAGCGCGAGGACGCAGGCGACCACCTCGATCGCCCCGATCGCGCCCAGCGAGTGCCCCACCATGGACTTGATGGAGCTCATGGGCGTCTGCCGGGCGTGCTCGCCGAGCGACAGCTTCACCGCGGCCGTCTCGTGCCGGTCGTTCTGCCGGGTGCCGGAGCCGTGCGCGTTGACGTAGTCGATCAGCGTGGGGTCGATACGGGCCTGGTCGAGCGTGGTGTCGATCGCCCTGGCCATCTCCAGTCCCTCACTGGTCAGTCCGGTCATGTGGTAGGCGTTGCCGTAGGTGGCGTAGCCGCTGATCTCGCAGAGGATCTCCGCGCCGCGGGCCCGCGCGTGCTCGTACTCCTCCAGCACGAGCACCGCCGCGCCCTCACCCATGACGAAGCCGTCGCGGTGCGCGTCGAAGGGCCGGGAGGCGTGCTCGGGGTCGTCGTTGTTCGGCGACGTCGCCTTGATGGCGTCGAAGCAGGCCATGGTGATCGGTGAGATCGGCGAGTCCGAGGCCCCCGCGATGCAGACGTCGGCCCGGCCCTCACTGATGGTGTGGAAGGCGTAACCGACCGCGTCGAGACCGGAGGTGCAGCCCGTGGAGACGGTCTGCACCGGGCCCCGGGCGTCGAACCGCTCGGCGACGACCGAGGCGAGGGTGCTCGGCGAGAACGCCAGGTGCAGCTTCGGCTCGGCCTGCCGGTGGTCCACGTCCCACCGCTGTCCGCGCTCGCTGACCCGGACGTAGTCGCTCTCCAGCCGGGTGGTGCCGCCGACCGCGCTGCCCAGCGACACCGCCGTGCGCCACGGGTCCAGGGACTGGGTGTCCAGCCCCGATTCCCGTACCGCCTCGGCGGCGGCGACCACGGCGAACTGGATGTAGCGGTCCGCGTGTTGGCAGAGGTCCGCGTCCAGGCCGTGCTCGAAGGGGTCGAAGTCGCACTCGGCGGCGATGCGCGAACGCAGACCGGCGGGGTCGAACAGGGAGATGCCGCGGGTCGCGGTGCGGCCGGCCGCGAGGAGATCCCAGAACGCCGTCGCTCCGATGCCGCCGGGAGCGACCACACCGATACCGGTGACGGCCACTCGCCGGGTCATTTTATGGCCTCGCTCGGCTCGGCCGACCTGCAGTGCTCGGGCCCGCCGACCTTCAACTGCGGTCCGGACACGGCGCTTTCGGTTTCCTCGGTGTCGACGTGACCGAGACTCGGGTGCGGGGCGAGCGGGCCCAGGTGGAACACCATGCGGGCCTCCTCGTCACCGACGTTGCGGAAACGGTGCCGCATGTCGATCGGGATCATCAGCCCCTGCTCGGCGCGGAGCGCGAACGGCTCGCCGTCCAGGTCCACTTCGAGCGCGCCGTCGACCACGTACACGAACTCCTCGGAGTACGGGTGGTAGTGCTCGCCGATGCGCTCGCCGGGCTTGATGATCGCCAGACCCATGAAGCCGCTGGTAGAACCCACGGTGGCCGGGGTGAGCAGGGTCCTGAGGTCACCTCCGCGCCGTCGGTTGGGTTCCGTCTCGCTCAGGTCCACGATGCGTGGATGCTGCTTGGACATAGGGGTGTTACCTCCGGGTGTGCCGGTGACGTCCGGGCGGGCGGGGCCGCGGACCTCACCGCGGTCGACCTTCAGGAATCCGCAGAGGTGCGGTCGGTGACGGGCATCATGTCGGCGTGCGCCAGGAGCCGGTGCAGGGTGCGCTCCGAGTCCAGGGAGCCCTCGACGCCGATCGCGGCGCCGTCCAGCAGACGCTCCAGCTCGGCGGCCTTGCCCGGGCCCTTGATGCCGAGGGCGCAGAGCGGGTCGACATCGAGTTCACCGGTGATGTCGATCATGCGGGTCACGACGTCGTCACGCTGGAAGACGGTGCTCGCGTACACCGGGCTGTCGGGGTCGCTCGCCGCGGCCTCGTCCTGGTGGGCGAGGAACCGGGCCAGCTCCAGACCCCGGCCCGCCACGGCCGGGTAGTACAGCATGTGCCGTCGCAGGTGGTCGGGTCGCGGGCGGCCGGCCGCCACGTGCTGCATGGCGGGGAGCGCCGCGCGGGTGAAGAAGACCCGGGCCGAGTCGGCGTCGCTCAGGTCCCGGTCCTGCTCCAGGTAGGGGTCGATGGCCTCTTCCACGGCCTGCACCTGGGGCTGACTGGCCACGTGGCACAGAGTGGCCAGGAGGTCGCCCTCCACCTCCACGGCCCGCACGACGCGGTTGCCGTGCATGAAGAGGGAGGTGCGGTGCAGTCGCGTGGTGCCGTTGATGCGCGTCTCGGGCGCGTCGTAGTTGGCCAGGATGTCCACGACCTTGGACTCGGTGCCCGGCTTGACGGTGAAGGTGAGGGCGTGGCGGGTCAGCCCCTGGCCCACGCGGGCCTCCGTCTGCAGGCTCGTCCTCGCGTCCCCGGACGCGGCCGGCCGTTTCGGGTGGGTCTCGCGCAGGACGCTGTAGCGCATCGACCGGGTGTCCCGGACGCAGCTGTGCATCGGCCGGACGATCGCGATGTGCTCCTCGCTGTTCACCCACGCGAGGAACGGCAGGGCGCTCTCCCACTCGCTGGTGATGAGCCACTGCGAGGGGTTCTCGATCGACTGGCACAGTTGGTCACTGATGTGGCCGGGAACGGACGCGACCTTGTTGCGCATGTGCTCGTAGGCGTCGAGGAACTGCTCCTGGGCCCCCTCGTACAAATCGAGGAGCAGGATCACCCGCAGCCTCGAGCCGTCGAACGCCGACTGCGCAATGCGTGCCGACTTGGTCATCCGGCGCACCTCTCCTCATGGTCGGAAGGTCGGGAACGACCGCCGTGTCGGAAGGCCCGGGGTCGCCATGAGTCGATCGTTGCCGCGACTTTCCGGTGCGCGCGAGCGACACGGGGCAGGTGGGTGAACCACGTGTCATCCGGGTGCCGCCGGGACGCGGACCGGCCCGCACCGGGCATGAAAGGTGCGTCCTGTTCCACAGCCCGTCGAGGGCGACGCTGGAGGCGTTTCAATGAATCGATCGGATACGGCCGGCGGGGCGGATCACCGCACGCCGGTGCTCATCGTCGGCGGCTCGTTGGTGGGCCTGTCCATGTCGCTGTTCCTGGGGCGCCTGGGTGTGCCGCACACACTCGTCGAACGTCACGCGGGCACCTCGATCCACCCGCGTGGGCGGGGGAACAACGTGCGCACCATGGAGCTGTTCCGGGCGGCGGGGCTCGAGCAGCGCATCGGCCGGGCCGCGTCGGTCCTGTCGGACAACCACGGCATCTGGCAGACCCCGAGCCTGGCGGGCGACGAGGGGGAGTGGCTGCTCCAGGAGATCGACCCCGGCGGCGGGCTCGCCCGCTTCAGCCCCAGCGGGTGGTGCCTGTGCAGCCAGAACGACCTGGAACCGGTGCTTCTCGAGGGGGCCCGCGAACTCGGCGGGGACCTGCGCTTCGGGATGGAGATGATGTCCTTCGACCAGGACGCCGAGGGTGTGACGGCGCTGGTCAAGAGCCGGGAGACCGGTGAGCACACCAGGATCCGGGCGGACTACCTCGTCGCCGCGGACGGCCCCCGCAGTCCCGTCCGGGAGGCGCTGGGCATCGGGCAGAACGGCCCGGGCGACCTGTTCCACAACGTGAGCCTCACGTTCACCTCCCGTGGCCTGGCCGGCGTCGTCGGGGACCGGCGGTTCATCGTCTGCTACCTGACCAACCCGGAGGCCGACGGAGCCCTGCTGCCGGTCGACAACCGGGAGCACTGGGTGTTCCACGCCCCCTGGCACCCCGAACACGGGGAAACCATCGAGGAGTTCACCGACGAGCGGTGTGCCGCCCACATCCGGAGGGCCGTCGGCGTGCCGGACCTCGACGTGGAGATCACCGGCCGGGCCGCCTGGCACGCCGCCGAGCGGGTCGCCGAACGGTACGCGGACGGCCGGGTGTTCCTGGCCGGCGACTCCGCCCACGAGATGTCGCCCACCGGGGCGTTCGGGTCCAACACCGGCATCCAGGACGCCCACAACCTGGCCTGGAAGCTGGCCGCCGTGCTCGGCGGCTGGGCCGAGCCCGGCCTGCTGGAGTCCTACGACGCCGAACGCCGGCCCGTCGCGGAGGCGACCAGCGCCCGTGCCTCATCCCGTTCGAGCGAGCACAGCCACCCCGGGTACACGCCCGCCCCAGGTGCCCCCGCCCTCGGCGCGCCCGGCCCTGGTGGTCCTGGTGGGCCCGGAGCGGGTGGCCCCGGTCGTCCCGGTGGTCCCGGAGCGGGTGGCCCCGGTGCTCCTGGAGCGGGTGGCCCCGGTGGCCCCGGTGGCCCCGGTGGCCCGGGTGGTCCCGGCATGAAGGGGGGCGGCATCCTCAACGTGGCGCTCTGCTACCGCTATCCGCGCGGCGCGGTCCTGGGCACCGACCCGGCGGCGCCGGTCATCCCCGACGGGGTGATGCTGACAGGTGAGCCCGGCAGCCGTGCCCCGCACGTGTGGCTGGACCGCTCCGGCACCCGGATCTCCACGCTCGACCTGTACGAGCGGTCGTGCGTGCTGCTGAGTTCCGCGGACGGCGCCTGCGACTGGCACGGCGCGGCGGCGAAGGCCGCGCAGGACCTGTCCGTGCCGCTCGACACGTACCGGGTGGGCGACGGACCCGACGCGGAACTCACTGCGCAGGACGGCGCCGACTGGGCCCAAGCGCACGGGATCACCGCGGACGGCGCGGTACTGGTCCGTCCCGACGGCTTCGTCGCCTGGCGCTCCGAAGGGCCCGTACCGGACCCGGCGGCGGTGCTGCGGCAGGCCCTCGCCGCCGTCCTGGCGCGGAGCTGACGGGGGAGCGGCGGCCGGTCGGCGTCACGCTCCGCCGACGCCGCCCTGCCGTCCCCGCTCCGCCTTGTCCTGGTGCTGCTCGAACCGCTGGACGGCGGGTCCGTCGCTGTTCCACGGCCAGGGGGTGACCGTGCCCTGCAGCGTCTGGAAGACGGGATGCGCGTCGGCGGCACGTCCCGCCGCGCACAGGGCGTACGCCAGTACGTTCAGATCGGCCTGCGCCGCCGCGTGCTGGAAGAAGCCCGGCTTCGCCCACAGCGCGGCGGCCTGCTCCAGCGCGGCGGCGATCTGCCCGCCCTCCCACAGCTGCCCGGCCGTCATGGCCCGTACCCCGCCCTGCGCCAGCAGTCCCTGGTACTGGCGGACGGCGGCGGTGAGCTCCACCGCGGCGCACGGCGCGTTGGCCGGGATGCGGGTGCGCACCACGTCCACGAAGTCGAGCACGGACGCGCTGGAGCCGCCCTCCTCGGGCGACAGGTAGGCGAGCATCTGCAGGTACGCCTCACGGTGCCAGCGGTCGCGTCCGGTGGCCTCCCGCCAGACGGCGTTGACGTCGTTGCGGCCGTACCGCTCGACCCGTGACACACCGAGCAGGATCACCCACGGCAGGGGGTCCTCCGGGTTCAGTTCGGAGGCCCTGCGGCACTGGGAGACCAGCTCCCCGGCGTCCTCCAGGTGCCCGTCCCGCAGCCCGCGCGCCAGCCCGGCCCTGGCGTGGAACACCAGCGCGTCGGCGCTGTCCGGCTCCCGGGTCAGCCAGGCGGCCGCCACCCCGGTGTCCGCCGTCGCCTCCGCCAGTACGGCCATCCGGTGGCCGCGGCGGTCCCAGTCGTCCCCGGTCTCCTCCAGCAGGGAGGCGACCAGCGCCACGTCGGCCGGCTTGCCGCTGCCGCCCCGCTTGCTCAGCTTCCCGAGGACGCGGGCGAGTTCGGCGTCGTCGAGGGCCGGGGAGATGCGGGGACGTCTGCTGGTGCGACTGCTGAAGAGGGACATGTGCGAAGACTAGGAACTGCGGGTGCCCCGGCAAGCCGGACGGGGCGATCGTTATCGATCTGGCCCTTACCGCCGGTCGAACGGGCAGACCCGGGCGGGGCCGGACATCTCGTCGGCCCCGCCCTGTCGCTCCGCCCGTGCGGCTGTGGATTCCCGGATCAGGCCTGGGGGGCCGGGTACGTCGGGTACTCCACGCCCGAGACGTACTGGACGACCCGGACGACCTGGCACGAGTAGCCGAACTCGTTGTCGTACCAGAGGTACAGGATGGCGTTGTCGCCCTCGACCTTCAGCGCTCCCGCGTCCACGATCGAGGCGTGCCGCGAGCCGATGAAGTCGCTGGAGACCGCGTCGGGCGCGCTGATGAAGTCGATCTGACGCTTCAGCGGCGACGTCAGCGACACGTTGCGCAGGTAGTCGAGGACCTCCTCGCGGTCGGTCGCGCGGGCCAGTTGGAGGTTGAGGATCGCGATCGACACGTCCGGCACGGGGACCCGGATCGAGCTGCCGGTGATGGTGGCGTCGAGGTCGGGAAGCGCCTTGGCGACGGCCGAGGCGGCACCCGTCTCGGTGATCACCATGTTCAGCGGCGCGGAACGGCCGCGGCGCTCCGACTTGTGGTAATTGTCCAGCAGGTTCTGGTCGTTGGTGAACGAGTGGACCGTCTCCACGTGCCCGCGCAGCACCCCGAACTCGTCCGCCATCGCCTTCAGCGGCGGCACGATCGCGTTGGTGGTGCAGGACGCGCAGGACAGGATCTGCTCGTCCGGCTTGAGGGTGTCGTGGTTGACGCCGTGCACGATGTTGGGCACGTCGCCCTTGCCGGGCGCGGTGAGCACCACCTTGTCGACACCGGGACGCAGGTGCAGCGACAGCCCTTCGCGGTCGCGCCACTTGCCGGTGTTGTCGATCAGGATGGCGTTCTTGATGCCGTACGCCGTGTAGTCGATCTCCGTCGGGTCGTTGGCGTAGATCACCTTGACGGTGTTGCCGTTGGCGATGATCGTGCTGTTCGCCTCGTCGACGGTGATCGTGCCCTGGAACTGGCCGTGCACGGAGTCCCGGCGCAGCAGCGAGGCCCGCTTGACGATGTCCTGCTCGCCGCCCCGGCGGACCACGATCGCGCGCAGCCGCAGCCCGTTGCCGGAGCCCGACTTCTCGATCAGCAGCCGGGCCAGCAGGCGTCCGATGCGGCCGAAGCCGTAGAGGACGACGTCGCGCGGCTCACGGCGGTCGATCTTGTTGTCGCCGGTGGCGCCGGCGACGGCCTCCGCGGTGAACTCGGCCACCGACTGGCCCCGGTCGTCGGCCCGGTAGGCCTCGGCGAGCAGACCGATGTCGATCTGGGACGGGCCGAGGTCGAGCGCGGTGAGCGCTTCCAGGAAGGGCAGCGTCTCGGTGACCGAGAGCTCCTCACCGGCGATCTGCCGGGCGAAGCGGTGGGTCTTGAGGATGCTGACCACCGACTTGTTCACCAAGGAGCGGCTGTGCAGCAGGACGGTCACGTCCCGCTCGCGGTGCAGCTTCCCGATGATCGGGATCATCGACTCCGCGATCTCCTCGCGGTGCTTCCAGTTGGTGAACGAGTCTTCGTTGACAGTCACAGGATCATCTTTCGAGCTAGAGGGTGCTCATATGATAGCCATGCTGGCCGGGGGGTCCCGAGGGGGTCTCCGCGAGGCGGCGCGGCAACGGGTGTCCGCAGGGTTGTGTGACATCCGATCGGGTACGCGTGCAGCACTGCGCCCGGGGCGGATCATGTCCCGGGTGGTCCGCACGACCGCCGCGAGCAGGGAATCTGTCATGGAAACACCCGCGCACGAGAACAACGCCCCCACGCCCGCGCAGCGGGCCCTGGACAGCCTGTCCGAGAACACCGAGGACACGGCGGCGCTGGACGCCCTCGCGAACAGCGACGTACTGATCCCGGTACCCGACGACGCGGGCGAAGAGGAGGCCGCCGACCCGGGCGCCGTGGCACTGCCGGTGCTGGAACAGCCGGGCGGCGACCACGTGGTGCCCGTGTTCACCTCGGAACTGGAGATGGCGGGGCTGCTGCCGTTCGTCTCCCGCTACCGCCTGGTCCCGCTCGGGGCGCTGGCCGCCCAGTGGCCGGCCGACGACCTGTCCCTGACCATCGACGGCAGCTCCGAGCACCGCCTCACGCTCACCTCGGAGGGAGTACGCACCCTGCTGGCCCGCCCGTGACCCGTACCGGGCCGCCGCGCTCCTGGTGCGGGTGACCCCCGCGACCGGCTCGGGGGGTCACCGCACCCGGTCGCCCAGGGCGCGGGCCAGGGCCGCCCGCTGCGCCGGCAGCGCCTCGGCGTGCGTCGAGCGGCCCCGGGGCGTGAGCGCCACGTACACGCCGCGCCTGTCCTGAAGGCACATGGCGCGCTCGACCAGGCCGACCCGCTCGAGCCGGGCGATGAGGCGGGACAACGCGCTCTGGCTGAGGTGGACCCGGCCCGTCAGGTCCTGCACCCGGCACCGTCCGTCCTCCCGGGGCGTCCCGGCCGCGAGGAGCTCCAGCACCTCGAAGTCGGACGCCCCGATCCCGTACGGGTGCAGAGCGCGATCGATCTCGCCCAGGGTCCGCGCGTGCACCGCGAGGATGTCACGCCAGCGCTCCTCGAGCCGCGCACCGTCCGCCGTCGTTCCCATGCTCGAACGGTAACACTCGTTCGATATTCAATGAATGGGTGAGCGGCCCGTTCACGCAGGTCGCAGCGGCGGTCCGGTCACGTCGAGTCCCGCTTCACCAGCTCCGTCGGCAGGATCACCGCCGCCGGGTCCTCACCGCCTATCTGAGCCAGCAGCACCCGCACCATCTCCGCGCTGATGCGGTCCCACGGCTGGCGGATGGTGGTGAGCTCCGGGCTCACCGCGACGGCGGCGGGCGAGTCGTCGAAACCGCCGACCGCGACGTCCTCCGGCACCCGGCGCCCCGCCCGGTGCAGCGCGGTGAGCACCCCCTGTGCCATCAGGTCGGAGGCCACGAACACGGCGTCCACGTCCGGGGCCCTCGCCAGCAGCCGCTCGGCGCCCGCCTCACCGCTCGCCTTGCTGTAGTCACCGGAGACGACCAGCCGCTCGTCGGCCTCCACGCCCGCCTCCGCGAGCACCTCCCGGTAACCGGCGAGGCGCTCCACACCGCCAGGGGTGTCCTGCGGGCCGGCGACCACGCCGATCCGGCGCCGGCCCAGCGCCAGCAGGTGCCGCACCATGTCACGGGCGCCGTCCCGGTCGTCGGCGGCCACATAGCTCACCTTCGACCCCAGCCCGATCGGCTTCCCGCACGCCACCAGCGGCACACCGGCCGCGCGCAGCTCCTCGGCCACCGGATCACCGGAGTGGCTGGACACCAGCAGCACCCCGTCCACGTGCCCGGCGGTGATGTACCGGGTGATGCGCCGCCGTTCGTCGTCCGTACCGGCCAGCATCAGCAGCAGCGGAATGTCGTGCGCGGCCAGTGCCTGCGTGCAACCGCGCAGCAGGACGTTGAAGTTGGGGTCCTCGAAGAACCGCTCCTGGGGTTCGGTGAGCAGGAAGCCCACCGAGTCGGAGCGGCCGGTGATCAGCGAGCGGGCGTGCCGGTTGACGACGTAACCCGTCTTGCGGATCGCGGCGTCGACCGCCTCCGCGGCGGTGGGGCTGACGTAGTGGCCGCCGTTGAGCACCCGCGAGACGGTGCCGCGCGAGACGCCGGCCTCGCGCGCCACGTCGTGGATCGTCGGCGGCTTGCGCCTGCCCCCCGTGTTGCGCATGGTCATGACTTTACGGCCCCGGAGAGCAGATCCAGGCTCCAGAACCGCTGGATGACCAGGAAGAGCGCCACCAGCGGGAACACCGCGAGGAACGCGCCCGTGATCACCAGGGTGTACAGCGCCGGAGTGCTGGCTCCCTGCTCCAGCAGCGTGTACAGACCGAGGGTGATCGGGAACTTCTCGTCGTCGCTGAGCATGATGTACGGCAGCAGGAAGTTGTTCCAGATCGCCACGAACTGGAACAGGAAGACCGTCACCAGGCCGGGCAGCATCATCGGCAGCGCCACGCGCGTGAAGATGCGCCACTCGCCCGCGCCGTCCATCCGCCCGGCCTCCACCACGTCCGCCGGCACGGCGGCCGCGACGTAGATCCGCGCGAGGTAGACACCGTAGGGGGAGAGGATCTGCGGCAGCAGCACCGACAGGTGGGAGTCGGTGAGGTCCGCCTGGGCCAGCAGCAGGTACTGGGGGACGGCGAGGATCACCGGAGGCATCAGCACACCCGCGAGCAGCACGTTGAACAGCGTCTCGCGGCCCCGGAAGCGGTAGGTCGCCAGCGCGTAGCCGCTGACCGCCGACACACACGTCGACAGCAGCGCGCCCAGACCGGCGTACAGGGCGGAGTTGCCCATCCACTGCCAGTAGACGCCGTCGCGGTAGGCGCCGAGGTCGGAGATGTTCTCCGCGAAGCCGGTGCCGGGCCAGAAGGTGAAGGTGGAGAACAGCTCCGAGCCCGACTTTGTGGACGCGACGACCACCCAGGCGACGGGCAGCAGGCAGTACAGCGCGCCCAGCAGCAGTGTCACGGTCGGGATCAGGGCGGTACGGCGGCGGCGCCCCGGAGCCCGGACGGTGCCGGCCGCCGGCTCGGTCGTGGACAGGGCGAGCGGACTCATCGTGCGGCCTCCTGCTTGGTGCGCCGGCTCGCGGCCCGCAGGAACCCGAAGGACAGCACCAGGGTGGCGAGCGCGATGATCGTCGCCTGGGCGGCGGCCGCGTGGATGTCGCCGTTGCCGAAGGCGTCCTGGTACACCTTCATCAGCGGACTCCAGGTGGTGGACACGGAATTGGTGAGCGGCTTGAGGGTGGTGGGTTCGTTGAACACCTGGAGCGTCGCGATGATCGAGAAGAAGAAGGTGAGCACCAGCGAGGGCGCCACCATCGGGATCTTGATCCGCAGCGCGATCTGCAGCGGGCCGGCGCCGTCCAGCCTCGCCGCCTCGTACACCTCGGCGGGGATCGCCCGCAGCGCGGTGTAGATGACGATCATGTTGAAGCCGGTGCCGCCCCAGACCGCGATGTTCGACAGCGCCAGGTACAGCGGGCCGCCGTCCAGCAGGTCCGGCTGCGGCAGCCCCAGCCTGTCCAGCACGAAGGAGAAGGGGCTCACGTCCGGCAGGTACAGGAAACCCCACAGCAGGGCCGCCACCACGCCGGGAACGGAGTACGGCAGGAAGATCGCGAGCCGGGTGAAGGGGGCGAGCCGGACCCGGTCGGAGTCCAGCATTAGCGCGAACACCAGGGCCAGGCCCAGCATCACCGGCACCACGATGGCACCGTAGCCGAGCACGCGCAGCGCGCCGTTCAGCAGCTCGCTGTCGGACAGGGCGCCGGTGTAGTTCTCCAGTCCGGCCCAGACCTCCTCGCGGGCGCCGGCCCCCAGGCCGAGGCCGGACACCCGCACCTTGCGGAAGCTGAGCCAGACGGCGTACCCGATGGGCAGCGCGAAGAACAGGAGGAACAGGAGGGTGGCGGGGATCAGGAAGAAGTAGGGGGCGCTGCGCGCCCGCCGGAGGGCGGTGGGGGAGGGGCGGCCGTACGGGGCCCTCCCGGCCCCGTACGGCGTCCGGCGGTCGCGGGACCTCACTCCGCGACTCCGAAGCCCTGCTTCTTCAGGTCGGCGACCGTGTCCGCCTGCATGGTGTCCAGGGCGGCGGTGAAGTCCGACCTGTTCTTCGCGGCGGCTCCGAAGGCGTCCTTGAACGTCGTGTAGGCGACGTTGACGTTGGGACCCCAGGCGGACGGCGCGGTGGTCTTCGCGATCTCGGCGGCCTTGTCGTAGAAGTCGCTCTGGTGGGAGAAGTACTCCGGCGGGCTCGTGAAGGCGCCGCTGAGCTGGGCCGAGGTGGAGGCCGGATAGATGCCGCTCTCCTTCGCCAGCGCGTTGAGCGCCTCGCCGTCGGTGTTCAGCCAGGCGGCGAACTTCGCGGCGGCGTCCTTGTTCCCGGAGTCCGTGGTCACGGCGGTGGAGGAGCCGCCCCAGCTGCCGGTGCTGCTCTCGCCCGCGTTCCACTGGGGGAGCGGGGCCATGGCCCACTTGCCCTTGGTGTCGGGCGCTGCCGTGGTCAGGGTGCCCGGTGCCCACACGGCGCTCACCCACGCTATCTGCTTGCCGGTGTTGAGGGCCTTGTTCCAGGCCGGGGTGTACATCGGCTGGTTGTCGACGGCGCCCTCGGCGACCAGACCGCCCCAGAACTCGGCGACCTTCTTCGTCGCCGCGTCGTTGATGCCGACCTTCCACTGGTCCCCGGAGGTGGTCCACCACCGGGCACCGGCCTGCTGGGCGAGGCCCGCGAACAGCCCCGAGTCGTTGGCGGAGAAGGTGGTCAGGTCCTTGTCGGGCGCCGCCTTCTTCAGCTTGCGGGCGGTCTCGGCGAACTCGTCCCAGGTGGCGGGGACGGTGAGGCCGTACTCCTTGAAGAGGTCCTCGCGGTAGTAGAACATCATCGGCCCGATGTCCTGCGGGACCGCGTAGACGGCGTCCGTGCCCAGCGTGGTCTGCTGCCAGACGCCCTCGGCGAACTCGCCCTTCGCGCCGCCCACCATGTCGCCGATGTCGGCGAGCGCGTCGTTGCTGACCAGGGTGGGCAGCGCCTGGTACTCCGCCTGCACCAGATCGGGCGCCTTGCCGGCCTTGTGCGCGGTGAGGATCTTGGTGACCAGCGTGTCGCCGGACGCCTGCTTCTTCACCGTGACCGTGATCTGCTCCTTCTTGCCCGGCCCCTTGTTCCACAGGTCCACGACCTTGTCCATGCCGGGCGTCCAGGTCCAGTACGTCAGTGACACCGGACCCGACCGGGCCCCGCCGTCGTCGTCGGACGACGAGCCGCAGGCGGCGAGTGCGGAGGCGCCGAGGGCGACGGCGACGGCGGAACTCACGAGGCGACGATGCTTCGTGTACGGCATGGATCTCTCCCCTGACCTGGGGCCTCCGCATGATGCGAAGACCAGCCATGCTTCTGTGAGCGTTCACAGTAGAGAAACACAACGGACACTTGTCAATGGTTGTTGCTGTGCGGTTATGTTGGCTTCGCACTGCCGAAGACGTGTGTGCACGTTCTCAAAACATCGACTCATCGGGAGAGAATCCATGCCGGAGACCACCCCCAGGGGCCTCACCGGGCTCGCGTTCGGTGGGGATTACAACCCCGAGCAGTGGCCGGAGACCGTCTGGGAGGAGGACGTCCGGCTGATGCGGGAGGCCGGCGTCACCATGGTGAGCGCCGGGATCTTCTCCTGGGCCCTGCTGGAACCCTCGCCCGGCGTGTACGACTTCGGCTGGCTCGACCGCAGCCTGGACCTGCTGCACGCGAGCGGCATCCGCGTCGACCTGGGCACGCCCACCGTGGTGCCCCCCGCCTGGTTCTACCGCGCCCATCCCGACGCGCTGCCGGTCACCGCGGACGGCGTGCGCCTGGCGTTCGGCTCCCGCGGCGCCATCTGCCACAGCAACGCCGACTACCGGGCCGCCGCCGCGAACATCACCACCCGGCTCGCCGAACGCTACGGCGACCATCCCGCGCTCGCGATGTGGCACGTCCACAACGAGTACGGCGTCCCCGTCTCGGCCTGCTACTGCGACTCCTGCGCCGCGCACTTCCGCCGCTGGCTGGCGACGGTGCACGGCACCGTCGACGCCGTCAACGAGGCATGGGGGACGGCCTTCTGGGGGCAGCGCTACGCCTCGTTCGAGGAGATCAACCCGCCGCGCGCGACCCCCACGGTCGGCAACCCCGCCCAGGCGCTGGACTACCGCCGGTTCGCCGACGCCACGATGCGGGAGAACTTCACCGCCGAGCGGGACATCCTGCACCGCCTGACCCCCGGCGTCCCGGTGACCACCAACTTCATGACCGCCCTCAGCCAGTGCGACTCCGTCGACTACTGGGCCTGGGGCCGGGAGGTGGACCTCGTCACCAACGACCACTACCTGATCACCGACGGCCGCCGCACCCACGTCAACCTCGCCATGGCCGCCGACCTGACCCGCTCCGTCGGCGGCGGCGCCCCCTGGCTGCTGCTCGAGCACTCCACCTCGGGCGTCAACTGGCAGCCCCGCAACCCCGCGAAGGCGCCCGGGCAGATGGCCCGCAACTCCCTCGCCCACGTGGCCCGCGGCTCCGACGGAGCGATGTTCTTCCAGTGGCGCCAGTCCCGGCGCGGCGCCGAGAAGTTCCACTCCGCGATGCTGCCGCACGGCGGCACCGAGACCCGCGTCTTCCGTGAGGTGACGGAACTCGGTGCGGCCATCGAGTCGTTGGCGTCGATCCGGGGCACCCGCACCGAGGCCGACGCGGCCGTGCTGTGGGACTGGCAGTCCTGGTGGGCGCAGAACCTCGACTGGCGCCCCAGCGAGGACCACGACGCCCGCGAACGCGCCGACGCCTACTACGAGGCGCTGTACGACCACCACCTCACCGTCGACTTCGCCCACCCCGAAGCCGACCTGTCGGGGTATCCCCTCGTCGTCGTACCGGCCCTGTACCTGATGACGGAGGCGGCCGGGAACAACCTCAGGCAGTACGTCGAAGGCGGCGGCACCCTCGTCGTGTCGTACTTCTCCGGCATCGTCGACGCCCACGACGCCGTGCACGAAGGCCCCTACCCGGGCGCCCTGCGCGACGTCCTCGGACTCACCGTCGAGGAGTTCTCCCCCCTGCTGCGGGACGAGCGGGTACGCCTCACCGGCCCCGACGGCGCGGAACTCGAAGCCGACGTCTGGACGGAGTTCGTGGTGCCCCGGGGCGCCGAGACCGTGTGGACGTACGCCGACGGCCTCACCGCCGGCCGTCCCGCCGTCACCCGGCACCGCCTCGGCGAGGGCACCGCCTGGTACGTCTCCACCCGTCTCGGCGCCGAAGGCCTCGCCGCCCTCCTCGGCCGGGCCGCCGAGGACGCCCGGACCGCCCCGCGCACCGGCCTGCCCCGCGACGTCGAAGTGGTGCGCCGCACGGGGGAGTCGGGCACCTTCCTCTTCGCCATCAACCACACCCCCGCCGACACCGAGGTGCCGCTGGACACGCCCGGCACCGAGCTGCTGACCGGTGAACGCGCCGCGGGCCGCCTCCCGGTCCCGGCCGGAGCCGTCCGGGTCGTCCGACTCGACGGCTGAGCAGCGACTCCCCTCCGTCCGCGAGAGCACACCGGCCGCGGGCGGAGGGGCCCCAGTCCCCAGCCCCTCCCCGGGGGCCTGGACACCCCCACCACCCCACGTCGAAGGGACGACGAACGCCCATGTTCCATCCCAGACGCACACTCCGCGCCCTGCTGCCGCCGCTCGTGGCCGGGCTCGCCCTCACGGCCCTGCCGGCCCAGACCGCGACGGCCGCGAGCACCCTCACCAACGGCGGCTTCGAGAGCGGCGGTTCGGGCAGCGCCACCCCGGCCGGCTGGTCCGAGTACGGCGACACGGCCGCCTCGTACACGGAGTCCGGCGGCCGCGACGGCGGCCACCGCCTCTCCCACTGGTCGTCCTCCGCCTACACGGTGGAGACGTACCAGTACCTGTCGGGCCTGACCAACGGCGACTACCGGCTCACCGCCTGGGTCCGCTCCGGCGGCGGCCAGAACTCCGCGTACCTCGCCCTGAAGAACTGCGGCGGCGCCGAGCAGCGCACCGACCTGCCGGTGTCCGACTCCGGCTGGATACGGATCGTCGTGCCGGTCCGGGTGACGAACAACCAGTGCACGATCAGCGTCCGCAGCGACGCACGCGCCGGCAACTGGATCAACGTCGACGACCTGACCTTCGCCCGCGGCACCTCGGGCCTGTCCGTCAAGGGCGCCGACATCTCCTCGCTGCCCAAGAGCGAGGCCCACGGAGGCGTCTACCGCACCGCGTCCGGCTCCGCCGGGGACCCGGTCGCGATCCTGCGGTCCGCGGGCATGAACTACGCCCGCCTGAAGGTCTGGGTGAACCCGGCCGACGGCTACAACGACAAGACGCACGTCCTGGCCATGGCCGAGCGGATCAAGGCGCGGGGCATGAAGCTGCTGGTCGACTTCCACTACTCCGACACCTGGGCCGACCCGGGCAAGCAGTACAAGCCCGCCGCCTGGTCCGGACACGGCTACGGGCAGCTGAAGAAGGACGTGTACGACCACACGTACGACGTGCTCGATGCCCTCAAGGCGCAGGGCACCACCGCCGACATGGTGCAGGTGGGCAACGAGATCAACGGCGGCATGCTGTGGAACGAGGGCTCGACCGGCAACTGGACCCAGCTCGCCGGACTGCTCAACTCCGGCTACGACGCGGTCAAGGCCGTCAGCCCGTCCACGGTCGCCGCGCTGCACCTCGCCGAGGGCGGTGACCTCGACGGCACCCGCTGGTGGTTCGACAACGCGGTCTCCCACGGCGTGAAGTTCGACGCCATCGGCCTGTCCTACTACGGCTACTGGCACGGCACCCTGCACGACTTCCAGACGACCCTGGACGACACCGCCGCCCGCTACGGCAAGCCCGTCTTCGTCGCCGAGACGGCCTACCCGTTCCGCCTGGACAGCGAGGACGGCCTCGAGAACATCATCGACCTCGACGGTGAACTCGTCCCCGGCTACCCGGCGTCCACCACCGGCCAGACCCGCTGGATGAACGACGTGGCGAGCATCGTGGAGGCCGTCCCGGGCGGACGCGGCCTGGGCGTCTTCTACTGGGAGGCCACCTGGACCGCCCGCGACGGCAACGGCTGGGACCCGGCCGACCCGGCCTCCGGCAACGGCTGGGAGAACCAGGCGCTCTTCGGCTACGACGACCGCGTACTGCCCGCGACGGCCTGGTTCCGCCACAGGTGACACCCCCGCGGTCCCTGCCCCGGACGATCCGGGGGAGGGGCCGCCGCACCCCGCCCCGACTCCCCGCCGCCACCGCACGCCGGCGGCGGAACGGCCCCGTACCGCGGGGACGTCGGGTTCCGGGCAAGGTACCTGCGGTCCGGGACACCGGGGTCGCGGGACAGTGGTGGGGCACCGGAGGACGAAGTCCGGCACGGAGGTGTGCGAGAAGCTGTGGAGTCCCGTCGACGGGACACGGCCGCGCATCCGGGCACGGCTGAGCGAGCCCGCCGGCGCCGAGCCCGGTCTCACCGCGGACGACATCGCCACGAGAGGCGGCGTACCCCGCCCGGCCGCCCTGACCCGCCTCCGGCTCCTCACCGCCCTCGGTCTGCTGAGCCCTTCCGCCGACCGGCTGCGCCACCGGCGCGACGAGACGCGCATCGCGCAGGCCGCTCAGGTCTTCGGCAAGGGCCGGCAGCGCACCCGGCCGCATGCCCGGGTCCCCCGCCCCCGTTACGCTGATCCCGAGCGAGTGGGAGACGTACGACGGTGACAGCCCCGGAAACCGAGGGCCCCCGGGCCCGGCCCGGCACGCGTGCCCAGGCCCCCGTGGTGGCCGCGGTCGCCCTCGGCGGGGCGGCGGGAGCCGCGGCCCGCTACGCGGCCACCCTCGGGTGGCCGACGCCGACGGGCGCCTTCCCCTGGACCGTCCTCTGGGTCAACGTCGCCGGCTGCGCCGCCATCGGCGTCCTCATGGTGATCGTCACCGAGGTCCGCACCGCGCACCCCCTGGTCCGCCCGTTCCTCGGCACCGGTGTCCTCGGCGGGTTCACCACCTTCTCGACGTACGCCGTGGACGTCCGCGCCCTGCTGGACGGCGGCCATGCGGCGGCGGGACCGGCCGCTCTCGTCGCGACTCCGGTCATCGCCCTCGCCGCCGTCTGGACGGCCACCGCGGCGACCCGCCGTGTTCTCACCAGGAGGCACCCATGACACGACCGACCGGCACCGTGACGCGCCTGACCGTGTTCGTCGGAGAGAACGACACGTGGCGGCACCGGCCCCTGTACTCGGAGATCGTCCACCGGGCGCACGCGGCGGGACTCGCCGGTGCCAGTGCCTTCCGCGGCGTCGAGGGCTTCGGCGCGTCCTCCGTCGTGCACACCTCCCGGCTGCTGTCCCTCGGCGACGAGCTGCCGGTGGCGGTCGTCGTCGTCGACACCGAGGAACGCGTACGGGCCTTCCTCCCGGAGCTCGACACGCTGGTCCCCGACGGACTGGTCCTCCTCGACCGCTGCGAGGCCGTCCGCCGCCCGTCCGCCGCCCGGTGGGACGAAGGGACACGATGAACTGGCTGTACGTGGTGCTGGGCGCCATGGCCGGCGCCCCACTGCGGTACCTCACCGACCGCGCGGTGCAGTCCCGGCACGACTCGGTGTTCCCCTGGGGAACCCTCACCGTCAACGTCACCGGCTCCCTGATACTGGGCCTGGTCACCGGAGCGGCCACCGCGGGCGCCGCCGGCCAGGAGCTCCGCCTGCTGCTCGGGACCGGTCTGTGCGGCGCCCTGACCACCTACTCCACCTTCTCCTACGAGACCCTCCGCCTGACCGAGACCGGCGCCCGCGGCTACGCGGCGCTGAACGTCGCGGCGAACACGACGGCCGGCCTGGCCGCGGCCTTCGCGGGCGTGGCCCTGGGCGAGACCCTGTGGTCATGACCTCCCGCGGAGCCGCTGTGAGCGTGACGTCCCGCGGAGCGCCGCTGTGGTCATGGCCTCCCGCGGAGCGCGCACCCTGCCGGAGTGTGGCCCGCCTCGCCCCGCCCCGCCTTGACAGCGCTCGGCGCCGCCCCGCACGATCGCTTCGTGAACCTGTCAGACAGCCAGACAGGTGGTGCGGGCCCGCGGCGCGTCAGCGCGACGGAGGCGGTGCTGGCCCACCTCCGCGCGGCCATAGAACGCGGCGAGTACGCGATCGGTGACAAGCTGCCCTCCGAGGCGGAGCTGTGCCGCACCCTCGAGGTGTCCCGGCCCGTGCTGCGCGAGTCCCTGCGGGCCCTGCAGACGATGGGCCTGACCGTCTCCAGGACCGGCAGGGGCACCTTCGTCGTGGCCGACACCGTGGAGGACCCCACCTTCGGCGACTACGCGGCCCGCGACCTGATGGAGGTGCGCCGGCACGTCGAGATCCCGGTCGCCGGGTACGCCGCCCGGCGGCGCACCCCGGAGAACCTGGACCGGATGACGCATCTCCTGGACCGGATGGAGCGGGAGAGCGACACCACCGTGTGGGTGGCCATGGACGCCCTGTTCCACCTCGCCGTCGCCGAGGCCGCCCAGAACCCGGTGTTCCGGCGGGTCATCGAGGAGATCCGGGACGCGCTGGCCCGCCAGTCCGCGTTCCTCAACGAACTCGGCGACCGCCGGGAACAGTCCGACCGCGAGCACCGGGCGATCCTCGACGCACTGGCCGGCGGCTCCGAGCGGGACGCCGTGGCCGCCATGACCCACCATCTCGACCGTGTCGAGACCACCCTCACCGACATCGTGCGCCCCCCGCACCCCGACCGAACCCAGGCAGTGTGATGCACAGCAGCCTCCCCGCGGACCCGCCCCCGATCCGCGAACCCCTGCACGCCCCCGTCGCCCACCTGATACGCGGCGGGGTCGTCGAAGGCGTCCACCACGGTTCCGTCGTCGTCCTCGACACCGACGGCGACGTCCGCTTCGAGCTCGGCGACACCGAGGCGGCCTGCTACCCGCGCTCCGCGCTCAAGCCCCTCCAGGCGGTGGCCATGGTCCGCGCCGGGCTCCCCCTCGACGGCGCGCTGCTGTCGCTCGCCGCGGCCAGCCACTCGGGCGAACAACGCCACCTGGCCGGCACCCGGCGCATCCTGGAACGGGCCGGGCTGACCGAGGACCACCTCCGCAACGTCCCCGACCTGCCGTTCGACCCGGCCGTCCGGGACACCTGGGTGCGCGAGGGCCACCCGCCCTCCCGGCTCGCCCAGAACTGCTCCGGCAAGCACGCCGCCATGCTGTACACCGCCCGGCTGAACGGCTGGTCCCTCGACGACTACCTCGACCCCGCCCACCCCCTCCAGCAGGCGATCGCCGAGGTCGTCGAGGAACTCACCGGGCAGCGCGTCGCCACGGTCACCGTGGACGGCTGCGGCGCGCCCCTGTTCGCGGTCTCCCTGCGGGGCCTGGCCGTCGCCGCCGCCCGGCTCGCCACCGCCGCGCCCGGCACCCCCGGGGCCCGCGTCGCCGACGCGATGCGCGAACACGCCGAGATGGCCTCCGGCTCCGGCCGGGACGTGGCCGCGCTGATGCGGGCCGTCCCCGGACTGCTCGCCAAGGACGGCTTCGAGGGCGTGCAGGTCGCCGCTCTGCCCGACGGCCGCGCCGTCGCCGTGAAGATCGCCGACGGTGCGGCCCGGGCGCGCGTCCCCGTGACCGCGGGGGCGCTGGCGCTCGCGGGCGTGGACGCCGCGTCGCTCGCGGCGTTCGCCGGCGAGCCGCTCCTCGGGGGCGGGCGGCCGGTCGGCGAGGTGCGCCCGGTGCAGGCGCTCGATCCGGTGACGGCGTCCGCCTGCGCGTGAACTCCCGCTCGTCGCCGCGGTGGCACCGGACGCGTCCTGAACAATGGCGGTCATGACATCGTCGACGACCTTTCAGCCGGTCCTGGAGCGCATCGCCGAGGAGATCGGGCGGACGCCCGGCCGGGGCCGTCCCGCCGACTACATCCCGGCGCTCGCGGCCTGCGATCCCCGGCGCTTCGGCATGGCGGTCGCCGAGCCGGACGGCACGGTGTACGGGGTGGGGGACTGGCGCACGCCCTTCTCGGCGCAGTCCGTCACCAAGGTGTTCACCCTCGCCCTGGACCTGGCCCGGGAGGGCGACGCCCTGTGGGAGCACGTGGGCCGCGAACCCTCGGGCAACCCCTTCAACTCCCTGGTGCAGCTGGAGTACGAGGGCGGCATCCCGCGCAATCCGTTCATCAACGCGGGTGCCCTCGTCGTCACCGACCGGCTGCACACCCGTACCGGTGACGCGGCCGGTGAGCTGCTGACCTTCCTGCGCACGGAGAGCGGCAACCCCGGGCTCGCCTTCGACCTGGACGTGGCCGCCTCCGAGGACGCCCACGGCGACCGGAACGCCGCCCTCGCCCACTTCATGGCTTCCTACGGCAACATCGACAACCCGGTGCCGGTCCTGCTCGACCAGTACTTCCGGCAGTGCTCCGTCGCCGCCTCCTGCGCCGACCTGGCCCTGGCGACCGGGTTCCTCGCCCGGCACGGCATCCGCGCCGACGGCAGCCGGCTGCTCAGCCGCAGCCAGGCCAAACAGGTCAACGCCGTGATGCTGACCTGCGGGACGTACGACGCGGCCGGCGACTTCGCCTACCGGGTGGGCCTGCCCGGCAAGAGCGGGGTCGGCGGCGGGATCATCGCCGTCGTCCCGGGCCGCTGCACCCTGTGCGTGTGGGGGCCGGGACTGGACGAGCGGGGCAACTCGGTGTCGGGCGTCGCCGCCCTGGACCGCTTCACGACCCTCACTGGTCTGTCCGTCTTCTGACCGGCGCCCCGCGGTCAGTCCGTCGGCACCGGGCCCCATCTGAGCCGCAGGAACAGCGCCGTCCCGGCACCGCCCAGCAGCGCGGCTCCGGCGATCGTCCACGACACCGGGCGACCCGGCCCGCCCTCCCGCCGGGCGGCCGGCACCGCAGCGGACTCCGCCTCCGGTCCCCGCAGCGGTCCGGTCCGCAGGGCGTCCAGCGAGCCCACCGGGTCGACCCGCCCGGCCGCCTCGAATCCCCAGTCCAGCAGCGAGCGCGTCTCCTCGTACACCGCGTACCCGCCGCCCGCGCGGGGGTTCATGACCGTCGCCACGAGGGTGCGCCCGTCGCGCCGCGCGGCGGCCACGAGCGTGTTCCCGGCGTCGCTGGTGTAGCCGTTCTTGATCCCGATCAGACCCCGGTAGGGTGCGACACCGTCCGCGCCGGTGAGCAGCCGGTTGGTGTTGACGATCCCGTACGAGCCGCCGCCGCGTCCCGGGAACCGTGCCTCTCGCAGGGCGCAGTACCGGGCGAACTCGGGGTTGCGCAGTCCGGCCCGGCCGAACACGGCCAGGTCGAAGGCGGACGACACCTGTCCGGGAGCGTCGTAGCCGTCGGGTGACTTCACCCGGGTGTCGCGGGCGCCCAGCGCGCGGGCCTTGGCCTGCATCCGCTCGGCGGTGTCCCGCCAGCCGCCGGTCAGCGAGGCCAGCACGCGCACGGCGTCGTTGCCGGAGCTGAGGAAGACCCCGTTCCACAGGTCGGCCACCCGGTAGGTCCGGTTCTCCGCGACGCCGACGAGACTGCTGCCCGGGCCGACACCCTTCAGTTCCTCCGCGCCGACCCGGTGCCGGATGCCGGACGGCAGGGCCGGCAGCACGGTGAGGGCGAACAGGGTCTTGAGGGTGCTGGCGGGGGGCAGTCTGCGGTGCGCGTCGTGTGCCGCCAGCACCTCTCCGGTGCGGGCGTCGGCGATCAGCCACGAGCGGGCGGACAGGTCCGGGACCTCGGGCGTTCCGGGGTGCGGGCGGACATGCGTGCCGGGCCGGTACAACAGCGAGGCGGCCGCGGCGGTCGCCCGGGGCCCGGGATCCACGCCCGCACCGGTGGCGTCCGCGGCCGGTGCCAGCACCAGCAGGCCCGTCGTGCAGAGCGCGCAGGTCGGCACCGCCACCCGTGAAGCAAATCCGATAGTCATACCGCAAACGTAGGAACGGCCCCCCGGAACACCGCGGTGCCCCGGCCGGAGAGCGCCGCCGAGCACCCGGATGCCACACCTGGGCGCGGTCAGCCGCCGGGCAGGGTCGGCCCGCACCGCCGCAGGAACGACGCGTTGTCGGGAGTCTCCCGCATCCGCCCGAGCAGGGTTTCGAGACCGACCAGCCCGTCCCGATCGTGCACCACCGGGCGCGTCGGCGCCGGAGACCCCTTCGGGGGCGGGCCTCCTCTAGGCTGAACCGATGTTCAGCCCCGAAGGCCCCCGCCTGCGTGAACTCGCCGTCCAGGCGCTGTCGTCCGTGGAACGCGGCTACGACCTCCTCGCGCCGAAGTTCGACCACACCCCCTTCCGCACGCCGGACCCGGTCCTCGACGCGACGGTGACGGCGCTGCGGCGGGCGGGGCCGTTCGACACCGGGCTCGACCTGTGCTGCGGCACCGGTGCGGGTGTGGATGTGCTGAGGCAGGTGTGCGGGGAGAGCGTCACGGGCGTGGATTTCAGCGCCGGCATGCTGGACGTGGCGCGGGCCCGCACGCGGCCGCCGGGGCCTGAGGTCACCTGGGTGCGGGCGGACGCACGGGATCTGCCGTTCGGCCCGGACTTCGATCTCGTGACGAGTTTCGGGGCGTTCGGGCACTTCCTGCCGCGCGAGCTGCCGGGGCTGTTCGGGCAGGTCCACTCGGTGCTGCGGCCGGGCGGGCGCTTCGTCTTCCCCGTGGTCGCGCCGCCGCGGCCGGGCTCGTACACGTACGGGCTGCTGTGGGGGTTCGACGCGGTGATGCGGGTGCGGAACGCTCTGTGGCGACCGCCGTTCGTCATGTACTACCGGACTTTCCGCTTCGGCGAGATGTGGCGGGAGCTCGTCCGGGCCGGATTCGAGGTGCGGTTCTGGCCCCTTGCCGAGTTCGGGCGGCGGGCGGACGGCAGTCCGAAGGTGCGGTTGGCGGTCGCGGAACGGGTGGCCGGGTAGCGGGTGCCCGACGGCCGCGGGGTGCCGCGCAGGCCGGTCCGGGCGGCCGCTTTCGTCGTGCACTCGTGGAGCGGGGAGGGCGGTCGAGTTCCCTCACGATCCCGAGCGGGCGCGCGTACCGGTCCGCACCCCTCGGGTGAGGCCCGCCCGGCGGTGCGGTCCCGCCGGAACCGTGCGACCGGCCGGACCGCGGGCGACCCCTCGACGGCCCGTCAGATGTACGAGCGCATCCAGCGCAGCTTGGCCGCCTCGTGGTACGGCCCGCCGCCCTCGTGGTCGTTGAAGTCGTACACCTCGATGGCCTTGTCCTCGTGCGCCCAGGCGTGGAACGCCGCGAACACCGTCGAGGGCGGGCAGGTCTGGTCCTCCAGGGCCGCCGAGAACAGCGCGGGGGCGCTGCCGCGGGCGGCGAAGTGCACGGCGTCGAAGTAGGACAGGGTGCGCAGGACGTCGTCGAAGCGGCCGCGGTGCGTCTTCAGGTACAGGCCTATCTCCCGGTAGGGATGCCGGTCGGTGAGCGTCGTCGCGCGGGGGAAGTCGCACAGGAACGGCACGTCGGGCGCGACACCCGCCAGGTCGGGCACCAGGCCGCCCACCGCGAGGGTGATGCCGCCGCCCTGGCTGGAGCCGACGGCCACGGTACGGCTCGCGTCGGTCAGCGGATGCGACCGTGCCGCCTCCACCGCGCGGACCGCGTCGGTGAACACCCGGCGGTAGTAGTAGTTCGCGGGCGCGTCGATGCCGCGGGTCATGAACCCGGGGTAGGCCGGGGCGCCGCCCACCGGGTCGGCCGTGCCGCCGCCCGCGCCCCAGGCGCTGCCCTGTCCGCGGGTGTCCATCACGAAGTGCGCCCGGCCCGTGGACGCCCACAGCAGGTGTTCGTGCGGGAGGCCGCGGCCGCCGCCGTACCCGATGAACTCGACCACCAGCGGCAGCGGGGCGTCCGCCCGGGCGGGCAGCGTCAGCCAGCCCTTCACGGGATGACCGCCGAACCCGGCGAACGTCACGTCGAACACCTGCACCGTGGACAGTCCGGTGTCGACCGGCTCGAAACGCGCGTCCAGGTCGTGCTCCCGCGCCTCGTCGAGCGTCTTGGACCAGAACGCGTCGAAGTCCTCGGGCGCCGTGGACTCGCTGCGGTACGCGCGCAGTTCGTCGAGGGGGAGGTCGAACAGGGCCATCGGGACCGCCTTCGTGAAGAGACAGTGCAAAGCGAGGACACCGTACGTGGATCATCCCCGGACCCGCCAGAGGGTTCCAGGAAAACCACAGGTGAAAGCGGCAGAAAGCGATTGCTCACGGGTGTCGTGCCCGTCGTGGACGTGCCGCGCGCCCGCGTCGAAGGAGGACCGGCCGTCACCGCGCCGGAGGGTGCGCGGCACCGGCGTTCAGCCGAAGCGCTCGATCCGGATCCGCTCCACGGGCTGACCGGCCGCCACCAGCAGCCGGGAGGCGTGCTCGACGAAGGAGTTGGAGCCGCACACATAGGCCTCCCACCCCGTGGGGGGCTGCCTCGCCATGAAGGGCGCCACATGGGCGGCCGTCATGCGTCCCACGGCCACGCCCTCCGGCGCGCTCCGCGTGAACACCGGTGTGGTCTCCGTACTCATCTCGCGCGCGTAGATCAGGTCCTCGGGACTGCGCGCCGAGACCAGCAGCCGAAGCGGCATCCTCAGGTCGAGCGACCGGTGGAACCGCACCATCGACCACAGCGGGACCACGCCGGAGCCCGCGCCCACCAGCAGCGCGGGCCGGTCGGCCGGCCAGGCGAAGAAGCCGCTGAGCGGGCCCCGCACCTCGACCCGGTCACCGGGGCGGGCCACCGTGTGGAACCAGCCCGAGACCTCGCCGTCCTCGACGTGGTCCAGCGTCAGCTCGATGTGCCCGGAGTCGTCCGGCGCGGACGCGATCGAGTAGTGGCGCTGGGCCACGTACCCGTCCCCGGCGGTGAGCCGCAGCATCAGGTGCTGACCGGGGAGGTGCCCCGGCCAGCCGGGCACGGCGAACCGGAAGGTGGACACGCGCGGGGTCTCGGGGCGGATCCCGGTCAGGGTGGCGGTCCGCCATGCCGAGGCGTCCTGAGGGCTCACGGCGATGCGGCCGGGCACGGCGAACCGCGTCGGCGGGGTGAACCGCTCGGCGGCACCCGGCACCGCCCCCGTCGTCCCCGACGCTCCCGTCGTCCCCGCTGCCTCCGTCGTCCGTTCAGTCACCGGAGTACCTCTGCTCCTCCCAGGGGTTGCCCCGCGGGTGGTACCCGTTGCCCTCCCAGAAGCCGGGTTCGTCGTGGTCCAGGAGCCGCAGCCCCGCGAGCCACTTGACGCTCTTCCAGAAGTACAGGTGCGGCACCACCAGCCGCGCCGGGCCGCCGTGTTCGGCGGGGAGCGGCCGTCCGCCGTACTCCCAGGCGATCCACGCCCGGCCGCCGGTCACGTCGGCGAGGGGCAGGTTGGCCGTGTAACCGGTGTGCGCGTACGCCACCACATGGGTCGCCGCGTCATCGGGCCGGACCGCGTCCAGGAACGCGTCCAGCGAGACACCGCCGAACCGCACGCCGAACTTCGACCAGCCGGTCACACAGTGGATGTCGCCCTCGTACGCCGAGGCGGGCAGCGCGTGCGCCTCGTCCCAGTCCCAGGTGCGGGGCTGCGCCACCAGCCCGTCGATCCGGAAGGTCCAGTCGGCCGGCGCGAGGTCGGGTGTGACCTCGGCCGAGAGGACGGGCCAGTCCTCGCCCGCGTCGTACTGACCGGGCGGCAGTCCGGGACGGTCCGCACGGGGGCGGCCGGTGAAGCCTCGGGTGATGTTCACGTGATCGGTGTTTTCCGTTACGGCTGGTGCTCAAGAGTTTCTGTGTTCAACGGTACGCGGTGACCGCGGCCCGTCCGCCGCCAGGCCGATCGCACCGTACGGAGAGGGGACCGTCCGGTAGTGTGTCCGTCCGGCTGTGGATCGACCCGGCCGGGAGGCCGAAGGAGGTGGGACCCATCACCGCTTGTCAGATCGGGTGCTCCCCCCTCGAAGTGACGCGGTTCACCGACAGCGGGTGACCGCGGGAGCGCCCTTCGGCTCCCGAAAGGCCAAAGGCACGTGCCTCACACACCGCGCACACCGTCCGAACCCTCCCCGCGCCTCCCCCTCCCTCCGGCAGCCGCGCCCGGCCCTCCGTCCCTGGAATGCGTCGCGGCGGCACTCCGCGCCGCCGGGTGCGTCTTCGCCGAGGACGAGGCCGAACTGATCGTCGCCGCCGCGCCGACCCCGGCCGACATCGCCCCGATGGTCGAGCGCCGGGCGGCCGGGCTGCCCCTCGAACTCGTCGTCGGCTGGGCGGACTTCCACGGTCGGCGCATCACCGTGGAACCGGGTGTCTTCGTCCCCCGCAGACGCACCGAGTTCCTCGTGGAACAGGCCCTCGCGCGGGCGGCCGGCGCGGCCGTGGTGGTGGACCTGTGCTGCGGCACGGGCGCCGTCGGGGCGGCCCTGGCGGCCGGGCTCCGCACGGCCGAGCTGCACGCCGCCGACATCGACCCGGCCGCGGTCCGCTGCGCCCGCCGCAACGTCGCCGCCCTCGGCGGGCAGGTCCACGAGGGCGACCTGTTCGAGGCGCTCCCCGCCGGGCTGCGGGGCCGTGTCGACATCCTCGCGGCGAACGTGCCCTACGTGCCGAGTGACGACATCGGCCTGCTGCCGCCGGAGGCGCGCGACCACGAGCCGCGCGTCGCGCTCGACGGCGGCGCGGACGGCCTCGACGTGCTGCGACGGGTCGCCGACGGGGCGCCCGGATGGCTCGCGCCCGGCGGCCGGCTCCTGGTGGAGACCAGCCGCCGGCAGGCTCCCGCCGCCGTCGACGCCTTCACCCATGCCGGTCTGCGCACCCGGCTGGCCGTCTGCGAGGAGCGGTACGCCCATGTCGTGATCGGCGTCAGGACGTAGCCGGGCTCAGTCGTCCGGTGTCGTCGCGCGTGCGATCAGCAAGGCCACGTCGTCGACGTTGTCGGGCTCGTGCAGGGTGCGCAGGAGCAGGTCGCAGACCTCCTCGAGGGAGTGGCCGGGCCGGTCCAGCAGGGCGAGCAGCCGGTCGAGGCGCTCGTCCAGCGGATCGCGGCGGGTCTCGACGAGACCGTCGGTGTAGAACACCAGCCGGTCGCCCGGCTCCAGTGCGACGGTGGTCGTGGAGAACGCGACCCCGCCCACGCCCAGGGGCACGCCGGTGGGCAGATCCAGCAGTTCGGGAGCGTGGCCGGCCCGGAGCCGGACCGGTGGCAGGTGCCCGGCGTTGGCGATGGTGCACCGCCGCTCGCGCGGATCGTGGACGGCGTACACACAGGTGGCGATCGCCTGGTCCAGCCCGCCGGTGATCCGGTCCAGGTGCTCCAGCAGCACGGCCGGATCCAGGCCCAGGGAGGCGAGGGTGTGGGTCGCCGTGCGGAGCCGGCCCATCGTGGCCGCGGCGGGGATGCCGCTGCCCATCACGTCCCCCACGACGAGCGCCGTCCTGTCGTCGTCCAGCGGGATCACGTCGAACCAGTCGCCGCCCACCTCGCTGGTGGCACCGGCCGGCTGGTAGCGGGAGGCGACCTCCAGGCCGCCCGTCACCGGCGGGTGGCTCGGCAGCAGACTGCGCTGCAGGGTCAGGGCGGTGTCGCGGGCGTTCTGGTACCAGCGGGCGTTGTCGATCTGCACCGCCGCGCGCGAGGCCAGCTCCCGCGCGAGCAGCAGGTCGTCCTCGTCGAAGGAACGGGGGGTGCGCGTGCGGATCAGGTCGAGGGCGCCGAGCACCTCCCCGCGGGCGATCAGCGGCACGGCGAGGTACGAGTGGACGCCGGCCCGCGCCAGCAGCCCGGCCGCCTCGGGGGAACGGGCGATCCGCGCGAGGTCCTCGTCCTTCACCTGCGGAACCATCACGGGCAGTCCGGTGCGTACGCACTCGGTGATCAGCCGGTCCGGAGCGTAGCGGGTCACCCGGCCCGGCGGGTCGGCCGCCGGCAGCACGTCGCCCGCGTCCGCCGAGCGGACCGCGAGCGCCCGCATGACGGCCGGCTCGGCGGGGCCGAGGGTGCTGCGCCGGCCCCGCACCACCGCGTCCAGCAGGTCCACCGCCGCCGCGTCGGCCAGTTCCGGTACGGCCACGCCGGCGAGTTCGCCGGCCGTACGGTCGAGGTCCAGGGTGGTGCCGATCCGGGTGGTGGCGTCGGCGATCACGGCGAGCCGCCGCCGCGCGCTCTCGGCCTCGGCGTTCGCCCGGTACCGCTCGGTGACGTCCACCAGGGACATGGCGACGCCCAGAACGGTCCCGAGCGCGTTCTCCAGCCGGTACAGGGAGACCGACCAGGCGTGGTCCTCGTCCGGATCGGCGGGGGTACGGCCGGTCGTGAACAGGTCGACGGCGGGCCGGCCGGTGTCCAGCACCTCACGGGCGGCGTCCTCGATGGCGTCCACCACGAGCAGCGGCACCACCTCCCGGATCGTGCGGCCGAGGTGCTGATCGGCCGGGACGCCGTTCATCTGCTCCAGCGCCGGGTTCACCGACACGTACCGGAGACCGGAGTCCAGGACGGCCAGTCCGATGGGGGACTGGGCGACGATCCGGGTGGTCAGCGCCACGTCGCGCTCGAGGCGGCGCACGGTCGACTGGTCCACCGCGAGGCCGAGGGCGTACACGTCCCCCCGGTCGTCCAGCAGCCGCATGTTGCGGAACTCCACCAGCCGGGTGCCGCCGTCCTTGCGCCGGATGGGGAAGGCGCCCGCCCAGCTCTGACCGGTGCGCATGACGTCGGCGAACAGCTTCACCACCAGGTCCAGGTGTTCCTCGTGCACCATGATCCGGGCCGCGTACTGGCCCAGCGCCTCCCGTGCGCTGTAGCCGAACAGCTCCTCGGCCTGGGGGCTCCACAGCGTGACGCGCCCCTCGGTGTCCAGTACCACCGAGGCCACACGCAGTACGTCCAGCAGGCCGCTGGGACGCACCGGCCCGGGCTCCGGCCGGTCATCGCCGGCCGGGAGTGACCCCGCTGCACTCATCCCACGCCCCGCCTTCGCCGATTCCCCGGCACACCGTCACCGTGCCGGCACTCCTTTGTTCTACCGCGCGCGGGGGCGGAATTCCGCCGCTCGTACCGTTCGGTTCCAGCTTCTCCCACCGGCGTGGCGGGCGCCCGCGAAACGGCGGCGCGGGTAGTGCTCTCCGGCATGTGGTGCTTTGCTGAGTGAGGGGCGGGGACGGCGGCGTGACCACGAGAGGAGCGATCACGATGGAAAGCCGGCAATCGCACCCTGAGTCCGTCTCGGTCGAGATCAGCGGATGCAGCAAGGACGACGCCCGGATCGTCTTCGACGCGCTGTGCGCGTGCTACACGTCCGACCGGTGCGCCGACGACGTGCCCGAGGAGCTCCACCGGACCCGGCCCACGGTGTGGCTGGGCACGTTCGACGTCGCCGACGCGCACGAGGGCGCCCGCCCCGCGCGGCTGACCTCGTCGGTCCACGCCGACGTGCAGGGCGGCTACTGGGCGATCGACCGGTTCCGCGCCACCCTCGACTCGCTGTTCACCGTGCACGATCTCACCACGGTCTCCGGCGACCAGGAACGGGAACTGCACGTCCGCCTCGAAAGCCGGTGACGCCACCCGGGGCGTGTGCCGGGGTGATGGCGGGCGTGCCACCGCGCGGGTGACCGCGGGCCGGGGAGGAGCCTCACGCCGACCACGCGCGCCGACGACGAACCTCCACGTGAGGCGCGTGTCCGCGGGCGACGCCGTGCCCGCCCCTCACCATCGCCCCACCGGGGCAGGAGGTGCTCCACACCGACGAGTCCCGGGCCCCTGTGCCCTCCGTCACCCTTTATGCAACTAGTTGCATAAAGGCTTGCGCGTGCCTTACAACTACAGGCACGACACCGCGCACGGAGGGCCCGATGAGCCGTTACCCCCACCTGCTGACCCCCCTGGACCTGGGCTTCACCACCCTGCCCAACCGGGTCCTCATGGGTTCCATGCACGTAGGCCTGGAAGAGGCCGAGGGCGGCTTCGCCCGCATGGCCGAGTTCTACGCCGCCCGCGCCCGCGGGGGAGTGGGCCTCATCGTCACCGGCGGCATCGCCCCCAACGACGAGGGACGGCCCTACGAGGGCGGCGCCAAGCTCACCACCGACGCCGAGGCCGAGCGGCACGAGGTGGTCACCGAGGCGGTGCACCGCGAGGGCGGGCGCATCGCGATGCAGATCCTGCACTTCGGCCGCTACGCCTACCACCGCGACCTGGTCGCGCCCAGCCCCCTCCAGGCGCCGATCAGCCCCTTCCCGCCCCGCGAACTCACCGACGCCGAGGTCGAGCGCACCGTCGACGACTACGCCCGCGCCGCCCGCCTCGCCCGGCAGGCCGGGTACGACGGTGTCGAGATCATGGGCTCCGAGGGCTACCTGATCAACGAGTTCATCGCCCGGCAGACCAACCACCGCACCGACCGCTGGGGCGGCTCCTACGAGAACCGCATGCGCTTCCCCGTCGAGATCGTCCGCCGGGTGCGCGAGGCGGTCGGCGAGGACTTCATCGTCATCTACCGGCTCTCCATGCTCGACCTGGTGCCCGGCGGCTCCACCCTGGACGAGGTGATCACCCTCGCCAAGGCCGTCGAGGAGGCCGGCGCCACCCTCATCAACACCGGCATCGGCTGGCACGAGGCCCGCATCCCGACCATCGCCACCTCCGTGCCGCGCGGCGCCTACACCTGGGTGACCAAGCGGCTCATGGGCGAGGTGTCCGTCCCGCTCGTCACCACCAACCGCATCAACACCCCCGAACTCGCCGAGCAGCTGCTCGCCGAGGGCACCGCCGACATGGTGTCGATGGCCCGCCCGATGCTCGCCGACCCCGACTTCGTCGCCAAGGCCGCCGACGGCCGCCCCGAGGCGATCAACACCTGCATCGGCTGCAACCAGGCCTGCCTCGACCACACCTTCAGCGGACAGATCACCTCCTGCCTGGTCAACCCGCGCGCCTGCCACGAGACCGAACTGGTCCTCTCCCCGACCCGCCGCCGCAAGCGCGTCGCCGTCGTCGGCGCCGGCCCGGCCGGACTGGCCTGCGCGGTGAGCGCGGCCGAACGCGGCCACGACGTCACCCTGTTCGACGCCGCGAGCGAGATCGGCGGACAGCTCAACGTGGCGCGCAAGGTCCCCGGCAAGCAGGAGTTCGACGAGACCCTGCGCTACTACCGCACCCGGCTCGCCGAACTGGCCGTCGACGTACGCCTGGACACCCACGTCACCGCGGACGACGTGGCCGGACACGACGAGATCGTCGTCGCCACGGGCGTCACCCCCCGCACCCCGGACATCCCGGGCGTCGACCACCCGAGCGTCCTCGGCTACCTCGACGTGCTCCGTGACGGCGCCCCCGTCGGCGACCGGGTCGCGATCCTCGGCGCGGGCGGCATCGGCTTCGACGTCGCCGAATTCCTCACCGACGGCGGTGACAAGGCGCACGAGAACCCCGAGACGTACTTCCGGCAGTGGGGCGTCGACCTGGACTACCGCGCCCCCGGCGGCCTCGCCGCACCCGAGCGGCCCGCCCCGCCGCGCACCGTCCACCTGCTGCAGCGCAAGACCTCCAAGGTCGGCGCCGGGCTCGGCAAGACCACCGGCTGGATCCACCGCACCGAACTCAGGCACCGCGGGGTCACCATGGTCCCCGGTGTGCGCTACGACCGCATCGACGACGCCGGACTGCACGTCACCGTCGGCGGCGAGAGCACCGTCCTCGAGGTCGACACGGTCGTCCTGTGCACCGGGCAGGAGCCGCGCCGCGACCTGTACGAGACGCTCCTGGCCGCCGGACGCCCCGTCCACCTGATCGGCGGCGCCGACGTGGCCGCCGAACTGGACGCCAAGCGTGCCATCAAGCAGGGCACGGAGCTGGCGGCGGCGCTGTAGGGGCGGCGCGGCCCGTCCCTAGGATGAGCGCATGTCACTCCCGCACGCGATCCTCACCGCCCTGCTCGAGAAGCCGTCGTCGGGGCTGGAGCTGACCCGCCGGTTCGACAGGTCGATCGGCTACTTCTGGTCCGCGACCCACCAGCAGATCTACCGCGAGCTGGGGAAGCTGGAGGCCGAGGGCCTGATCCGGGCCCTGCCGTCCGAGCAGCCGGCCCGGGGCCAGAAGAAGGCGTACGAGGTGCTCCCGGCGGGCCGGGACGAACTGGCCCGCTGGACCGCCGCGTCCCAGGACCCCAAGCCGCACCGGGATGTGATGCTGCTGCGGCTGAGGGCGGCGGCCGTGGTCGGCACCGAAGGGCTCCGGGCCGATCTGCGGCGCCACCGCGAGTTGCACGGGCTGCAGTTGGAGGAATACCGGGAGATCGAGCGGCGCGACTTCCCGCCCGGCAAGGACGGGCCGCAGGACCGGCTGCGGCATCTGGTGCTGCGGGCCGGCATCGACCTGGAGACGTTCTGGACCCAGTGGCTCGACCACGCGCTCTCGGAGTTCGACCGTCTGCCGGAGCCGGACGAGGGGGAGCGGCCGGGGGCGCGGAAGGCGTGACCGTCCGGCCGCGGGACGAGAAGGCGCCGGCCGCCCGACCGGAGCGCGTCGGACGTGATGGCGGCCGGCGCCGGCCCTAGAGGTGGCGCGGCCTGACGCGCCGGCGCAGGTACCAGGCGGTGGCGAGCAGACCGGTGCCGATCAGTGAACCGCCCGCCACCAGGGTGACCGTGCCGTAGTCCGTCGATCCGCCGCCGACGCCGCCCATCACTCCGCGGGTGGGCGAGGCGCTGGGGGTGGCCGAAGGGCTGGACACGGGGGAGACGACGACGGCCTGGGTGCCCGCGGTGCTGCCGTCGGCGCACGTCACGATCACCGTGTAGGTGCCCGCGCCGACGTTCGACCAGGCGGCGGACTGGCCGGAGGCCGTCCCCGTCAGCGTCACCTGACGGCCCTGCGAGAAGCTGGTCTGGCCGCTGCCGAGCAGCGACGCGGTGCCCCAGTGACCGCCGACCTGGGTGCACGCGGTGGTGCTGACCGAGACCGTCGACCCGGTGGTGCTCACCGAGATCCCGGCCGCGGCGGCCGGTCCGGCCAGGGACAGGGCGAGCGCGGCGGCGGCTGCCACGGTGGGTCCGGAGCGGAGCAGTGGCTTCGAGAGGTGCATGTGGGCTGCCTTCCGGCGGCACGGCCGGCGGTACATCCCTTGCGCCGCCGAGGTCGGGGAGCGCCCGTGCCGCCACGAGGCAAGCCAAAGGGCAGGGGGACCGCCGCGCACTCCGGCCGCATCCGGGCAGGTGACGCGTGCCCGCCCGGCGTCCCGGGGAGCCGGCTCAGGAGGGCCCGCCGGTCGTCACCGTGCGCTCGGCGGAGAAGCCGCCCCAGGTTCCGTCGGGCAGCATCGCCCGGATCCGCACCCGGTGGGTGACTCCCGCATCCCTGCCCAGGTAGAAGCGGTGGGCCGCCCGGTCGCGCGGCGCGTCGGCGCCGTAGACGAGCGAGGTGGCGGTGCGGCCGTCCAGGCGCACCTCGTACTCGGTGATCACCCCGTCGACGCGTGGCGGCACCCAGGTCAGGGCGAGGTAGTGGGCGCCGTCGGGCTCCTGGCTGGTGGTGGCGCGGAATCCGGTGGGGGCGGTGGCCGCTCCGCCGTCCGTGCCGCCGGCGGTGGTGAGGCGGACGACGGCGCCGGGCGGGGAGACGTTGCCGGCCGCGTCCCTGGCCCGGACGGTGAACGCGTAACGGGTTCCCGGCCGCAGCCCCGTGACGACAGTGGCCGTCCGGCCCCCGCCCACACTGTGGATCTTCGTCCCGCCCTGGTGGATGTCGTACGACACCACGTCCCGGTCGTCCGTGGAGGCGGACCACGACAGCTGGGCCGCCCGGCTCCCGGCCGCGCGGCCACGCGTTCCGGCGGGACGCGTGGGCGGGGAGTCGTCGGCCGCGCCCGCCGCGGGGGTCGTCGCCCGTGCCTCCTGGCTGGGTGGACCGAGGCGGCCGTCGGTGTCCCGTACCCGCACCGTGAAGGCGTGGGCGGTCGCGGGGTGAAGCCCGGTGACGTCCACCATGTGCTGCGAACCGGGCACGTCCGCGACCTTGACGGCGTCCCGGTACACCTCGTACCGGCTCACCTCCGCGTCGGAGTCGGCGACGGCGTTCCACATGACGTGCACGCCGGTGGCGCTGCCCGCCTCGGCCGTGACGCCGGTGGGCGCGGCGGGTGGCCGCTCGCTCCCCGCGTCGCCGGACCCGCCCGCCCGGCAGGAGGCCACCATCAGGAGGACCCCGCAGAGCGAGAGGAGGCGACGCGGGGACACGGCTGGGGGAATGCCACGCACGACTCTGCCTCCCTGGGGGGAACGCGGGACGACCCGGTCTATTGGTCCGTACCAATATGCGCGCTCTGACGCGGCCGCATCAAGAGGTCGGGCCTCGCGGTGGACGTGGTGCGGGTGCCGGGCGTCCCGGGCCGGCCGAACCGCCCGCCATGGCGGGCGGGTTCGCCCCCCGGCCCGGATCGCCGTCGTCGCGGGATCCCGCACCGGCGCCGACGGTGGGCGGCCCGGGCCGGGAGGCGCCCGTGCTCCGGTCCCCGGCGAGGTCGCCCGCGCGATCGTGTGCCGTCCGGCCCGTACGGGGCTGTCACGTCGCCACACCCGGACAAAATGGGGCAAAGTGCCCGAGTGTGTGCGTCAGTGTCCCCGACGAGAGGCCCTCTTGATCGTGTCCCGTGTCCCACCGCTCACCCTGGTCCTGGCCGGTGTCGCCCTGCTGGCCCCCTCGTCGCCCCCCGGGGCCGCGCTCCAGCCCCGCACCGAACAGGCGGCACGGCGCGCGCACCCCGTCGCCCCGCGGCAGATGTCACCCGTCACCCCGGGACGGCCACAACTCGTCCCCACGGGGAACACCGGCCCGCTCTCCCCGCGGCGCACCGGGCCCGCGACCGCCCGCACCGACCCCGACTCCCCGCGGCGTACGGACCCCGCCGTCGCACGCCGTGCCGAGACCGTCGCCCGGCGGAGCACGGCCCCGGTCAGCGCCGCCGAGCTGCTGGACAAGGTGCGCACCTGCACGCCCGTCTCCCACGGCCGCTACCGCGAGGACCAGGGTGCCCGGGCCACCGTCCCGGTCTGCGGCACCCGCGAGGCCGTGTTCTGGAAGGCCGACATGGACATCGACTGCGACGGCCGCCCGGGCAGCCGCTGCAACGCCCGCACCGACCCCCACTTCTCCGCCTCCACCGCCTTCGCCCAGTCCGACGGCCGGCCGCTGAAGGCCGAGAAGCTGCCCTACGTCGTGGTGCCCGCCCCCAGCACCGTCTGGAACTACCGGTCCCACGGTGTGCGCGGCGGGTCGGTCGCGGCCCTGGTGTACCGCGACCGGGTGCGTTACGCGGTCGTCGGCGACACCGGCCCGGCGGGCATCATCGGCGAGGCCTCCCACGCCGCGGCCGAGTCGCTCGGCATCGACCCGGACCCGCGCAGCGGCGGCACCCCCGCGGGGGTCACCTACATCGTGTTCAAGGACAGCGAGGTGACCCCCGTCGAGGACCACGAGGCCGCGGCCACCGAGGGGGAGCGGCTGGCCCGCGCGTTCGTGGACGGCGGCGACTGACCGGCCGTCACCGGCCCCGTCACGTCTTGCGGTACGTGTAGGCCTCCGCGGCCGCCGCCTCCACCGCGGCCAGGTCCGCGCCCGTGGACGCCGTGACCACCGCGGCCACCGCCCCCTCGACGAACGGCGCGTCCACCAGCCGCGTGCGCTCGGGCAGTTCGTCCCCCTCGGCGAGCAAAGTCTTCACGGTGAGCACCGCGCTCCCCAGATCGGTGAGCACCGCCACCCCGGCCCCACGGTCGACCGAGGCGGCCGCGGCCGCTATCAGCTCGGCGCTGGTGCCGAGGTCCCCGCCCTGCGTGCCGCCCGCCGGGGCCACGGCGACCGTGTCGCCGGAGCCCGCCAGGCCCTTCGCCAGCTCCGCCACCGACTCGGCGACCGTCGCGCTGTGCGACACCAGCACGATTCCCACCAGCTTGTCGTCACTCACGGCCCGCCTCCGTGTCCGAGGCGTCGAGGAGCGCGGCGATCAGCAGCGCCGACGACGTCGCCCCCGGGTCCTGGTGACCGATGCTGCGCTCCCCCAGATAGCTGGCCCTCCCCTTGCGGGCCTGCAGGGGCGTCGTCGCGACGGCCCCCTCCTGAGCCGCGTCACGGGCGGCTGCGAAGGAGTCGCCGAGCGCGTCCACCGCGGGCACCAGCGCGTCGATCATCGTCTTGTCACCCGGCGCCGCCCCGCCGAGCTGCATCACCGCGTCCGTACCGGCGCGCAGCGCCTCGGCCAGCTGCCGCTCGTCCACCTCGGCGGCGTCACCGAGCGTCTTGCCGGCGCGGCGCAGCAGGGTCCCGTACAGCGGCCCCGACGCACCGCCCACCGTCGAGATGAGCAGGCGCCCTGCCTGGGTCAGTACCGCCCCCGGGGTGGCGGGCGGCTCCTTGTCGAGCGCGTCCCGCACCGCGCGGAACCCGCGCTGCATGTTGGTGCCGTGATCGGCGTCCCCGATCGGCGAGTCGAGGGCGGTGAGCCGGTCCGCCTCGCGGTCGACGGACGCGGCGGCGGCCGTCATCCAACGGCGGAAGAAGTCGGCGTCGAGCACGGGAACTCCTCGCGTGGTAGGTACTCCGGAACCGTCACCCGGCGTTCTTCACATGCCCCAGCGCAGCCCCGGAGTGCGCACCGGGGCGTCCCACAGCCGCAGCAGCTCCTCGTCGATCTGGCACAGGCTGACCGAGGCACCCGCCATGTCGAGCGACGTGACGTAGTTGCCGACCAGCACGCGCGCCACGGGGACCCCGCGCTCGCCCAGCACACGCTGCACCTCGGCGTTGAAGCCGTACAGCTCCAGCAGCGGGGTGGCGCCCATGCCGTTGACCAGGACCAGCACCGGGTTGCGTGGGGTGATGTCGGCCAGGATCGCGTCGAGGGCGGCCTCGGCGATCTCGGCGGACGTCATCATCGGACGCCGCTCCCGGCCCGGCTCGCCGTGGATGCCGATGCCCAGCTCCAGCTCCCCCTCGGGCAGATCGAAGGTCGGCGTGCCCTTGGACGGGGTGGTGCAGGCGCTCAGGGCAACGCCGAAGCTGCGGGAGTTCTCGTTCACCTGCCGGGCGATGGCCTCCACCCGCTCCAGCGGCAGGCCCGCCTCGGCGGCCGCCCCCGCGATCTTCTCCACGAACAGCGTCGCGCCGGTGCCCCGGCGCCCGGCCGTGTACAGGCTGTCGGTCACCGCCACGTCGTCGTTGACCAGGACCTTCGCGACCTGGATGCCCTCGTCCTCGGCCAGCTCGGCGGCCATGTCGAAGTTGAGCACGTCACCGGTGTAGTTCTTCACGATGAACAGCACCCCGGCCCCGCTGTCCACGGCCGCGGCGGCCCGCACCATCTGGTCGGGCACGGGAGAGGTGAACACCTCGCCCGGACAGGCCGCCGACAGCATCCCGGGACCCACGAAGCCGCCGTGCAGGGGCTCGTGTCCGGAACCTCCGCCGGACACCAGGCCCACCTTCCCGGCCACCGGGGCGTCCTTGCGGGCGATCACCCGCCTCTCCACGTCCACCGCCAGCTCGGGGTGCGCCGCGGCCATGCCGCGCAGCGCGTCCGCCACCACGGTCTCCGGTACGTTGATCAGCATCTTCACGGCTATCTCCTCAGAGGGTCGGCCGACGGCGGGAGATCCTTCTATGGGCAGTATCGGCCTTGCGGCACCGTTGGTCACGCGGGGCGACGCCCGGCCCGGGGCCGTTCGAGTCGCCGCCGATGACCCTCCTGCCCGCCTCCGCGCCCGCTCATGTCGTCGCCGGAGCGGCCCGCCGGCCCTCACGGGAGAAGGAGCTTCACCGGGGCAGGATCACGGCCTGCCGTCCTGCGGCGGTGTGCCGCCGGGGCGCTCGGCCTCTTCGGGCCCGGGCGTCCGCAGCGCGCGGGTCTCGGCCTTCAGGATGCGCGTCGACTTGCCCGCCGAGCGGATGAGGTCCGGACCCTTCCTGACGGCGAGGACGGCGATGACGACGACGAGGATGACGGCCAGTTCGCTCAGTCCGAACATGGGGGTTTCCTGCTCCTTCTCCGGGGCCGGGGCGCGAATCTACATCACTGTAGATTAGGAGGGGGGTCCTGTGGGCCGCGCGGGCGTTCCGGGAGGGCGTCTATACGATGTCTGCCCGGCGAACCGGCGGTGGCGGAAGGGAGTCAGGGCGTGACGGAGGAGCGGCAGCGTTCCCGGCGGCGGGGGCAGGGCGAGCTGGAGGCGATGGTCCTGTCGGCGCTGCGGGAGGCGGACGGCCCGGCGACGGCCGGATGGGTGCAGGAGCGCCTCGGCACGGACCTCGCCTACACGACCGTCATCACGATCCTGACCAGGCTGCTGGCCAAGGGCGCGGTCACCCGCGATCGAGCGGGCCGGTCCTTCGCGTGGACGCCCGCGTCGGACCAGGCGGGCCTGGCCGCGCACCGGATGCGCAAGGTGCTGGACGCCGAGAGCGACCGGCATGCGGTACTGGCCAGTTTCGTCACCGGCCTCGGTCCGGCCGACGAGCGCCTGCTGCGGGAACTGCTGGAACGGCCGGAGAGCGACGGGGAAGACTGAGCCGTCATGGGGGTCTTCGTCTTTCTGCCGCTGGTGCTGCCCCTGACCGCCTGGCCGATCGCGCGCCTCGCCGAGCACCATCTGCACCCGCGGAGCGCGACCCGGCTGCTGACCTGGGTGGCCGCGGTGATGGCGGTGTGCAGCACCGTGTGCCTGGCGCTGGTGATGGTGGTCGGCACCGCCCAGCTGCCGGGCAACCCCCTGCCCGACGGCTGGTCCGACCCCGAGGTGCGCGCCGCCGTCCCGTACGACGAGATCGTCGGCAAAGCCGCGATCCCCGCCCTGTGCGCGGTGGTGGTGGCGTGCTGCCGGACACTGTGGCGGCACGGCCGGGTACGCCGCCGTGCCCACCGGGCGCTGTCCGGGCTGCGCGGGACGGAGGTGGCGGTCCTCCCGGACGGGGTGCCGTACGCGTACGCGCTGCCGGGCGGGCGGCGGGACCGGGTGGTGGTGACCACCGGGCTGCTGGAGCGGCTCGGGCCGGCCGAGCGCCGGGCGCTGTTCGCGCACGAGCGGGCCCATCTGGCGGGACGGCACCACCGTTTCCTCCTCGCGGTCCAGTTGGCCGCGCGGGCCAACCCGTTCCTGCGGCCGCTGCGGACCGCGGTGGCGTACACGGCGGAACGGTGGGCGGACGAGGACGCCGCCCAGCGGGTCGGCAGCCGCCGGGCCGTGGCGCACGCGATCGGCAGGGCGGCCCTGGTGTCCCGGGGTACTCCGGTGCCCACACTGGCGGGTCTCGCTGCGGCCGGGCCGGTCCCCCGCCGGGTGGCGGCCCTGCTCGCCCCCGCCCCGGCCGTGCGGCGCTGGCCGTCGCTGTTCACCGTGGTGGGGCTGGCGGCGTGGGGCGCGGCCGCGGGGGCCGTCATGTCCGCCATGTCGTCCGCGAACTCCGCCGTGACGATGGCGCTCATCCTGTACGCGGCCACGCCCCTGTGACCCGTGCGGCACCGGTGCGCGGGCGCGGCGAGCCGGTGCCGGCCCGCCGCGCGGTCCGGTCCGGTCAGAGGTCGAACTCGTGCGGCGGAAGGTCGAGGGCGTAGCACGCCTCGCGCACCACGGCCTGCTCGCGCTGGTCGAAGTCGCCGTCGGCGCCGCCGATGACGATGCCGATCTGGATGACGGCCCGCGCCTCGGCGGGCTTCTTCTTCGCCTTGGCGATCTCCTGCATGACGCTCACCCTGCCGAGGGCGAAGTCGGCGGTGAGCTTGCCGATGTTGTCCTCGAAGCGGCGGCGCAGGTCGTCGGCGGGGAAGTTCCGCAGCACCTCGTTGGTGGCGATGAGCTGGGCCACGCGCTGCCGTTCGGACGGGTCCACCGTGCCGTCGGCGGCCGCCACCAGGGCGCACATCGCCATGCTCGCGTCGCGGAAGGCGCCGCTCTTGAGGTCGTTCTTCCTGGCCATCAGCTGAGTCTGCATCTGGGACGCAGAATCCTTGAGGCGGTCCCACAGGGCCATGAGGACTCCGTACGTGTCGGGGGTGCCCGGAGCGGGCGGCTCCGGGCACGGCTTACTTCTACAGTACTGTAGAAGTAAGCGCCCGCCGCCGTCAGTCCTCCTCGTCACCCTCGAAGAAGTCCCCGACCTCGTCGACGACCTCGGCCGCGACCATGCCGCCGACGACACCGACGGCCAGTCCGGCGGCGCCCGCCGCGACGACCGTCCCCATGCCGGGGCCGGACCGGTGAGGGTCGTGGTGGTGCTCGCCGTGGCCGTGGTGTCCGGCGTGCTCCCCCTGCCCGATCAGCCGGCGCACCCAGCCGTCGACCTCGCTGTTCCAGTCGCGGGAGTCGTGGTGGCCGACGGTGAACCGGGTGAGCGCGTCGTGGCCGCCGGAGAAGAGGCCACCGCGCTTGTCGGCCTCCAGGACGACCTCCATGCCGCCGGGGTTGGCGAGGAAGGTCACCTCGATCTCGTTCACCCGGTGCGCGTGCTCCGGCGACGGGGTGATCTCGATCTCCTGGTAGAAGGGCAGCTGCTGCCCGGTCCCGCCGATGTGCCCGTACTCCAGGTCCGCCGACCGGAAGCCGAAGCCCAGCCGGCCGAACGCGTCGAGGATCTCCTCCTGGACGGGCAGTGCGCCGACGGTCAGCGGGTCGAGGTCGCCCTTGTCTCTGGCGCCCGCCACCGACAGCTCGGTGCGCACGCCGAGCACGATGCCCAGCGGCTGTCCGTACAGCTCGGTGATGGGCGTCTCCCACGGCAGCGTCACCCCGAACGGCACGTCGAGTTCCTCGTCCTCGGCGAGCCGGAACCCGCCGCCGACGGTGAACCGGCCGAAGGGGACGACGCCTTCGCTCTCGCCCTCCTCGTGCTCGGCCTCCACCCGTGCCACCAGCTCCAGGGTGATGTGCTCGATGTCGAAGGCGGTTCCGCCGCCCTTGATGTGGACCTGGCCGGTCAGTTCCCCGCCGGGCCGGACCGGGCCCGGGGTGAGGACCGTGTCGACGGTGGGGCCGCCCACGCCGAGCGAGCCGAGCAGTCGTTTGAACACCATGAGGGCGTCCGCTCCTTAAACGTACGTGTGTTCCATGAGGACGGTGCCGACCGCCGTGGGCGTACGGCATTCGTTCTACAAACGCGTAGAAGCATAGGTGGTCCGACCGGCCCCTGTCCCCGCACACCGGCTCAAGTCGCCTTCCGTGCGTGCCGGTTGGGATCGCACGTATGTACGTCACCTCTCGTCCGTACGGCCGGAGGGCCGCCCGCGTGGGGCCTGATGGCCCCGGGAGGACGACCCTGAGGGCCCTGGGCCGGCGACGTCGGCGCGGCGATGCTGGAAGCGGGGAAGAAGCTCTCGTCCCGGAGGTGCGTGTCATGCTTTCGCCCGTTGTTGTCGGAGTCGATGGTTCAGCCGAGAGCCTGGCCGCCACCGCGTGGGCGGCGCGCGAGGCCACCCGTCGCGGCCGGCCCCTCCACCTGCTGCACGTGCGCGAGGGGAACCCGCGCGGTGAGGCGCCCATCGCGGGCGCGGCCCGCCGGTCCCTGGCCCAGCGGGTGCTGCGGCAGGCGGAGGAACACGCCCTCGCCGCGAGCCCCGGCGTGCGCCTGCGCGACGCCCAGGTCGAGGGACCGGCCGTCGACGCCCTGGTGAAGGCGGCCGGGGACGCCGACCCGCTGGTGCTCGGTTCCCGCGGGCTGGGCCGGATCAGCGGATTCCTCATGGGATCGGTCGCACTCGGTGTGGTGGCCAAGGCCACGCACCCCGTCGTCCTCGTACGGGCGGACACCGCGACACCGCCGGGCGCCGACACGGAGACCGGCGCCGGACGGCACGACGTCCTCCTCGGCCTCGACGTCACCGAACCGTGCGACGAGGTGATCGACTTCGCCTTCGAGTCGGCCCGCCTGCGCCGGGCGCGGCTGAGGGTACTGCACGCCTGGCGCGCTCCGGACCCGCTCACCCTGGGCCCCGGCGAGGTCGGCCTGGTCGGCGACCCCCAGCGGGCGGAGGAATGGCTGGGCTTCGTCTCCGCGGTGCTCCGCGTGTGGCGCGACAAGTACCCCGACGTCGACGTCCTGGAGACGGTGGTGCGGGGCAAGCCGGCGGACGCCCTGCTGCGGGCGGCATCCACGGCGGAACTGCTGGTCGTCGGCCACCGGCTCACCGGCCGGCCGAGGGCCCCGCGCACCGGCCCGGTCACCCACACCCTGCTCCAGCAGGCCGGCTGCCCGGTGGCCGTCGTGCCGCACCTGTGAGACACGCGGTGCGGTGAGCACGGGGACGGCCGCCCTCCGGCGGCCCCCGTACCCCGGCCGGCCGGTCCGCCCGGACGGAACAGGCCGCCCTCGGCCCCCGTACCGCCCGGCGGACGCGATCCCGGGCCGTTCGCCACCCGCGCCGGGACCGTCGGCCCTCACCTCCGCGGCCCGCCCGCCGCAGGGTCGAAGTAACGCAGCAGCGCTGCACCGGACACGAAACGGACGGACTGGCCGATGTATCCAGAAGACGGTTTCCGCGAACTCGGGCGCAAGGAGGCCCTGAGGCTGATGGCCACCGTGCCCGTCGGCCGCATCGTCTACACGCGCCGGGCCATGCCGGCCGTGCTGCCGGTCACCTTCGTCCTCGGCCACGACGGTGCCGTGCTGCTGCGCACCGCGGCGGGATCCGCGCTGGCCCACGCGATCGACCGCGCGGTGGTCGCCTTCGAGACCGACGACGTCGACGCGGCCCGGCGGGCCGGCTGGAGCGTGGTGGTCACCGGCCCCGCCGCCGTGGTCACCGACCCCGCCGAACGCGAGCGGCTGTTCCGTACGGGACCGGTCTCCTGGGTGCCCGCACGGCACGAGGTCTTCGTCCGGATCGAGCCCGAACTCGTCACCGGCCGCGAACTCGTCGGCGGACGCTCCCTGTACGGCGTCGACCTGGCGGCGGTGGAAGGCTGACGGCGTGCGCCCGGCCGCACCCCGCCCCCCGGGCCTCACGGGTTCCGGGAGACCGAAAGGGGAACCCGCCGGTGTACCGGGGCCCGCAACCGTTGCGTGAGGAGGACGGCATGGCTTCGCGGCCGCTCGACGACAGGACGGTCACCACGCTGGTCGCCGCGGCGACCGCGGCACCGTCCATGCACAACGCCCAACCGTGGCGCTTCCACTACCGCGGCGCGGAACACCTCCTGCTGCTGCGCGCCGACCCCGAACGGGCCATGCCCCACTCCGACCCCGACGACCGGGCCCTGCACATCGGCTGCGGTGCCGCCCTGTTCAACCTCCGGGTCGCCGCCGCCCACGCGGACCTCGTCGCGGACACCGGCCTCCTGCCCGACCCAGGCGACCCCCTGTTGCTCGCCGCCGTCCGGCTGTCCGCCCCGCTCCCGCACCGCCCCGCGGACGCGGAGCTGAGCCGACTGCACCCCGCGATCCGGCAACGGCACACCAGCCGCCACCCCTTCGCCGACAGGGACCTCCCCGGCGAGGTGCGGGCGACCCTGGAGAACGCCGCGGCCCAGGAGGGGGCCGCGCTGCTCTTCCCCGGTGCCTGGCACGCCGAGACGGTGCTCGACCTGGTCCACGACGCGGAGAGCCGGGATCTCGCGGACCCCGGCGCCAACGAGGACGTGCTCCGCTGGACCCGGCTGGGCGCCGAGGCGGACACCGCCGTCGACGGCATCCCCGAGTACGCGTTCGGACCGCGCAAGCGGGACGGCCGGGCCCCCGTCCGTGACTTCGCGGGCCGCCGCACGGTCGCCGACCGCGGCACCACCGCGTTCGAGAACACCCCCCACCTGGCCCTGCTGAGCACCCGCGGCGAGGGCCCCGCCGACTGGCTGCGGGCCGGACAGGCACTGGAACGCGTCCTGCTGGAGGCCACCCTGGCCGACCTGGCGACGTCCCTCACCTCGCACGCCCTGGAGGACCGGGCGCTGCGCATGCTGGCCCGCGACCCGGCGTCGGGCACCGGGCAGGTGCACATGGTGCTGCGCCTCGGCTACGGCCCCCGGGGCCCGGCGACCCCCCGCCGCCCCGTCCAGGACGTGCTGGAGATCACCTGAGACGTCCGCCGCCCCGCCGGACGAGGCTGCCCCCGTCCTCGTCGCGGTGCCGGCACGGTTCTTCGCCGGCCTCACCGACACCCTCCGGACGGACCCCACCCTCCTCGGCGGGGCCCCATCCGGGGGCGTCTCCCATCCGGGGCCGTCCCCCATCCGGGGGCGTCTCCCATCCGGTGGCGTCCGCCCGGCGACGGCCCCGGTCACGGGCCGCACCCTCCCCGCCCGGCGGCGGCCCCGGGCGCCGCGCAGGCGTGGCACCCGAACCTGTGACTTTGCGGCTCCTTTACAGTTGGCGTAGAAACAGGCCATCCTGCTTCCACACCATTCCTCCCACGCGTCCGAGAAGGAGCGACGGTCTCCCGATGGGTGATCCTCCCAGTAGCAGCCGTGCCACCACCGCCCGTCCGTGCCGTACGGCCAGCAGGGGAGCGGGGGTGGCACGGTGACCGAGGTCCTGCTGCTCCTGCTCGCACTGCTGCTGACCCTGGCCTGCGCGGTCTTCGTCGCGGCCGAGTTCTCCCTCACCACCGTCGAGCGCGGTGAACTGGAGCGTGCCGCCGAAGCCGGCGAGCGCGGAGCCGAGGGCGCGCTGCGCGCGGTACGGCGCCTGACACTCCAGTTGTCCGGCGCCCAGCTCGGCATCACGGTCACCTCACTGGTGATCGGCATGCTCGCCGAGCCCTCCCTCGCCGCGCTGTTGCGCGCACCCCTGCGCTCCCTCGGCCTGGGCGGTGCCGCCCAGGCCGTGGCGACCCTGCTGGGCGTGGCGCTGTCGACGGTGATGCTGATGGTGATCGGCGAGCTGGTCCCGAAGAACTGGGCGATCTCCCGGCCCGCCGCGGTCGCCAAGGTCGTCGCCGGACCCCAGCGCGCGTTCACCGCCGCCTTCGGCCCGTTCATCGGGCACCTCAACAGCACCGCCAACCGCTTCGTACGCCGCCTCGGTCTGGAGCCCGCCGAGGAACTGGCCTCGGCGCGCACCGCCGAGGAACTGGGCGCGCTCGCCCGGCGCTCGGCCGCCGAGGGCGCCCTGGAGGCGGACTCCGCGGAACTCTTCGTCCGCACCCTGCACCTGAGCGAGCTGACGGCCGAGAACGTGATGACCCCCCGGGTCGACGTCAAGGCCCTCGAAGTGCACGCGACGGCCGCCGACGCCGCCGCCCTCAGCCACGCCACCGGACTCTCCCGCTTCCCCGTCTACCGCGACAGCCTCGACGAGGTGGTCGGCACCGTCCACATCCGCGACGTCCTCGCCCTGGAGCCCGAGCGCCGGGCCGGCACGGCCGTCACCGAGCTGACCGCCCCGCCCCTCCTGGTCCCCGACAGCCTCCCCGCCGACCGGCTGCTGGAACGGATGCGCGCGCACCGCACCATGGCCGTGGTCATCGACGAGTACGGCGGCACGGCGGGCGTGGCCACCGTGGAGGACATCGTCGAGGAGGTCGTCGGCGAGGTCCGCGACGAGCACGACCCCTTCGAGATGCCCGACCTGGCGCGCGCCCCGGGCACCGAGGACGGACGCTCCGTCTGGGAGGCCGACGGCAGCGTCCGCCTCGACCGGCTCGCCGGCATCGGGCTCACCGCGCCGGACGGCCCGTACGAGACCGTCGCCGGGCTGATCGCCACCCACCTGGCCCGCATCCCCGTCAAGGGCGACGTGGTGGAACTCGACGGCTGGCGGCTGGACGTGCTGGACGTCGAGCACCACCGCGCCGACCGCATACGCGTCACCGAGCCGGCCCCGGCCCCGCTAGCCCAGGCACTGGAAGGCGCCCGATGACCGCCCTGCAGCTCGCCATCGGCGCCCTGACCCTGCTGACCAACGCGTTCTTCGTCGGCGCCGAGTTCGCCCTGATCTCGGTGCGCCGCAGCCAGATCGAACCGCGCGCCCAGGCGGGCGAGAAGCGCGCCCGGATGACCCTGTGGGCGCTGGAACACCTGTCCGCCATGATGGCCACCGCCCAGCTCGGCATCACCGCGTCCTCGCTGGTGCTCGGCGCGGTCGCCGAACCCGCCATCGCGCACCTGCTGGAGCCCGGTTTCGAGGCGGTGAACATCCCGGACGCCCTGGTGCACCCGATCGCGTTCGTCATCGCCCTGGCCCTCGCCACCTATCTGCACATGCTGATCGGCGAGATGGTGCCCAAGAACATCGCCCTCGCCGCGCCCGTGCCCAGCGCCCTGCTGCTGGGCCCGCCGCTGGTGGCGCTCACCCGGGCGCTGCGGCCGTTCGTCTTCGGCATCAACGCCTTCGCCAACGTCCTGCTGCGGCTGCTGCGCGTCGAACCGAAGGACGAGGTCGAGTCGGTGTTCACCGACGACCAGCTCGCCCGGATGGTCCTCGACTCCAGTGAGGCCGGCCTGCTCGGCCCCGCCGACGGGCAGCGGCTGCGTGACGCCCTGGAGCTGGGCACCCGCCCGGTCGGTGAGATCCTGGTCCCGGTGCAGCGGATGCGCACCACCGACCACACGGTCACCCCGGCCCGGCTGGAACGGCTGGCGGCCGAGGCCGGCCTGTCCCGCTTCCCGGTGACCGGCCCCGACGGTGCCCTCCTCGGCTACCTGCACGTCAAGGACACCCTCGGCGTCACCGAACGTGACCGGCCCTTCCCCCGCACCTCGCTGCACAAGATCACCCGGGTCCGCATCGACACCCCGCTCGACGACACGCTCACCGCCCTGCGGGGCGAGGGCAGCCACCTCGCCGCCGTCGTCGGGGAAGGTGGCACCGTCATCGGATTCGTGACCATGGAGGACGTCCTGTCCGAACTGGTCGGACCCGCGGCCCCCGCCACCGCCTGACCCGCCCGGCCGGGAACACGACACCGGCCGGAAGCGTTGGCTCATTGCACACCCACAGAAGGAGCACGTACGTGTCCGCCAGACCGACGGACCCCCCGGGGCACAGTCCCCGACCATCCCGCCAGGCACCACCTGAGCACGGCACTCGGCGGGATGGTGTTCGATGAGTGCCGCGAACGCCCTCCTGGGCCTGCTGGCCGTCTTCGTCCTGACCGCGGGCACCGGCTACTTCGTCGCCCAGGAGTTCGCCTACGTCTCCGCCGACCGCCTCGCCCTGGCCCGCGACGCCGAGACCGGTGACCGCAAGGCCGCCCGCGCCCTGAAGGTGCTGGAGCGGCTGTCGTTCATGCTGTCGGGCGCCCAGCTCGGCATCACCGTCACCGGCCTTGTGGTGGGCTTCATCGCCGAGCCCTCGGTGTCCGCGCTGCTCAGGCCGGTGCTGTCGGGCGCGGGCATCCCCAACGCCGCCGTGAGCGGCATCGCGGTCGTGCTCGCCTTCGTCCTGGCCACGGTCGTGCAGATGGTGCTGGGCGAACTGGCCCCGAAGAACCTCGCCATCGCCGTGCCGGAACGCCTGGCGAAGGCGCTGGCCGGCTCCACGCTCGCCTACCTCAAGGTCGTCGGCCCGCTCGTGCACGTCTTCGACGCGGCCGCGAACAAGCTGCTGCGCCGGGCCGGCATCGAACCGGTCGAGGAGCTGCACCACGGCGCCACCCTGGAGGAGCTGGGCCATCTGATCGGCGAGTCCCACGAGAAGGGGGCCCTGCCCGGGGACACCGCCGCCCTGCTCGACCACGCCCTGGAGTTCTCCGAGCGCACACTGAACGAGGTGATGGTGCCCCGCGTGGACGCCGTCTTCGTCCGCGAGGACGCCACCGCCGCCGAAGCGGTCGACCTGATCGCCCAGTACGGCCACTCCAACTACCCGGTGCTCGGCGACCACCCCGACGACATCGGCGGTGTCCTCGGCGTGGCCGAGCTGATGCGTCTGCCCGCGGACCGGCTCGCCGCCACCACGGCGGGAGCGGTGGCCCGGAGGCCGCTGCTGCTGCCGGACACCCTGCCGCTGCCCGACGCCGTGACCCAGATGCGCGAGCGCGACGACGAGTTCGCGGTCGTCCTGGACGAGCACGGCGGCGTCGCCGGCATCGTCACCTACGAGGACATCGCGGAGGAACTCGTCGGCGACATCGCGGACGAGTCCGACACCGTCACCGAGGTCGCCGTCGCCGCCGGCGGCGGCTGGCTGGTGGACGCCGGGCGCCGGCTCGACGAGGTGGCCGAGGCCACCGGCATCGAGCTGCCCGAGGAGGACGACTACGAGACCGTGGCCGGCCTGATCGTCGACCGGCTCGGCCGCTTCCCGGCCATCGGGGACCGGCTCACCGTCGAGCTGTCCGACGGCGCGAGCGCCGTCATCGACGTACGCACCCTCGACCGGCACGTCCCCGACCGCGTGCGGATCGAGCGGCAGGCCCCGGAGACGGAGGAGCAGGCATGAGTTTCCCGATGGCGCTCTTCGTCACCGTGCTGCTGCTGATCGGCAGCGGATTCTTCGTGGCCGCCGAGTTCGCGCTGGTCGCGGCGAAACGGCACCGCATGGAGAAGGCGGCGGCCGAGGGCAGGCGCGGGGCCAAGGCCGCCCTGGCCGGCATGCGCGAACTGTCCCTGATGCTGGCCGGCGCCCAGCTCGGCATCACCGTGTGCACGCTGGGCCTGGGCTCGGTGTCCAAGCCCGCGATCTCGCACGAACTCGACCCGCTGCTGCACCGGCTGGGCCTGCCCAGCGCGGTCAGCTACGCGGTGGCCTTCGCCGTCGCCATGATCGTCGTGGTGTTCCTGCACATGGTCGTCGGTGAGATGGCCCCCAAGTCGTGGGCCATCGCCCACCCCGAGCGCTCCGCGATGCTGCTCTCCCCGCCCTTCCGGGCCGTGGTGAAGGTCGTACGGCCGCTGATCCGGGTGCTGAACGCGGTGAGTAACGCCCTCGTACGGCTGTGCCGGGTCACCCCTCGTGACGAGCTGGCCTCGGTGCACAACCGGGAGCAGCTCACCCACCTGGTCGCGGAGTCCGAGCGGCTCGGCCTGATCAGCGAGACGGACTCGGACCTGCTGACCCGCTCACTGACCGAACCCGACACCCCGGTGCGGGAGCTGAGGGTGCCGGCCGCCGAGATCGTCTGGGTGGACGGCGGCGCCGACCTCGACGAGATCCTGCGCGTGGCGGCGTCCCGGGACCGCACCCGGCTGCTGGTCCGCGAGCACGACACCGTCCTCGGCTCGGTGCACGCCCGCGACGCCGTGGTCGCCCGCGCCCAGGGCCGGGCCACCAGCGCCCGCGCGCTGGCCCGCCCGGTACCCGGCCTGACCGAGGACGCGACGGTCGCCGAGGCGATCGACCTGCTGCGCCGCCGCCGCTCCTCGCTCGCCGTCGTCCGTGACGCCTCCGGTACCCTGACCGGCCTGGTGGCCCTGGACGACCTGCTGGCCCGTTTCCTGCAGCCCCAGACGGCGTAGGAACGGACCACTCACGCGGCGTTCCCACCGGCGCCCCGTCCGGCCCCGGCCGGACGGGGCGCCCTCGCGTCAGGCGCGTCCCGCACCGCGGTCGCAGCGCGCCGCAGCCGCCGCCACCGGCGCGACGGGGGAGCGGCGTCGCCGGCCGTCGGCCCGGGTCACCCGTCCAGCCGACGGCGTCGTTCGTTGTGCCAGGCGATGGCCCGCCGGATGTCGGGCTCGTCGAGGCCGGTGCGGCGGGCGAGCCGGTCCATGGAGAGCTCCGGCGGGCCGGACGTCATGACCCGGCTGATCTTGGCGGCCCAGAGCTCCTCGATCACGAACGGGCGGCGCCCGTACGCCTCACGCACCACGTCGAGGTGGGCCGCGCAGCAGGCGGTGACACGGCGCAGACCGTCGTGCCACTCGTCGGTGGGGTGAGCGGCGGAGGAGTCCGCGACGTATCCGCGCACCGCCTCACCCTCGGGGAACGTCCTCGCGCACAGGTCGCACAGCTGCGGTGCGACGGTCTCCGGACGCCGTGCGTGCTTCCTGCGCTTCCACATCGGAGCTCCCGTGGGCCGGATGCGGCCAGCGTACTGCGGCCTCGGCCGCCGCACCCGGCGGACGTTCCGCGCGCGACCCCCGCACCGGACCCGTCACCTCCCGACGGTCCGGCGTGTTGGGTTCCCGGCCCGGGGCACTGGTGGACCATGAAGGTCCGACCGTCCGGCCACCGGGCCCGAGCGAGAGGACGCGGGTGGACCCCACGGGCACGAGCACAGGCACAGGCGCGGATGCGGACGCGGACGTACGGCGGCTGATCCCGCGTACCGACGCCGTGCTGCGCGATCCTCGTCTGCTCCGGGCCGCGCACCGGCTGGGGGCGGCCCGGGTGAAGTCGGCGGTCCGCCGGGCCCAGCAGCGGGCGCGTGAGGGCAGCCTGCCGCCGGACGAGGTCGCCGACGCGGCCGTCTCGCTGCTGCCGGGGTCGGCCGGCGGCCTGCGGCCGGTGATCAACGCCACCGGCGTGCTCCTGCACACCAACCTGGGCCGGGCCCCGCTCTCGGCGGCGGCCCGGCAGGCCGTACGGGAGGCCGCCGGCCCCACCGACGTCGAACTCGATCTCGGCCCCGGCGTGCGCGCCCGCCGGGGCCGCACCGCGCTGGCCGCCCTGCGTGCCGCCGTACCGGCCGCCGGGGCCGCGCACGTCGTCAACAACGGTGCCGCCGCCCTGGTGCTCGCCGCCACCGCGCTCGCCGCCGGACGGGACATCATCGTGAGCCGCGGGGAGATGGTGGAGATCGGCGACGGTTTCCGCCTGCCCGACCTGCTGGTCTCCACGGGCGCCCGACTGCGCGAGGTGGGCACCACCAACCGCACCACGGCCGCCGACTACGCGGCGGCGATCGGCCCGGAGACCGCCTTCGTGCTCAAGGTGCACCCCTCCAACTTCCGCATCACCGGGTTCACCCGGGCCGCGGACGTCGGTGACCTCACCGCGCTGGGCGTCCCGGTCGTCGTCGACATCGGGTCCGGTCTGCTCACCCCGCATCCGCTGCTGCCCGAAGAACCCGACGCCCGGACCCAGCTGGCGGCCGGGGCGGCGCTCGTCACGGCGAGCGGCGACAAACTGCTGGGCGGACCGCAGTGCGGACTGCTCCTCGGCCGCGAGGAGTTGGTCAGCGCCCTGTCCCGGCACCCGCTGGCCCGCGCCCTGCGCGTCGACAAGCTCACCCTGGCCGCCCTGGAGGCCACACTGACCGGTCCCGCAACCCCGACCCGCCAGGCTCTCGAGGCCGCCCCCGCAGGGCTGACCGCGCGCGCCGAGCGGCTCGCCGCCCGGCTGGCCGCCGAGGGCATCGACGTGCGGGCCGTGACCAGCGAGGCGACCGTGGGAGGCGGTGGGGCGCCCGGGGTGACCCTGCCCAGCGCGGCCCTGTCACTGCCCGAGCACTACGCCGGGGCCCTGCGCACCGGAGCGGAACCCGTGGTCGGGCGCCTGGAGGCCGGGCGCTGCCTGCTCGACCTGCGGGCGGTGCCGGAAGAGGACGACGAACGCCTCGCCGGGGCCGTCCGGGCCGTCGGGGGGAGGTGAGACGCATGCGGGTACTGGCCACCGCCGGCCACGTCGACCACGGAAAGTCCGCCCTCGCCCGGGCCCTGACCGGAACGGACCCCGACCGGCTGGAGGAGGAGCGGCGCCGGGGCCTGACCCTGGACCTCGGCTTCGTGTGGACCCGCCTCGACCCGCCCGGGGGCGAGGACCTGGCCCTCGTCGACGTGCCGGGCCACGAGCGCTTCGTGGCCACCATGCTGGCCGGGGTGGGCCCCGTACCGGCGGTGCTGTTCGTGGTGGCCGCCGACCAGGGCTGGCAGGAACAGTCGCAGGAACACCTGGAGATCCTCGACGCGCTCGGAGTGCGCCACGCCGTGCTCGCCGTGACCCGCGGCGACCTGGCCGACCCCGAGCCGGTGCGCGCGGACGCCCTGGAACGCATCGCCGCCACCACCCTCGGCACCGTGCCCTCCGTCGCCGTGAGCGCGGTGACGGGCGCGGGACTGGACCGTCTGCGCAGGGAACTGGCCCGCCTGACCGAGTCGTTGCCCGTCCCTCCGGCCGATGCCGACGTACGGCTGTGGCTCGACCGGGCGTTCACCGTGCGCGGTCACGGGACGGTCGTCACCGGCACCCTGGGGGCGGGCACCCTGCGGACCGGCGACCGGCTGGTGACCGGGGACGGCACGAGCGTGCTGCGGGTGCGCGGGCTGCAGTGCCTGGGCGAGGACCGCTCCACCGTCGCCGGGGTGGCACGCGTGGCCGTCAATGTCCACGGGGCGTCCGACGCCGTCCTCGGCCGGGGACAGGTGCTGCTGACGCCGGACCGCTGGCTGCTCACCGAGGTGTTCGACGCCCGCGTCACCGGGACGCCCGTGGCGGACCTTCCCCGGCGGTCCACGCTGCACCTGGGCGCCGCCGCGGTTCCGGTGACCCTGCGGCCGCTCGGCAGGGACACGGCCCGGCTGACGGCGGCCCGCCCGCTGCCCCTGCGGATCGGCGACCGGGCGGTGCTGCGCGAACCCGGCGGGCGGCGGCGTACCCCGTGCCGGGTGACCGTACTGGACGTCCGCCCCCCGGAGCTGACCCGGCGCGGCGCGGCCCGCGCCCGGGCCGCCGAACTGGCGGACCTGACCGGCGACCCGGACGGCGCGGCGGAACTGCGCCGGCGCCGCCTCGTGCGCCGCACCGAACTGGAGGCCATGGGAGCCACCGCCCCCGCGCCGCCCGTCGCCGGGGACTGGCTGGCCGATCCCGGGCACTGGGCGGCGCTGCGGGACCGCCTGGGAGCCGAGGTGGAACGGCATGCCGCGCACCACCCGCTGGATCCCGGACTGCCCACCGGGGCGGCCCGCCGGCTGCTGGGACTGCCCGACCGGACACTCGTCGACGCCCTCGCCGACACCCCGGGTACGGTGCCACTGCGCCGCGACCAGGGACGGCTGCACGGTCCGGGGCAGCGGGGCCCGGCCCTTCCGCCCCGCGTCCGGACCGCCGTCGACGCCCTGCGGGCGGAGCTCGAAGTGTCGCCCTTCCACGCTCCCGAGGCCGGACGGCTGACCGAACTGGGTCTTGGACGGAGGGAGTTGGCCGCCGCGGTCACGGCGGGCGCGCTGCTGCGGGTCACCGACGGCATCGTCCTGCTGCCCGGAGCGGGCTCCCGCGCCGCAGCCGTCCTGCGGGGCCTGCCGCAGCCCTTCACCCTGAGCGAGGCCCGCCGGGCCCTGGACACCACCCGCCGCGTGGCCGTACCGCTGCTCGAGTTCCTGGACCGGAGCGGACTCACCGAACGGGTGGACGACCGGCACCGGCGCTGCCGTCCCGGCGCCGCGGAGGACGGAGGCGGACGGGAATCGAACCCGCCTGCCCGAGGTCCTCGGGCACCTCGGTTTTGAAGACCGGGAGGGCCACCAGGCACCCACACGCCTCCACCGCCCGGCCAGGCTACCGGCTCACCCACCCGAACACCGACAAGGAGCCAGGCACATGCACTCCCCGACCCGAGGGCCCGTACGTCTCACCCGGTTCGCGCACGGCGGAGGCTGCGCCTGCAAGATTCCGCCCGGCGAGCTGGAGGACGTCCTGGCGGGCCTCGCCCCACCGGCGCCCTTCACCGGCGACGTCCCGCTGCTGGTCGGGTCGGCGACCGGGGACGACGCCGCCGTGGTCGCCCTCCCTCCCAAGGACGGGGCCGCGGCCGTCGTCTGCACCGCCGACTTCTTCACCCCGGTCGTCGACGACGCCTACGACTGGGGGCGCATCGCCGCCGCCAACGCCCTGTCCGACGTGTACGCGATGGGCGGCCGCCCCGTCCTCGCCGTCAACCTCCTGGCCTGGCCCCGGGACGTCCTGCCCCTCGACCTCGCCCGCGAGGTCCTGCGCGGCGGACTGGCCGTCGCCGCCGAGGCCGGCTGCCACGTGGGCGGCGGGCACAGCGTCGACGACCCGGAACCCAAGTACGGGATGGCCGTCACCGGGCTGGCGGACCCCGGCCGGCTGCTGCGCAACGACACCGGCCGCCCCGGCGTGCCGCTGTCGCTCACCAAACCCCTCGGGCTGGGCGTGCTCAACAACCGGCACAAGGCCACCGGCGAGCGGTTCGAGCAGGCCGTGGCCACCATGGTGGCGCTCAACCGCGACGCCTCCGCCGCCGCCCTCGCCGCCGGAGCGGTCTGCGCCACCGACGTCACCGGCTTCGGTCTCCTCGGCCATCTGCACAAACTCGCCCGCGCCTCCGGCGTCACCGCCGTGATCGACACCGCCGCCGTGCCCTACCTCGACGGGGCCCGGCAGGCCGTGCGGGACGGCTACGTCAGCGGCGGCACCCGGCGGAACCTGGAATGGGTGACGCCCTCCACCGACTTCGGCGGCGCGGACGAGGAGACCCGGCTGCTCCTGGCCGACGCCCAGACCTCCGGCGGGCTGCTGGTGGCCGGCGAGGTGCCCGGCGCCCCGGTGATCGGCGAACTGGTCCCGGTGGGCACGCACACCGTCGTCCTGAAGTGAGCCTCACATCTCGGTGCCGGTCTCCTGGTCGATGCCCGCCCGTTCCCGGTAACGGCGCACCAGCTCCGGGGCGGCCGGGCCCCGCGGGCGGCGTCCCGGCCGGATGTCGACCGCCAGCGCCTTCGCCTCCTGGATCTGCGTGTTGGGGTCCAGGGACAGGTGCAGCAGCTCGTTGGCCGCGTCACCGGTGCTGTAGCCGTTGGGGCCCCAGTGGTAGGGCAGACCCACCTGGTGCAGACGCCGGCCGTGCACGGTCAGCGACGGCATGCGGTCGGTGACCAGCACCCGCGCCTCGATCACCGCGCGGGCGCTGACGATCGTCGCCCAGCCGGTGTGCTCGAGACCGCGCTCGGCAGCCAGCTCGGGCGACACCTCGCAGAAGAACTCCGGCTGCAACTCGGCCAGGTACGGCTGCCAGCGGGACATGCCGCCCGCCGTGTGGTGCTCGGTGAGCCGGTAGGTGGTGGCCACGTACGGGAACACCTCGCTGCCCGGCTCGGCGCCGCTCGGCTGGTAGCGGTTGTCCGGGTGCGGCGGCCGCAGCAGGTGCCGGACGGGGTTGCGCTGGCGCCCGTACAGCAGGTTCGTGAACGGCGAGTCCTGCGGCTCGTAGTGCGTCGGCAGCGGCCCGTCGGCGAGGCCGGACGGCGCGTACAGCCAGGCCTTGCCGTCGTCCTGCATGATGAACGCGTCGGTGCCGGACAGCGCATCGGGTCCACAGGCGCCCTCCGGCGGCCGGTGGCCCGGGGACTTGCCCTTCTGGAAGTCGGGGACGTCGTGTCCGGTCCACTCGCCTCGCTCCGCGTCCCACCACACCAGCGCCTTGCGCTCGCTCCACGGCCGGCCGCCGGGGTCGGCCGAGGCGCGGTTGTACAGCACCCGGCGGTTGGCGGGCCAGGCCCAGCCCCACTCGGCGGCCACCCAGTCCTGCTCCCCGCCCGGCCGGCGGCGGTCGGCCTGGTTGACGCCGTCGGCGTGCACCCCGCAGTAGATCCAGCAGCCGCAGGAGGTGGACCCGTCGTCGGCGAGCTGCTCGTAGCCCGACAGCGGGACGCCGTCGGCGTCCCGGCCGTTGATCTCGGCCAGCACCGCCTCTGCGTCCGGCTCGGCGAGCTCACCGGACGTCGGGTAGTCCCAGGTCAGGTCGAGCAGCGGCCGGTCCATCGGATCGGTGGACGCGGCGAGCTTCTCCCGGACGATCCGCCCGAGGTGGTAGGTGAACCACAGGTCGCTGCGCGCCTCGCCGGGCGGCGGCACCGCCTGGTGGTGCCACTGCAGCAGCCGCTGGGTGTTGGTGAAGCTGCCGTCCTTCTCGGTGTGGGCGGCGGCCGGCAGGAAGAACACCTCCGTGCCGATGTCCTCGGTGCGCAGTTCGCCCGTCTCGATCTCCGGGCCGTCCTTCCACCAGGTGGCCGATTCGATGAGTGAGAAGTCCCGTACGACGAGCCAGTCCAGGTTGGCCATGCCCAGGCGCTGCAGCTTGGCGTTGCCGGAGCCGACCGCGGGGTTCTCTCCCATGAGGAAGTAGCCCTTGCAGGTGCCGTCCAGCTGGGCCATGACCGTCTCGTACGTGGAGTGCGAGCCGGTCAGCCGCGGCAGGTAGTCGAAGCAGAAGTCGTTCTCCGCCGTCGCCGCGTCGCCCCAGTACGCCTTGAGCAGGCTCACCAGGTAGGCGCGCATGTTGCCCCAGTAGCCCTTGGGCGCGGCGTCGGCCCGCACGAAGCCGTCGAGGTCCTGGTCGCGGTGGGCGTAGGGCATCGGGATGTAGCCGGGCAGCAGGTTGAACAGGGTGGGGATGTCCGTCGACCCCTGGATGGAGGCGTGGCCGCGCAGGGCGAGGATGCCGCCGCCGGGCCGGCCGATGTTGCCGAGCAGCGTCTGCAGGACGGACGCCGCGCGGATGTACTGCACCCCGACCGTGTGCTGGGTCCAGCCGACCGCGTAGGCGAGGGCGGTGGTGCGGTCCCGTCCGGAGTTCTCGGTGACCATGTCGCACACCTGGCGGAAGACGCCCTGGGGCACGCCGCAGATCCGCTCCACCATCTCGGGCGTGTAGCGCGCGTAGTGCCGTTTGAGGACCTGGAAGACGCAGCGGGGGTGGGTCATCGTCTCGTCGGACTCCGGCCGTCCCTCCGGGATGGTCGCGCCGCCGGATCCGTGGGACTCGCCGTGCGCCGCGTCCATGACGTCGGGGGCGGACGCTTCGCGCCGGTCGAAGCGCAGGTCGCGCTGCCCGGAGGCGGCCCGCACGTCGACGCCCTGGTACTGCCAGGTGGCCGGGTCGTAGCCGCGGCTGTCGGTGTCGAGGCCGGAGAACACCCCGTCGAGGTCCTCGGTGTCGCGGAAGTCCTCGCGCAGGATCACCGGGCCGTTGGTGTAGGCGACCACGTACTCCCGGAAGCAGGCGTCCGTGCTCAGGACGTGGTTGATGATCCCGCCGAGGAAGGCGATGTCCGATCCGGCGCGCAGCGGCACGTGCACGTCGGCCAGGGCGCTGGTGCGGGTGAACCGCGGATCGACGTGGATCACCTTCGCCCCGCGGGCCTTGGCCTCCATCACCCACTGGAACCCCACCGGATGGCACTCGGCCATGTTGGAGCCCTGGATCAGGATGCAGTCGGAGTGCTGGAGATCCTGCTGGAAGGTGGTCGCGCCGCCGCGGCCGAACGAGGTTCCCAGACCGGGAACGGTGGAGGAGTGTCAAACACGCGCCTGGTTCTCGATCTGCACGGCGCCCATGGCGGTGAACAGCTTCTTGATGAGGTAGTTCTCCTCGTTGTCCAGCGTGGCCCCGCCCAGGCTCGCGATGCCCAGGGTGCGGCGGGTGCGGGTCTCGTCGACCTCCCACTGCCAGCCCGCCCGGCGGGCCTCGATCACCCGGTCGGCGATCATGTCCATCGCCGTGCCGAGGTCGAGGCGCTCCCAGTCGGTGCCGTGCGGTCGCCGGTACAGCACCTGGTGCTCGCGCGCGCTCCCGGTGGTCAGCTGGAGACTGGCGGAGCCCTTGGGGCACAGCCGGCCGCGTGAGATGGGTGAGTCGGGGTCGCCCTCGATCTGGGTGACGCGCTCGTCCTGCACGTACACGTTCTGGCCGCAGCCGACGGCGCAGTACGGGCACACCGACTTCACGACCCGGTCCGCCGTGGCGACCCGGGGCGCGAGGCGCTCGCTCGGCCCGCTCTTGGCGGCGGCTCCGCGGCCCAGCGGGTCGGTGCCCTTGAGCTGGCGGTAGACCGGCCAGGAATCGATCCAGGTGCGCACGCCCATGATGCCTGCCTTTCCGCGGTACGCGACCGCCCGGGGTGAGTACCCGCGCCTCCACGTTCCCACCAGGATCACCCGGCCCGCGACCGGGCCGCCAGTCGTTCCCGCTGCGGAACGACCGTGTACCGGGGATCCTCGGCCGACGCCACGCCGGCGTGGAACACGCCGAGCCGCAGGGCCGCGGACCCGGCCAGCAGGGCCGTACCGGCGAGGGCCGCGAACGCCCGGCCGCGGCGGCCGGCGCAGGCGGCGAGCACGGCACCGCCGGCCGTGAGCCCTTCCGCCGCGCGCAGCCACGCCCGGGGTCCGCCGCTCGCGTACGTCTCGGCCGCGAGGCCCATGTTCCGTTTCATCAGCCGGAAGGCGCCCAGTTCGAGCACCGCGCCCAGGACGGCCGTGCGGCGGGCCGGCCCGGTCTGTTCCGGCGGTGCGGCGGCCAGGGCCCACCCGGCCGCCGCGGTGGCGGCGGAGCCGGCGAAGACGAACGGCATCTCGCGGTACCCCTCGTGCCACGAGGGAACCGCGGTGTCGCAGATCAGCACGGCGGTGTACGTCGCGACCGCCGGGGCGAGCACGGCGGCGGACACCGTGGCGGCGGCACCCGCGATCCGGTACCGGCCGGCGACATCGGAGGCGGCCGCGGCCATGGTCAGCGGAGCGTAGGCCGCCAGGAGCCACGACCCCATGCTCATCGGGGAGGTCGGCTTGACGACGCGGAGCATGGTGAGGAAGCGGGCCGGCCGGCCCAGGTCGTGCACGAGCGCCGCCAGCGACAGGGAGATCGCCCCCGCCGCGCCGAGCTTCGCCGTACGGGCCAGTGCCGGCCGGGCGGTGACGTCGGCCCCGGCGGCCAGCAGCGACGACGCCCCGGCGAGACCGCCCAGCCAGAGGTAGCCCGCGACGTCCAGCGGCTTCCACTCCGGCCGCTTCAGGACGGGCCGGCCGTAGTAGGACGCGAACTCGGCGTCCGGAACCATGGCTTGCTCGCCGCGCCCCCGGCGCCGGCCGCCCTTCGAACCGCCCCGCGTGACCTCGCTCATCGCGTCCTCCCGGCGAAACCGGCTGCGGCCAGCGCGGCGAGCGTCGCGGCGGCCGCGGCGGCGTGCCGCCACATGCCGGGCAGATCGCGTGTGGTGACCACCGGGTCGGGCGGCAGCCCGTACACCTCCGGCTCGTCCAGCAGCAGGAAGAACGCGCCGGCGCCCCCGACCCCGTCCTCCGGGTCCTCCCCGTACAGGCGGGCGTCGCGGACCCCGGCGCCGTGCAGGTGCGCGACCCGGTCCGCCGCGCGCTCCCGCAGTTCCTCCAGGGGGCCGAACTGGATGGAGTCGGTCGGACAGGCCTTGGCGCAGGCGGGTTCCATGCCGACACCGAGCCGGTCGTAGCACATCGTGCACTTCCAGGCGCGTCCGTCGTCGGGCCGCCGCTCGATGACACCGTACGGGCAGGCGGACACGCAGTAGCCGCAGCCGTTGCAGACGTCCTCCTGCACCACGACGGTGCTGAACTCGGTGCGGAACAGCGACCCGGTGGGGCACACGTCGAGACAGGCGGCGTGCGTGCAGTGCTTGCACACGTCGGACGACATCAGCCAGCGCACCTCGCCCCCGTCGAAGGAGTCGGCGAGGCCCCGGGCGGCGTCGAAGACGTCGACGTCCTCGTGGCCCCCGGCCGCCGGCACGCGCTGCTCGACGAAGGCCACGTGCCGCCAGGTGCTCGCGCCGAGGCCCTGCGTGTTGTCGTACGACATACCGGTCAGTTCGAGGCCGTCCTCGGGGATCGCGTTCCACTCCTTGCACGCGACCTCGCACGCCTTGCAGCCGATGCACACCGAGGTGTCGGTGAAGAACCCCATGCGCGGCGGCGGATCGGCGTACCCCGCCTCGCGCGCGACGTCGTCCGTCATGCGGAACCTCCAGTCTCGGCCGCCCCCGGGTGCCCCCGCCGGCGCCGGCCGAAACGACGGGCCGGCGCTCGTGCGTAGGGGCAGGGCGACCACCACCGCGGTCCTGTCCGCCGCCCTGGCGGGCGCCACCCTGGCCGCCGCTCCGGGTGCGGTGTCCGCTGTGACTCCACGGCTGCAACCTCGCACGGGACGGCCCGTTCGGCGACATGACGTACAGGTCGGCCCGGAGACCTGGGCCACGCTGCATACCGTCTGACCGGGGCAAGGAGGCGGGGCCGGGGCGTCACGCCCCGGCCCCGCCCTTCGTCCGTCCGGGGGGCGTCCCGCCGGACGGGCCCCTAGGGCACGCCGAGTTCGAACAGGACGTATCCCGCGTACGAGCCGGAGGCGAGGGCCGCCGTGCCCAGGACGGTGAGCAGTGAGGGCCACGTCAGCCGGCTCATGGCCACCGCGAGGGGGATGAGGAGGGGGAACAGGGGGAGGAGGTAGCGGGAGACGTTGCCGAAGTACTGCTGGGTGGCCATCACCATCAGATACGACAGCACCGTGTACACGACCAGGACGGCGGGCGGGCGCAGCCGCACCAGCAGCACGGTCAGCACCGGCACCAGCAGCACCACCCCGACGCCGATCGTGTCCTCCATCGGCATGGCGAACAGGTAGTCGAAGTGGCCCACCGGTACGGACGTGAGCACGTCGAAGCTGTGCCGGCCGTAGTCGAACCGGTGGCCCCAGGCGCCGTCCTGGAGCTTGTTGTAGCCGCCCCAGTCGCCCATCCGGTAACCCACCCAGCCCAGATAGCCGACCGCTCCCAGCGGGGCGATCACCACCGCGGCCAGAGGACGCCGCAGGCCCTCCCCGCGGCGCAGCACCGCGAACAGTCCGGCGACGGCGAGCGCCGCGACCAGGGTGACCGCGGTGGGCCGGGCGAGCCCGGCGGCGAAGGTCAGCACCCCGGCGGTGAGCCAGTGGCGGGTCATCACGGCGTAGCAGGCCCAGGCGGCCAGCGCCGTGTAGACGGACTCGGAGTACACCGCCCACTCCGCGCCGGAGCCCGGCCACACCGCCCACAGGCCGGCGGCGACCAGACCGGCCCGGTACCCGCCCAGCCGGGCGGTGACGGCGTGGATGCCGAGCGCCGCGACGAAGGAGAAGACGACCGACACGGTCATGCCGGCGCCGTAGGGGCCGAGGCCGGTGAGCTCCGAGACGACCCGGGTCAGCGCCGGGTACAGGGGGAAGAACGCGGCCGAGTTGCCCTGGAGGGTGATCATGCCGGTGGCGCCCGGCACCGGTTCCAGCGCCGGGTCGTAGCCGTACTGGGCGATCTGCTGGTACCACCAGCCGTCCCAGCTGCCCAGCACGTCCCAGGGGCGGGCGCCACCGCCGAACCGCGGATGCTTCTCCCGGAAGTCGCCGGCGGAGTCCAGCAGGAACATGAAGACGGCGAAACCCGCGAGCTTCAGCGCCCCGTACACCGCGAACACCGGACCGCAGTACGCGGCGGCCCGGCGCAGCCGCTCGCGCCGGGAAGGGGCGGCCGGAGGCGGGGCGTGGGGGAGGAGGACGGCGGCCGGGCCGGCCCCGTGTGTCCCGAGGAGGGTCATGAGGCGGAGCGTCCTGTCGTACGGCGGGAGCGGTGGCGGGGGAACACCCAGGCCCGCAGGAGGAGGAAACGCAGCAGGGTCGCGGCGAGGTTGGCGGCGAGCAGCGTCAGCAGCTCCACGCGCGGGTCCGCGCCGGGCGCGGCGCGGTGCAGGACGGCCAGTGAACCGCCGGTGAGGGCGAGGCCGGCCAGGAGGACCGTCAGCCCCTTGAGCTGATGGCGCAGCGCTCCGTCCCGCCCCCGCACCCCGAAGGTGAGCCGGCGGTTGGCGGCCGTGTTGGCGACCGCGGCCACCAGCAGGGCGAGCGCGTTGGCCGTCTGGGCTCCCGCAGCGGGCCGGAGCAGGCTGAAGAGCAGCAGGTGGAGCAGGGTGCTGGCGGCCCCGACGGCGGCGAAGCGGAACAGTTGGGGGACCAGGGCGGGCGGCAGCCCGCCGACCGCGCCGAGCTCCTCGGTGCGGTGCAGCGCGGTCAGCGGCAGCCGGCCACGGGTCAGGGCACGCCCCAGCCGGGCCACGCCGCGCAGGTCGGCCAGCGCCGTGGCGAGGATGTCGACGCGGCTGTCGGGGTCGTCCACCCAGTCCACCGGCACCTCGTGGATGCGCAGCCCGGCGCGTTCGGCGATCACCAGCAGTTCGGTGTCGAAGAACCACTCCCGGTCCTCGACCAGCGGGAGCAGCCGCTCGGCGACGTCACGCCGTACGGCCTTGAAACCGCACTGGGCGTCGGTGAACCCCACGGCGAGCGTGCCGCGCAGCAGCCCGTTGTAGCAGCGGGAGATGATCTCGCGCCGGGGTCCGCGCACCACCCGGGAACCACGGGCCAGCCGGGTGCCGATCGCGATGTCCGAATGCCCGGAGATCAGCGGGGCCACCAGCGGCAGCAGGGCCGCGAGGTCGGTGGACAGGTCCACGTCCAGATAGGCGAGCACCGGGGCGGACGACCGCGACCAGGCGGTGTGCAGGGCGCGCCCCCGCCCCTTCTCGGCCAGCCGCAGCCACTCGGTCCCGGGCAGCTCCCGGGCCAGCCGCTCGGCGATGAGCGGGGTGCGGTCCGTGCTGGCGTTGTCGGCGACGGTGATCCGGAAGGGGTAGGGGAACGTCCCCGTCAGGTGGGCGTGGAGCCGGCGGACGCAGGGCTCGAGGTCGTTCTCCTCGTTGTGCACGGGCACCACCACCTCCAGCACGGGTTCCGGGTGGTGGGCGGACAGCGGGGCCCGGCGCGGCAGCGTCCCCCGGGCCGCGGACGCGGCGGTCGTGCGGCAGCCGGCCGGTTCCGGCCGCCTCGCGGGTGTCATGACGGATCTCACGGTCTCCTCCGGCGCACGGCATGGCGGGACCCCGGTGGGGCCCGTGCGGGCATGCCGGAGGCGCCCGGGTGCTGGTCGGGTGAAGTGGCCCCGGGGCGGGAGGGCCCCGGGGGGCCCGGGGGCGTACACCCCGGGCGGGTACGGCGGTGCGGGCGTCAGCCGCTGCCGGCCGTCGTGGGAGGGCCCCCTGCCTCCTCCGTGGACGGGGGTGTGCTCGGCGGCCACGTGGGGGCCGGCGGTGAGGACGGGGCGGTCGTCGCCGACGGGGTCGCGTCGGGTGTGTCGGACGGGGGGAAGGCCGGTGTGCCGCCGGTCCCGGGCGCCGTGGTCCCGGGCGTGCCCGTGGGCGGGAGCGAGGTACTGGGGGCCGCGGTCGTCGGAGGCGGGGACAGCGGGGGCGGTGTCGGACTCGTCGCCGGCAGGGGCGGCCGGTCGGCGGGCAGGGACCGGGAGCCGGTGTCGGGCAGCAGCGCCAGCCCGATGCTCAGTCCGGCCACGGCGAGGGCCGAGCCGCCCGCCCGCCACAGCATCCGCGACCGGCGCCGCACCCGGATGCCCTCGTACAGCCGGGCCCGCTGACCGGGTTCCAGGGGGGCGTGCCGCCGGCCGTCCCGCATCATGCGCGTCAGCTCGCGCTCGAAGTCGTCCATCGCTGCTCCCCTCACCCCACGGGCCTGACGGAGTCGGACAGGATCCGCCGTAGCCGCGCCACTCCGCGCGAGGCGTGGGAGCGGGCGGTGCCCACCGGACAGCCGAGAGCCTGGGCCACCTGGCCCTCGGGCAGGTCCTCGCAGTAGCGCAGCACCACCGCGGCCCGCTGCCGCGGCGGCAGCAGGGCCAGCGCGGCCTCCAGCCGCGAGCGTTCCGCGACGGCCGCGGACACGTCGCCCGGCCCGGCACGGTCGGGCAGTTCTTCCACCGGACGCTCGCCCCACCAGCGCCGGCGCGCCGAACGCGCCGCCATCCGCACCAGCACCTGGCGCACGTACGCCTCCGGCGCCTGCTCGGCGACCCTCGGCCACGCGAACCACAGCTTCACCAGGGCCTCCTGGACGAGGTCCTCGGCACGCTGCCGGTCGCCGCCGGTCAGCAGACGCGCGACATGGAGCAGCGTCGACCAGCGTGCGGCCACGAACTCGTCGAAGCCGTCGGCCCGAAACCGCTCCATCCCCACCGTCCCGCCCGCGAACAACCCCTTACACCCACTCAAAGACCCGGGGCCCGGCGGAACGATGCACCCATGTGCTGTGATCCACCTCACGTCCGGACAGGCGAAAGGGCGGGCCGTGCGCCCACGACCGCCTTGCGGCGATCGATGAAGCGCACGGCCCGCCCCGGTGCGGGCACCCGCCCTGTCCGCGTGCGGTCACCTTCCCGCTCGCCCCTGCGGGGCCCGGTGGTGTCCGCGCGTGCGGAGCGGTCAGTGACTGCCCGGTCCGCCGCTGCCGAACGACCCACTGCTCCCCTCGTCCCAGCGAGGTCGTTCCTGCGCGGCGCCGGCGCGGCTGCCGGTGTCGCCCTGCCCGTTCAGCTCGTGCGGCGTCAGCCGCTCGTCGCTCCGGGGCACCTCGTTCGGCTCGCGCTGCTCACGTACCTCGTGGACCGGTCCGCCCTCCGGCATCCGGGGCTGCTCCTCCGGCCGGGGCCTGCGTGTCGTGCTCTTCCTGGTCCGGCGGCTGCCGAAGGCGAACATGCCGATCAGCAGGGCCACCACCACCAGGGCCGCCGCTCCGAGGCCGATGCCGAGCGCGCCGCGGCTCGCCGCGAGGTCCACCGTCTCCATCCATGAGGTGTTCGTCATGGCTCGCGGGTACCCCCGCTCCCGGGCGCGAACCCGCTCACCTCGCCCGCCGGCCCGCTCACCTCCCCCTGGGACGCCCGCGCACCGCGCCGACGTTTGGCCGCCGGGACGGCGGCTACCCGCGACCTGTGACCACGACATCGCAGGAAGAGCTGTTCCGGTTCCTGGAGGACCGGTTCGCCTGCGCCCAGGCCTGCACCGAGTGCGCACGGGCCTGCGCGACGCGGGCCGGCCTGGTGGACCCCGACGGGACCGGGAACCAGGAACTGATACGCCGCAAGGGCATCATGTGCGCGGAGGTCTGCGACGCGACCTGCCGTGTGCTGTCCGAGCAGAACCAGGTGGACGAGGACACCCTCCGCGTCCAGGTCGAGTGGTGCCGGCAGATGTGCCTGGAGAGCGCGCAGGCGTTCGACGGGCACCCCGGGGCGGAGGAGACCGCGCAGGCGTGCCGCGCCTGCGCCCGGGCCTGCACCGAGTTCCTCGCCACCCTCGGCTGACCTGCCTTCCGCGCGCCGCGGCCCCGCGTCCGGCACCGTACAAAACCGGGCGACGTGTCGCCATACTGGACGGGCCAGGGGAGGAGCGCGGCGGACTGCGACGGGGGCGGGCGAAGGAGATGGGGGACAGCAGGCTGATCCACGGCCGGTACCGGTTGCTCGACCGGATCGGACGCGGCGGCATGGGCGAGGTCTGGCGGGCACGGGACGAGTCGCTGGGCCGGCAGGTCGCGGTGAAGTGCCTCAAGCCCGTCGGGGCGCAGCACGACCGGTCCTTCGGCCGCGTGCTGCGCGAGCGGTTCCGGCGTGAGGCCCGGGTGGCCGCGGCCCTGCAGCACCGCGGGATCACCGTCGTGCACGACTTCGGGGAGTCCGAGGGTGTGCTGTACCTGGTGATGGAACTGCTCCAGGGACGCGACCTCAGCCGGCTCCTGGAGGACAACAAACAGCATCCGCTGCCGGTCGAGGAGGTCGTGGAGATCGCCGGGCAGGTCGCCGCGGCCCTCGCCTACACCCACGACCAGGGCGTCGTGCACCGTGACCTGAAGCCCGCGAACATCGTGCGGCTGGACGACGGCACGGTGAAGATCTGCGACTTCGGCATCGCCCGGCTCGGTCACGACATCGGCTTCACCTCCCGGCTGACCGGCACCGGCGTCGCCCTCGGCACCCCGCACTACATGTCGCCCGAGCAGATCAGCGGCTCGCCGGTCGACCGGCGCAGCGACCTGTACTCCTTCGGATGTGTGCTCTACGAGATCGCCACCGGGGTGCCGCCGTTCGACCTCGACGACGCCTGGGCGATCCTCGTCGGCCACCGCGACACCCCGCCCCGGCCGCCGCGCGGTCACCGTGCCGACCTGCCCGAGCGACTGGAGCGGATCATCCTGGACCTGCTGGCCAAGGAGCCCGGCGGACGGCCCGACAGCGCCCGGGACCTCGCCGACCGGATCGGCGAGCTGGGCGCCACCCCCGCCCCCGCCGTGGCGGCGGCCGGTGCGGGCCTCACCGGAGTGCCGGGGAAGGCGGCGGGCACCACCGGGGCGGTGCGCCCGGAGGAACCCGCTCCGACGGGCCGTGCGGGCCGCCTGCCGTCCTGGACGCGCGGCATGACCACCGGCCGCAAGGCCCGAGGCGGCACCTCCCCGGGCACCGCACCGCCCGACCCGGCCGCCGGCCTGTCCGGCGAGTGGATCGCCCGCCCCGCCACGGGAGCGCGCCCGCGGTCCGTGGCCGAGGAGCGCCCGGCCCCGGCCCCGGAGGCCCTGACCGCCCTCGCCGGACGGCACAACGCGGGCCTGAGCCTGGGACGCCTCGGCCGCTGGGCGGAGGCGGGCGAGGTGCACCGCACGGTCGCCGCCGAACGCGAACACCTCCTCGGCCCCGAGCACCCCGACACCCTCGCCAGCCGTTACGAGGTCGCCTTCACCCTCAGCCGCACCGGTCGCGCCGCCGACGCCCTGCGCGCCTACAAGCAGGTGGCCGCGGCCCGCATCCGCGCGCTCGGCGCCGACCATCCCGACACCCTGGCCGCACGTCAGGAAATGGCGTACGTCCTCGCCCAGCTGGGCCGGCCCCTCGACGCCCACCAGGTCTACCTCTCCGTGCTCGCCGCCCGCGAGCGCACCATGGGCGCCGAGCACCCCGACACCCTGCGCTGCCGCCACAACCTCGCCTTCAACCTCAGCAGACTCGGCCGCCTGGAGGACGCGTACGCGATGGCGTGCGCGGTGGCCGAGGCCCGCGCCGGGGTCCTGGGGCCCGAGCACCCCGACACCCTCGTCACCCGCTTCGAGGTCGCCTACACCCTCGGCCGGCTGGGCCGCTGGACGGAGGCCCTGGAGACCTACCGCGAGGTGGCCGGGGCCCGTGCCAGGGCCCTCGGTCCCGACCACGCCGACACCCTCGCCGCCCGCTACGAGATCGGCATCGGCCTGGGCCGGCTGGGCCGCACCGCAGAGGCCCTCGACCTGTACCGGGGCCTCGCCGGGGACCGTACCCGCGTGCAGGGGCCCACCCACCCCGAGACCCTGCGCGCCCGGCACGGCATCGGCGTCAACCTCGGCCGGTTCGGCCGCTGGGTGGACGCCCTCGCCGAATCGCGGGACGTGTGCGCGCTGCGCGAGCGGGTCCTCGGCGCGGACCACCCGGACACGCTGGTCAGCCGCCGCGAGGTCGCCGTGGGCCTGGGCTGGCTGGGCCGCTGGGCGGAGGCCCTGGCCGAGTACCGGGAGGTCGCCGACGCCCGGGAGCGGGCCCTCGGCGAGGACCACCCCGACACCCTCGCCGCCCGCAACGACGAGGCGCACTGCCTGGAGCAGCTCGGCCGCGTCGAGGAGGCCGCCGGGCTGTACCGCAGGGTGGCGGCGCTGCGGCAGCCGGGAGCGGCCGGAGGGGCATGACGGGCGGGCACCCCTGGCCGGTGCGGATCACCGCGTGCTACGAAGGACCATGACCGCAGCCGAGGAAACCGGGACGTACGACGCCGTCATCGTCGGCGGAGGCCACAACGGCCTCGTCGCCGCCGCCTACCTCGCCCGGGCCGGGCGCTCCGTGCTGGTGCTGGAGCGGCTGGACCACACCGGCGGGGCGGCGGTCTCCACCCGCCCGTTCGCCGGCGTCGACGCGCGGCTCTCCCGGTACTCGTACCTGGTCAGCCTGCTTCCCCGGAAGATCCTCCAGGACCTGGGCCTCGACGTCCGGCTGAGCACCCGCACCGTCTCCTCCTACACCCCCACCGAACGCGGGGGACGGCCCACCGGGCTGCTCGTCGGCGGCGGCGAGCGGCGCACCCGCGAGGCGTTCGCCCGGCTCACCGGGTCCGACCGCGAGTACCGGGCCTGGCAGCGCTTCTACGACATGACGGGCCGCGTCGCCCGCCGTGTCTTCCCCACCCTCACCGGCCCCCTGCCCACCCGCGGTGAACTGCGCCGCACCGTCGACGACGAGGAGGCCTGGCGGATCCTCTTCGAGGAGCCCCTCGGTGTCGCCGTCGAGGAGCGCTTCGCCGACGACCTGGTGCGCGGTGTCGTCCTCACCGACGCCCTCATCGGCACCTTCGCCGGCTCGCACGATCCCTCGCTCGCGCAGAACCGCTGCTTCCTCTACCACGTCATCGGCGGCGGCACCGGCGCCTGGGACGTGCCGGTCGGCGGCATGGGCGCCCTCACCGACGCGCTGGCCGGCGCCGCCCGCGCCGCCGGGGCCGTCGTCGCCACCGGCCACGAGGTGGTGCGCGTCGACACCGACGGCCGCACGGCCGAGGTGACCCACCGCTCCGTCGACGGCGAGGGCGTCGTCGGAGCGCGGCACGTCCTGGTCAACGCCTCACCCCAGGAACTCGCGCGGCTCACCGGCGACACGCCTCCGCCGCCCGCCGAGGGCGCCCAGCTCAAGGTGAACATGCTGCTGGAGCGGCTGCCCAGGCTTCGCGACAGCTCCGTCGACCCGCGCGAGGCGTTCGCCGGCACCTTTCACATCGCCGAGGGGTACGGACAACTCGCCACCGCCCACGCCCAGGCCGCCGCGGGTGAGCTGCCCGCCGCACCGCCCTGCGAGATCTACTGCCACTCCCTCACGGACCCGACGATCCTCGGCCCGGACCTGGCCGCGCGGGGCTTCCAGACGCTCACCCTGTTCGGACTGCACACCCCGGCGCGGCTGTTCGAGCCGGACAACGAGGGCGTGCGCGAGGAACTGCTGCAGTCGACCCTCGCCCAGCTCGACGCCCACCTGGCCGAACCCCTCGCCGACTGCCTGGCCACCGACGCCGACGGACGCCCGTGCCTGGAGGCCAGATCCCCGCTCGACCTGGAACGCGACCTCGGACTGCCCGGCGGCAACATCTTCCACCGCGAGCTCTCCTGGCCCTACGCCCAGGAGGGCACCGGCCGCTGGGGCGTGGAGACCCGGCACGCCAACGTCCTGCTGTGCGGCGCGGGCGCGGTGCGCGGCGGCGGGGTGAGCGGAGTGCCGGGACACAACGCGGCCATGGCGGTCCTGGAGGCGGGGGAGGTCTGACGCGCAGGGTCAGCCGGCCGACCGCGTCCACCCCTGCGCCCGCAGGCGCGCCGCGTCGGCCGGGCGCGTCTCGTCGAAGAGCCGGCCGCCGGGCGTCTCGACGCGCAGCGTGCCGACGTACGCGCCGCGTCCGACGTACAGCCGGTCCGTCGTGTACCGCCAGCGCAGGGTGAGGCTCCGCGCGGCGGGCAGGGCGGCGGTCAGTTCGTGCCAGACCCGTCCGGACCAGCCGGTGGCCGTGCCCGACGGGTGCGGCTCCGGTTCGGCGTCACGGCGCACGGTGGTGAACGGCACCGGCTGCCAGCCGGCGCCGCCGTCGGTGGAGGCCTCCAGGGCGAGGACGTCGGCGCGGGGCTCGGTGTCCCACCACAGCGGGCAGCGCAGCCGGGCCGCGCCCGGGGAGGTGTCCAGCGCGGGCAGGGTGAGGGTGGCCGTCGACGCACTCGCCATCCCCGAGAACCACGCGGTACGGCCCCGGGCCGGCCGGACCGGTACCGCGCGGGCCAGCTGGTTCGCCGCGGCCACCCGGGGAGCGGAGCCGGAACGCCAACTGCGCACAGGGTGGACGGAGTTGCCCAGCACCACGAGGAACGAGTCGGTCGTCGGGTCGAGCACCAGGGACGTCCCGGTGAAGCCGGTGTGACCCGCCGTGCGCGGGGTGGCCATCGCGCCCATGTACCAGTGCTGGTGGAGCTCGAAGCCCAGACCGTGCTCGTCACCCGGGAAGGCGGTGTTGAAGTCCGTGAACATCAGCTCCACCGACTCCCGCGTCAGGATCCGGGCCCGGCCGTAGACACCGCCGTTGAGGAGGGTCCGCCCGAGGACCGCCAGGTCCCAGGCGTCGGAGAACACCCCCGCATGCCCGGCGACCCCGCCCAGACTGTGGGCGTTCTCGTCGTGCACCTCGCCCCACACCAGCCCCCGGTCCAGCCCGGACCACGGCCTGCGGGCGTCCTCGGTGGCCGCGATGCGGGGCTTCCAGGAGGCGGGCGGGTTGTAGCGGGTGCTGCGCATGCCCAGCGGGCCGGTGATCTCCTCGCGCAGGAGGACGTCGAGGGGGCGGCCGGTGACCTGCTCCAGGACCAGCTGCAGCGCGATCAGGTTCAGGTCCGAGTAGCGGTACACCGTGCCGGGCGGACCGGTCGGCGCCTCGTCGAGGACGAGTCGCACCTTCTCCTCGTACGTGGGCGCGTCGTACAGCGGGATCCAGGCACGGAAACCCGAAGTGTGGGTCAGGAGGTGGCGGAGCGTCATGTCCTGCTTGCCCGCGCGGCCGAAGTCCGGGAGGTACGAGGCGACGGTCGCCTCCAGCTCCAGCCGGCCCCGTTCGATCTGCTGCACGGCGAGGATCGAGGTGAACAGCTTCGACACCGATGCCAGGTCGAAGACGGTGTCCTCGGCCATGGGGATCTGCTGGTCCGGCGGGAACTCCACGCCGCTGTCGGTCTTCTCGTCGTACGCCCGGTAGCGCACCGCCATGCCGATGGGCCGGTGCAGCGCGACCGTGCCGCCGCGCCCGGCGAGCAGGACCGCCCCCGCGTACCAGGGGTGTTCGGGGGAGGGGGCGAGGAACGCCTCGGCCTCGGTGACCAGTTGCCCCAGCGGAGCGGCCAGCAGACCGGCGCGGCGCGCCGATCCCCGCCGCAGGGTCGGGTTGCCGCCGCGTACGGGTGCGGCCGCCGACGCCGGGTCGGCCGGAAGGGCCGCGAACGCCAGCGCTCCACCCAGCGCCAGCGTACCCGCGCCCAGTTGACGCCGGGTGATGCCTCTCGCCCCTTCGTCCGCCATCAGGTTCCTCCCGTGTCGGGCCCCGCGCGAGGGCTGAAAGAATTTTTCGCAGGTCGCCGTGCGGGTGAAACTTTCCTGTCACGGGCGGCCGGTGTCAATGGTGCGCGCGCGGTCGCCCGAGGTGTCCCTGGCGGGAGCGGACGACTTCAGGCGTAGTACTCTGGCCGAAGTGGTGTGAGGGAAGCCCGGCGGGTGGGGGTGGTGACAGTGGTGAGGCGCAACGAGCAGCGGCGGGCCGCGCTGGTCGACGCGGCGATCGAGGTGCTCGCCAGGGACGGCGCCCGGGGGCTGACCTTCCGGGCGGTGGACACCGAGGCCGCGGTACCCCCGGGCACCGCGTCGAACTACTTCACCTCGCGCGACGACCTCCTCACCCAGGCCGGTGCCCGGGTCTACGAGCGGCTCCAGCCGGACGAGGAGACCATCGCCAGGCAGCGGGCCGCCGGGCGCGACCGGCAGGTCTACGTGACGCTGATGCGTGAACTGGTCGGGCGCATCGCCTCCTTCCGCACCGGCTACCTCGCTCTCCTCGAACTCCGGCTGGAGGCCACCCGCCGGCCGGGACTGCGCCAGGTGCTCACCGAACGGGTCCGGGCCGACGTGGAAGCCAACGTCCGCTACCACGAGGGCTCGGGTCTCCCCGGAGACGCGACGGCCGTCAAGCTCCTCTACCTCGCGCTCAACTGGCTGATCGTCGAGCAGCTCACCCTGCCCGACGTCTTCACGCCGGAAGAGCGCGACCGGCTGGTGCGGGCCGCGGTCGAACGGATCGTGGCCGAGGGGTAGCCCGCCCGGCCCTCACTCCCGCTCCCCGCGCAGATCCACGATCCGGCGGATCTTGCCCACGGACCGCTCCACCGTCTCCGGGTCGACGATCTCCACGTCCACCGAGACCCCGATGCCGTCCTTCACCGCCGCCGCGATGGACCGCGCGGCCGCGTCCCGCGTCGCCGGGTCCGCGTCGGGACGGGCCTCCGCACGGACCGTGAGCACGTCCAGACGGCCGCGCGTGGTGAGCCGCAGCTGGAAGTGGGGCGCCACTCCCGGGGTGCGCAGCACGATCTCCTCGATCTGCGTGGGGAAGAGATTCACCCCGCGCAGGATCACCATGTCGTCGCTGCGCCCGGTGACCTTCTCCATCCGCCGGAACACCCGGCCGGTGCCCGGCAGCAGCCGGGTCAGATCCCGCGTCCGGTACCGCACGACGGGCATCGCCTCCTTGGTGAGCGAGGTGAAGACCAGCTCACCCCGCTCCCCGTCCGGGAGGACCTCACCGGTGAGCGGGTCGACGACCTCCGGGAAGAAGTGGTCCTCCCAGATGTGCAGTCCGTCCTTGGTCTCCACGCACTCCTGCGCGACCCCCGGACCGATCACCTCCGACAGCCCGTATATGTCGACCGCGTCGATGGCGAACCGCTCCTCGATCTCCTGGCGCATCCGCTCCGTCCACGGCTCGGCCCCGAAGATGCCCACACGCAGGGACGTCGAGCGCGGGTCGACGCCCTGCCGCTCGAACTCGTCGAGCAGGGTGAGCATGTAGGACGGTGTCACCATGATGACCGACGGTTTCAGGTCCTGAATCAGGGTGACCTGCCGGGAGGTCATGCCACCGGACGCCGGGACCACCGTGCAGCCGAGCCGCTCGGCACCGTAGTGGGCGCCCAGTCCGCCGGTGAACAGGCCGTAGCCGTAGGCCACGTGCACCACGTCGCCGGCCCGGCCGCCCGCGGCCCGGATCGAACGGGCGACCAGGTCCGCCCACAGGGACAGGTCACCCTCCGTGTAACCGACCACGGTGGGGCGGCCGGTGGTGCCGCTGGAGGCGTGGATACGGCGGACCCGGTCGCGCGGCACGGCGAACATCCCGTACGGGTAGTGGTCCCGCAGGTCCGCCTTGGTGGTGAACGGGAAGCGGGCCAGGTCGGCCGGCGAGCGGCAGTCCTCCGGACGGACGCCCGCGTCGTCGAAGGACTTCCGGTAGAACGGCACGTTGTCGTACGCGTGCCGCAGTGTGCTCCGCAGCCGTTCCGACTGGAGCGTCCGCAGGCCGTCGGGATCGAGCCGCTCCGCCGCGTCCGTCATCACACCTGCTCCTCGCCCGTCGTGCCGCACCGGACGACCGATCATTCGGTCGCACCTGAGGCATCAGTAAGTCAGGCCACCGGCACCCGGGGCAAGAGCGGGGCCCCGGCCTCTTCCGCGGGAGCGGCCGTCGGCCCCTCGGCCCCCGGGGTAGTTCCTCCACGGCCTGTCGGCGGCCGGACCCTGTCGCTAGGCTGACCGCGGACGACGAATCGGGAGGAGCACGGACGTGGCCGAGAGCACCACCCAGCAGCGCCCGCTCACGGGCTGGGACAAGCCGGACCTGGACCTCAGCAACGCGCAGTGGCAGTCCAGCAGTCGAGGCAGAGGGGACGTCCAGATCGCCTTCGTGGAGGGGTTCATCGCCATGCGCAACAGCGGCCGCCCCGAAAGTCCTTCCCTGATCTTCACCCCCGCCGAATGGGGCGCGTTCGTGTCGGGGGCCCGCGAAGGGGAGTTCGACCTCACCTGAGCCGCGACCGCCGCGGCTCACGTGTTCCCCGCGTTTTTCCGGACACGCGAGCTGAAGTGCCTCAGCCGGGCCGTGCCTGAGTCAGGCTGGCCCGGGGAAGGCGAAGGTCGTTACTCCGGAGGCGAGGAATGATGAGTACCCAGCCGGTCGTCGCGGCGGTCGACGGTTCCGAAGACAGCCTGCGTGCCCTGGAGTGGGCCCTCGACGCCGCCCGCCGGCGCGAGGCCACGCTGCGGATCGCGCACGTGCGCCAGTACGCCCCCTGGACCCAGCCCGAAGTGCCGGCGGCCGGGCCGCCCGGCCCCGACGAGGACCCGGTCCTCGACCAGGTGCGCACACACCTGGCGAAGCAGGACGCGCTCCCCGCCGTCGAGTACGTCGCGCTGGAGGGCGCGCCCGGCGCGCTGCTGCCCGAGATGGGGGCGACGGCCGCACTGCTGGTGCTCGGCTCGCGAGGACGTGGCGGCTTCGCGAGCCTGCTGCTCGGTTCCAACTCCCTGGCGGCGGCCCGGGACGCCGAGTGCCCGGTCGTCGTGGTGCCCCGCCCGGGGCAGGGCGACGACGGGGCGCCGGCCCGGCCGGGCCGGCCCGTGGTGGTCGGCATGAACGCCGACAGCCCCGACGACGCCACGCTCGGCTTCGCCTTCGCCGAGGCCGCGCTGCGCGGCGGCCGGCTGCGGATCGTCGTCGCCTATCCGTGGCCGCTGCAGACCTGGATGCTGCCGGGGGAGATGCCGCCCCCGGACATCGACCGGGGCGCGGTCGAGCATGAGACGAGGATCCTCGCCGAGGGGTTCCTCGCACCGCATTGGGAACGGCACGCGGGGGTCACGACCGAGATCGTGGTGCTACCGGGGGATGCCGCGGGCCATCTGGTCGAGGCCTCCCGGGACGCGGAGCTGGTGATCGTGGGGCGCCACCGGCGCCGTCTGCTGGCGCCCGCCCGGATGATGGGGTCGGTCACCCAGGCGGTCCTGCTCCATGCGGAGAGCCCGGTGGCGGTGGTCCCGCCGAGTCCGGGGGAGGAGGTGCCCGGGTAGGTCCGGTCGAGGGCCCTGGGGTCTCCCCGTCCCGCGCTGCGGCACCGGCCGGCGGGGTGGACCGAGGAGCTCGCCCGAGCGTCCGCATGCCGGTCCGGGCACGTACCATGGCGGCATGTCGTTCCTCCGCCGCCGCAGTGCCACGCCCGCCGGGCCCGACTTCGACGTTCTGGCCATGGACCCGGGCGACTGGCCCGGCAATCTGGGCGCCGGGCTACTGCCCGCCCCCGACGGAAGCTGCCAGGGTGTCTTCCTGCGGTACGACCTGTTCGGCGGCCGCGGCCCGGCGATGATCATCGGCAATCTACCCGCGGGCTCGCCGGCCCGGGAGGTCCCCGAGGGCGAGGTCCCCTTCGAGGTCGGACAGCTGCTGCTGGCGCTGGAGAACGACGAGGAGGTGACCGTCGTCGGCACCGAGGACATGCCGGTGATGCAGGGCGACAACCTGCTGATCGTGCGCCGCGTCAAACTCTCCGAGAGCCGGATCTCCTGCGTGCAGTTCGACCGCAGCGACAACGTCCTGGTGACCATCGCCGCATGGGACCGCCCCATCACCGACGACCTGTACGCCCTCCTCAAGCCACTGCCCGCGGAACTGTTCCAGCAGGGCTGACTGCCGGGGCCGGGTTCCGGCGGAACCCGGCCCTTCACCGTCGCGTCCGCCGCGCCGCTACGACGACGTCAGCGTGACGTCCGCCGCCCGCACGAAGCCGACCCGGTGACCGAACTGGATCTCGTAGTACTGGTCCTCGCCCCGCACCACCCGGTGCGACGCACCGTCGAAGGCCACCGCGTAGTAGTACTCCCCGGGCACCTTGCCCCCGGTCACGTACTTCTGGCCCTTCAGCACCGTGTACGGCAGCGGTGACACCGTCTGCGCCGGCACGCCCTCCGGGTAGGCCTCCTTCTCCGGATACGCCCTGCCGTACACGGGCACCGAGTCGAGTCCCTCGCGCGGGGTGACGACCTTGCCCCTGGCGGGGACCGCGGTGGGCTGCTTCGCCGGGTTCCTGAACCACGCCTTCTGTCCGAGGTACCAGATGGCGGTCCAGTCGCCCCAGCGGTCGGCGACCGCGTACTGCTGCCCGGTGGAGACCCGGGAGGACAGGTCGTTCACCCCGGTGGACGGCGCCGAGCCGAGGCCGATGTCCCTGATCAGCGGGGAGCTCTCGTCGTGGTCGGAGTACAGCCGCACCGCGCTGGACCCGTGCGTGGCGCAGGGCTCGCCCGCGCTCTCGCAGCCGGTGAAGACCGGCCGGTTGGCGGAGTAGTCGGGGCGGATGGTGACCACGCCGGAGTTACGGCCGGCCGTCGCCTCCAGGGGGCGGCCCAGCAGCTCGAAGTAGTGCCGCCAGTCCCAGTAGGGCCCCGGGTCGGTGTGCATGCCGGCGATGGTGGCCGCCGTCGTTCCCGGCACCGTGTCGTGGCCGAGGATGTGCTGCCGGTCCAGCGGAATGCCGTACTTGCCGGCCAGGTACTTCACCAGCCGGGCCGAGGACCGGTACATCGCCTCGGTGTACCAGGCGTCCGGCTCCGCCAGGAAACCCTCGTGCTCCAGGCCGATCGAGCCCGCGTTGACGTACCAGTTGCCCGCGTGCCAGGCCACGTCCTTGGCCTTCACGTGCTGGGCGATGTGACCGTCGGTGGAGCGCAGACTGTACTGCCAGGACACGTAGGTGGGATCCTGCACCATGTCGAGGACGCCCTCCCAGGCGCCCTCCGTGTCGTGGACGACGATGTACCGGATCGCCTGCGAGGCGGGCCGGTTCCCCAGGTCGTGGTTGCCGTAGTCGCCGTCCCCGAACTCCGCGTACGGTGCCGGGATCCACTCGCACGACACGGTCCTCGGACACTCGGTGCCGGCGGCGGAGGCCCCCCTCAGTCCGGCGCGGGCCAGGGCCGACGTCTCGGGCTCGAGGCCGGGGCGGGCGGGCAGCGCGACGCGCTGTCCCGCGTCCGTGACCCGTTCCTCGCCGGCGCGGATCACCTCGAAGACGTCGTTCGCGTACGCCGCGGCCGTCGCGGCGTCGTCGGCGCCGGAGAAGAGCGCCACGGCCGCGTACCAGTCGGCCGGGTCGTCGCTCCCCGGCACACCCAGCCGCCGCTGTGCCTCGGCCAGCAGGGCGGCACCACCCGCCACGTTCGCGGCCGGGTCCTCCCGCAGCCGCTCGGGGCTGAGACCGGTCAGCCGGGCCGCCTCGGGCAGCGTGGTCAGCCGGTCCGGCAGGTCGCTGGTGCGCGGCGCCCGCGTCTCGGGACGCAGCGGCGGGCGGGCGTCGTCGCCGCGGGGATCCTCCGTGCCCTCGCCGTGGTGCTCGGACGCGGCGAGCGCGGTACGGGCGTCCGTGAGGTGCATCGGCCCGTAGCCGCCGGTCACGCTCGGTGCCCCGCCGTGCGCGTCCCAGCGTGACTGCAGGTAGGAGACGCCCAGCAGCACGCTCCGCGGCACGTCGTACCGGGCGGACGCGTCGGCGAACGCCTGCTGGAGACGGGAGGCGGCCGGCGGGGCGGGGGTGGGCGCGACGCCCAGCAGGGGCAGCGTCAGAGCGGCCGCGGCGAGGATGCGCAGGGCGATGGACTTCCGCCCGCTCGTGGGGGTCCCCCTGTTCGAGCGAAGTCGAAAGTGGGAGTGGGGGAGGGGGGCGCGCCGGGTCCGGCCGGTCGTGCGGACGGGGTCGGTGGGGGGTGGTCGCAATGCAGCCTCCTGGGACGGACGGGCACGGTACGCCGTGTGGAGCCGAGCGGTGCGAGTCAGTGCTACCGGTCGGCTGACCATCCGTCAATCATGCTCAGGAGCCTGCGTTCTCTGGCCGGTCGGGACCTGCGGTGCGTCAGTGGCGTACACCAATGGTCCCCGGGTGGGCGTCCCCGGTGGAGGTGGCGCAGCCCGCCGGGTCCGGGCTGACTCCCTCGCTCGACTGCCCGCCGCCGCGGGCAGTCGAACGGGTTCAGCGGGTGCCCACCGCCGCGCGCACAGCTCGTCGGGCGAGCTGACAGTCGTCGTGCAGGCGGCGCAGCAGCAGCCGCTGCTCCTCGCCGGAAGCCGCGCCACTGGGGTGCGCGGCCGGGGCCGTCTCGTGCATCGAGCGCTGCACCGCCGTCTCGTAGGTGCGGATCTCCCGGGTCAGCACCAGCATCAGGTTCACCAGGAAGGCGTCCCGTGAGGCGGGTCCGGCCGACTGGGCGATCTGGCTGATCTGGCGACGGGCCACCGGCGCGTCCCCGAGGACCGACCAGAGCGTCGCCAGGTCGTAGCCCGGCAGGTACCAGCCGGCGTGCTCCCAGTCGACCAGCACCGGTCCGGCCGGCGAGATCAGGATGTTCGACAGCAGCGCGTCGCCGTGGCAGAACTGGCCCATGCCCTGGCGTCCGGTCGCCAGCGCGATGCCGTGCAGGAGTTTCTGCAGGTCGCCGAGGTCCCGGTCGGTGAGCAGCCCCAGCTCGTGGTAGCGGGAGATGCGGGCCGCGTAGTCCAGCGGGGCGTCGAACGTCCCGGCCGGCGGCCGCCAGGAGTTCAGCCGGCAGATCGCGCCGAGTGCCGCCCTGATGTCCGCCCGCGGTGGCGCCTCCGCCGGGTGCCGCTGGAGCGCCACCACCCGGCCGGGCAACCGCTCGATCACCAGCGTGCAGTTGTCCGGATCCGCTGCGATCAGCCGGGGCACCCGCACGGGGGGGCGGTGCCGGACGAACGAGCGGTATGCCGCTATTTCGTGGCGGATCCGCTCACTCCACGCGGGGGAGTGGTCCAGTAAGCACTTCGCGACCGCGGTACTGCGCCCGGTGGTGCCGACCAGCAGCACGGACCTGCCGGTGCGGCGCAGCACCTGGACCGGCGCGAACTCCGGGCAGATGCGGTGCACCGAGGCCAGCGCGGTGCGCAGCTGGGCACCCTGCGGACCGGACAGGTCGAGCCTCCCGCTGAGCGGCTGGGTGCCCGGTCCCGCTGTGCGCCGTGCGCTGCCCGCGCCGAGGACGGGGGCAGCCGGGCGCGCAGGGGCGAGGTAGGGGCCACTGTCCGACGGACGCGGACGCAGCGGCCGGGGCGGGGCGGACACGGAGGACGATGCTGCGTACATGGGTGATACAGATCCCTTCGTGTGCCTGCGACGTCAGTGCACCACCAGGCCCGGCCGCCCGGCCGCACCCTGGGGGAATGCCCCTGCGGCGACGGGGTCGTGGTGGCGCGTTCCTACTCGACACCGGATGGCCCCTGGCACACCATCTGGCGCACCCTGGCGAACCCTGGCGAATAGTCGCCCGGCAACCCGCACCGGGCTACTGTCAACTCAGCCGAGAACCTGGGGGCTTGACGTGAGCGGACAACCCAACACCCGGCTCTCGGACCTGTTCGGCCTGGCCGGCTGGTCCAAGGGCGAACTCGCGAGGCTGGTCAACCGGCAGGCGGCGGCCATGGGCCACCCCCAGCTGGCGACCGACACCTCCCGGGTGCGGCGGTGGATCGACATGGGAGAGATCCCGCGCGATCCCGTACCGCGGGTGCTGGCAGCCCTGTTCACCGAGCGTCTCGGCCGTGTCGTGACCATCGAGGATCTCGGTCTGGTCCGGCACGGGCGTACGGGGAAACGGCCACGCCCCGGGAGTGCGGAACATCCCGACGGAGTGCCGTGGGCGCCCGAGCGGACAGCCGAGGTCCTCACCGAATTCACGGGAATGGACCTCATGCTCAACCGACGCGGCCTGGTGGGCGCGGGCGCCGCGCTCACCGCGGGCTCCGCACTCAGCAGCGCCATGCACGACTGGCTGCACACCGATCCGGCCCTGACCGCCGACGCTCCCCGTCTCCACGATCCCCTGCACGCCGACCCCGCCGGCTTCGACCGCTACGAGGCCGCTCCCATCGGCTCGCAGGAGATCGAGGAACTGGAGCGCTCCGTGGAGGTGTTCCGCGCCTGGGACGCCGCCCGGGGCGGGGGCCTCCAGCGCAAGGCGGTGGTCGGCCAGCTCAACGAGGTGGGCGGCATGCTCGCCTACCACCACCCACCCCATCTCCAGCGGCGCCTGTGGGGCGTCGCCGCCAACCTCGCCGTGCTCGCCGGCTGGATGTCCCACGACGTCGGCATGGAACCCACGGCGCAGAAGTACTTCGTCATCGCCGCCCACGCGGCACGGGAGGGCGGCGACCGCCCGCGTGCCGGCGAGGCGCTGTCCCGGGCGGCCCGTCAGATGGTGCACCTCGGGCGGCCCGACGAGGCACTGGACCTGATGAAGCTCGCCCAGTCCGGGTCGGGTGAGGAGGTGCTGCCGCGCACCCGCGCGATGTTCCACACCATCGAGGCGTGGGCGCAGGCGTCCATGGGCAAGGGGCAGGCGATGCGCCGCACCCTGGGCCGCGCCGAGGACCTGTTCGTCTCCGACAAGGGGGACGTGCCGCCGCCGAACTGGATGCAGTTGTTCAACGAGGCGGACCTGTACGGCATGCAGGCCCTGGCGTACCGGACGCTCGCGGAGTTCGAGCCGGACGCCGCCGCGCACGCCCAGCACTACGCGGACAAGGCGCTGGCGCTGCGGGTCGAGGCACAGCAGAGGTCCAAGATCTTCGACTTCCTGTCCATGGCGTCCGCCTGCTTCATCGCCGACGATCCCGAACAGGCGGACCGGTTCGCGCGGCTCGCCCTGGTGTCGATGGGGCAGAACTCCTCGCGCCGTACCTGGGACCGGCTGCGCCAGATGTACCGGCTCACCGCCGAGTACTCCTCGTATCCGAGGATCCAGGAACTGAGGGAGGAGATCGAGCTGGCGCTGCCCAGACCCCGGGGCAAGGGCGGCACCGCCCGGACGTGACGGCCCGGCCCCCGTGGAGCGGGGCTACGCGGCGACCCGAGCCACCAGTACGCAGGCGTGGTCCGCGCGCTCCCCCTCGCCGTACTCCCGTAGCACGGCCCGGACGCAGTCCCGCGCGGTGCGGGTTCCGGTGAGGACGGGAGCCAGGGGGAGGAGTTGGTGGGCTGCGGTCGCTCCGGCGTGCCCGGGCACCAGCAAGTCGGTGTGCAGGAGCAGCAGATCGCCGACCTCGAGGGTCTCCTCGGCCTGTCCGTACGCGGAGTCCGGGGCGGCGCCGAGCGGTACGCCGCGCGGAGCTTCCAGTGCCCGCCCCGTCCCGCCGCGGAACAGCAGCGGTGCGGGGTGTCCCGCCTGGGCCCACACCAGGGAGCGGGTGGCGGGCCGGTAGCGCAGGCAGACGGCGCTGCCCAGGGCCGGCTGCGCGCCGACGTCCAGTAACCGGTTCAGGCAGGCCAGCAGCGGGCCCGGCTCGATGCCGGTCATCGCCATCCCGCGCACGGCGCCGAGCAGCATCGCCGTACCGGACACGGCGCCGACGCCGTGTCCGGTCAGGTCGCCGACGCCGAGCAGTGTGGTGCCGTCGGGCAGTTCCAGGGAGTCGCACCAGTCGCCCCCGACCGCGGTGTGTGCGGACGGTGGCAGGTGGGCCGCGGCGATGTCCAGGGTCCCCGGGCCGTCGTGGGGGGTCCGCGGACCGTCGTGCGGGAGCCGCCGGGAGCCACGCCACGGCGGCGGCACGGCCTCCCGCGGCTCCACCACGAGCGGCTGCCCGGTCCCCGTGGCGGCGTGCCGGTGGTGGTGCAGCCAGTCACGGGTCTCGCTCACCGCCCGCCGGCAGCGGCGCAGTTCACTGACGTCCCGCAGCACGGCCCACATCGAGGCGGTGCTTCCGTCGGCGCCGAGCACCGGTTCGCCCATCATGTGGACGGTCCGTACGCCGTCGCCCGGGCGCAGGACCCGGAACTCGCCGTCGATCGGCCGGCCGTCGACGAGACAGCCGGTGACCATCCCGGTCAGGGAGGGCCGGTCCTCGTCGACGACCAGCGACGGCAGTTCGTCGAGGGTGAGCGGGGGTGCGGCCGGGTCGCGGCCCAGGATGCGGTACAGCTCGCCGGACCAGCTGACTTCGTCGGTGAGCAGGTTCCACTCGGCGCTGCCGACCCGGCTGAGCAGGGAGTCGGGAGGTGGCACGGCTGTCGCGGCAGGCGGGCCGGACACCATCGGCGGGTCGTCGCGCAGATGGGCCAAGTGCTGGTCGAGGTCGTCCAGTTGGTGCAGCGCCAGGTCGTACAGGGCGCGCCGCCAGCGTTCCCTGGGGTCCGTCGTGTCCGCCGGGGTGCCGCGTCGTACGGCGTCCACGTCGCCCTTGAGCCGCCGGGCCTGCGAGATGAGCGCGTCGACCGGGCCGCGTGGCGGCGGCTGGGCGGCGGGGCGGTCCGCGGAGAGGTGGGACGGCATGAGACGCACTCCGATGCGGGACGGTACGGCCTTCAGGCGGAGGGAGGGACCGCTACGACTGTCGCACAGCCCGCGAGGGCCTGTGAGAGATTCGGCAACACCCGACCAGGCGGTGCCCTTGGCATATGCCACCGTCTTCTCGGGACTATCCAGGGGTATGCCCTGGGGTGTGTTCGGCTCCTCAACTCTTATAATTCGCAAGGGATTTGGGGGCTACCCGATATCCTGGATCCACTCACTCGCATGTTCGACGTTCAGGCGTGTGCGCGGGGAGTGACCGGCGGGTAACCCCGCATTCAGTAGCGCAGGACCGCGGCCATGCCGTCCGCGTCCCCGAGGGTGCCGTCCGGGACGAAGCGGACCTCGGCGCCCGTCTCCAGGCACTGCTCGACGATCTCGTCCACGATGTCCTCGCGGGCGTCCAGGTCGCCGTCCTCGGCGATGATCAGATGGTCGCCGGCGTCGCGCACCGTGATCCGGTAGTTCTCCTCGACCGCCAGCAACCGGACCCGGCCCTCCCGGGCGCTCTGCCACAACTCGTCCACGCCGGCCGCGAACTCCTTGCGTCCGCGGGCCGATTCCAACGACCGGGACACGTCCTCGGTGCGCTTGCGCGCCTCGTCCTGGAGGACCGGCTGCACGGCCTGCCACACCGCCTCGGCCGTCCCGTGTGCCAGCCCGCCGTGCGGGACGTGCACGGCGTCCTTGGCCGTGGCGCTGCCGGCCTCGCTCAGCAGCGACAGTGCGGCGGGATCGCCGGTGACGTACAGCGGCCGCGGGTGGTGGCGCAGGACGGCGCCCATCGCCGTGTCGGCCTCGCGCAGGAACCGGCGGGTGTCCTCGTCCCGGAAGTTGCTCGGCTGGTCACCGGACCGTTCCTGCCGCTCGGGGTCGAAGTTCGGCTGCTCGCGCACGAGGGGGAAGGCGCCGATGTGTTCCTCGGCGACGCGGTCCGCGCCGCCGCTCCACAGAGTGGCCCGGTCGGCGGCCACGGACAGCACCCAGAACGGCTGCTCCGCCGTGTGGGCGGAGACCAGGTTGCGGGTCAGGAAGGTGTCCGACACGACGACCCGTTCGGGCACGCTCCGGGCGAGGGACCACACCTGGTGCTCGCCCGGAGCGGCGAAGATCACCAGGCCGTCCTCGCTGTGCGACAGGTCGACCTCCGTCAGGGCCTGGTCGAGCTGCCGGGCCACGTCGGCGCGCCGGTCCCGGGTGACCGCGGGATCGGCCTCCAGCTTCTTCTTGGCCTCGGACACCATGTTGCGCAGCCGGACGGCGTCCTGGGTGCTGAGGGGATCGCGCCGGTGCGTCGGCGTCAGCAGGGACACCGCGGGGTAGGGGCGCGGACGGCGAAGCTCGGCAAGGGTCGCGGGACTCAGATCGTGCTCCATGACAGCACCATAGGGCGAATTCCACGCTAGGGCATTTGGGGCAAAGCCCCGCACGTGCGAACCCGGCCCGCCCGGGGGCGGCGACCGGCGGGGAGGGCCCGCCTACCTCCGCGCGACGGAGAGCGGGCCGTGCGGTCGACACGGCGAGGAGCACCGGTGGCACCGTCGCGCGGGCAACCGGGTGCCGGGGTCGGTGGCCCGAGCGCGGTTCCGGGTGCGTGCTCGCGGTGGCGTCCCTGTGCGGCCACGCCGGCCGGCGCCGGCGCGGCGGCACAACGGCCCGGCCGGGCGCGGTCCGTGTGCCCGGCCCGGCCCGGCGGTGAGTGAGCGTGCCGGCGGTGCCGGCAGGAGGTCAGAGCCGGTCCTCGTTCTCGCTGCCGCAGGAACTGCCGCTCGGCGGCAGGGAGCCGTGCAGCAGGAAGTCGTCGATCGCGCGGTGGACGCAGTCGGACGATCCGTAGCCGGTGTGGCCCTCGTCGCGGTTGTCCAGCACCACCGCCGCGGAACCGAGCCGCTCGGCGGTCTGCACCGTCCACCGGTACGGCGTGGCGGGGTCGCCCCGGGTGCCCACCAGCAGCATCCTCGCCGTGTCGACGTCCTTGACCCGCTCCCGGATGTAGTCGGTTCCCGCGGGCCGGCCGTAGCAGAGCACGACCTGGGCGAGCCGGTACGGGCCGAAGACCGGTGAGGCCTCCTCGTACGCCGCCCGCAGGCGGGCCACGTCGCGGGTCAGCCGTTCGGCGTCCGGCCGGTCGGGGTCGTCCGCGCAGTTCACCGCCATCAGCGCCGCCGGCAGGTTGTCCAGCGGCACCTCCTCCGGTTCGGTCAGGGGTTCGTCGGTCCGCCGCGGTACGGGCAGCCCCGCACCGCCGGTCGCGAGGGCCTCGACCCCGCTGATGTCCCCGTCCTCGACGAGCTCGGCGAGCGCCCTTTGCAGCAGCGGCCACATCTGCTTGGTGTACAGGCCCTGCGCGATGGCGCCGACCAGGTCCTGACCGGTGAACTCGTAACCGAAGTCGGTCGGCACCGGGTTCTCGTCGAGCGAGTCGACCAGGTCCACGACCTGTGTGCGGGCGGTGCGCGCGTCCTGTCCGAACGGGCAGGCCAGTTCCTCGGTGCACCAGGTGAGGAAGTTCTGCAGAGCCGTCTGCTGTCCCCGCGCGCTCGCCAGCCCCTGCTCGGCCAGCGACTCGGTCAGTGTGTCGACGCCGTCCAGCGCCATGCGTCCCACCTTCCGCGGGAACTTGGCCGCGTACACCGCGCCGAGCCGGGTTCCGTAGGAGAAACCCAGGTAGTTGAGCTTCTTGTCGCCGAGCGCCTGGCGCATCACATCCAGGTCGCGGGCGACGTCCACGGTTCCGATGTGCTCGAGGACGGGCCCCGAGTGCTCGGCGCACTCGGCCGCCACCTCGCGCAACTGCCGCAGCGTCTCGCGCGGATCGGTCATCTCCTCGCCGTCGGTCGCCTCCAGCGCCTGAGCGGTGGCGTCCGTGCCACAGCTGACCGGTGAGGAGAGGCCGACGCCGCGGGGATCGAAGGAGACCACGTCGTAGTCGTCGGTCAGCCCCAGGAAGTCCTTGCGGCCGTGGGCGAGTCCGAGTACCCCGGAACCACCGGGGCCGCCGAAGTTCAGCACCACCGAGCCGCGGGGGTCGCCGGTCGCCCGGTAACGGGCCAGGGCCAGTTCGAGGGTGCCCCCGCCGGGATCCGCGTAGTCGAGCGGAACGGTGATCTTTCCGCACTGCAGGTCCTTCGGCAGGTCCATGCCCTCGCACGCGGACCATGCGATCTTCTGGTCGTAGAACCGGTCGAGTTCCGAGCCGGTGCGGCCGGTCGCGGTCAGGCCGGTGCCCAGCAGGGCCAGGCCGACCACTCCAGCGGTCGCGCAGCGCGGGACCGAGGGGCGCATCGCGCACCGCCGGAGACGGAGTCGCTCGGACAGCTTGACCAGCATCGATGCCTCCCGGGACGCCCCGACCGGTGCCCTCGCCCACCATAAGCGGGCCCCGCGGCCTCTGCCCGTCGGCCGGACCCGGGGGCACCCCCGGCCCGGACCCGGTGTTCACGCGCCAGGAGTTCGAGGGGCTTTGCCCGCAGTTCGAGCGGCGGAACCCCCGATGGGGTGAACCGGCTGCGGCATACGGATGAGCCATAACCCGGATGCCGCAGCCGCGTTCTATCCGGTGCGGGCGAGCGCCCGCGACCATGTCTGGAAGGGCAGGGACCTATGAGACGGGTTACCCGAAACGGTGTGATCGCCGTCGCCGCCGCGTCGGGCGCGATGGCCGTGGCGGTGCCGGCGTACGCCGACGCCGGGGCGGACGGCGCCGCGGTCGGCTCGCCCGGGGTGGTGGCGGGGAACACCCTCCAGCTCCCGGTGCACGTCCCGGTGAACGTGTGCGGCAACACGGTGAACGTGGCGGGCGTCCTCAACCCCGCCGCGGGCAACACCTGCGTCAACGAGGACACGGGAGAGCGGGGCGCTTCCGCGGACTCCTCCACCGGGGCGAGGACCGGGAGCGACACGCAGGGCTCCCCGGGAGTGCTGTCCGGCAACGGGGTGCACCTGCCCGTGGACCTCCCGGTCAACGTCAGCGGCAACAGCGTGAACGTGGCCGGCGCGGGCAACGCATCCGCCGGCAACTCCTCCGGCAACACCGGAGGTGAGCGCCCCGCCCGCCCGGAGCGGCCTGAGCCCGCCACCACACCGCGCACCCTGCCCGCCCCGGCTCCGCACACGGCCGCGCAGGAGCCCGTCGCCCTCGCCGAAACGGGAGCCGACCGGACGCTGCCTGCTCTCGCGACCGGCGCGGCACTCTTCCTGAGCGGGGCCGCGCTGTACCGCCGGGCCCGCGCGGGGGCGGTCGGCTGAACCGGCCGGCCGGGAGAACGATCGAGCTCACGGGGCCCCGGCGTCCGGGTCGGCGGGGCCCCGTGGTCGTGCCCGTCACGGGTGGTGCCCGGCCATTCCCGCGCGGAGCCCTCTCAGGTCAGCCCTGCCGGCGGTGGAAGCGCCGGTGCAGCTCCTTGATCTCCTCGGTCAGCGCGGGCACGGGACCGTCCACGGTGACACCCGGGGCGACCACGGAGACGGGCAGTGTCCGCACCGGCGGGGCGGGCACCCCCAGCTCCGTCAGCCAGGACCCCAGCTGCTCGGAGGAAGCGACGTACACGATGCGTCCGAGGCCCACCCAGGCGTGGGCGGCGGCGCACATCGGGCAGTGCTCGCCGGAGGTGTACACCGTGGCCGCGGCCCGTTCGGCGGGGGCGAGGTGCGCCGCCGCCCAGCGTGCCAGCTCGAACTCCGGGTGCCGGGTGCGGTCCCCGGACGCGACGCGGTTGTGGTCCTCGGCGAGCACCGTGCCGTCCGCGGCGACCAGTACCGAACCGAACGGCTCGTCACCGGATTCCAGCGCCTCGGCCGCCAGCTCCACGCAGCGCCGCAGGTACGGCAGTTCGTCATCCTTCACGACCATGGTCCCGCCTCCTCACGAGCGACTTGATCCACAGTCACCCTAATCCCGTTGCTCACCGGCACCGGCCCGTGCTGGAGTCGCCCGCATGGACGACGCCGACCTGCTGTCCCTGTTCGACCGTGACATGCGTGAGGGGGCGCGGCCCGACGGCCCCGGGGCCCGCGTGGAGCGAGTGGGCGCCGTCGTGCGCCGCACCGCCCCCGGGCACGGCTGGAACGGCATCCTCTGGTCCGCCCTGGAGGCGGCGGACGCCGACGCGGTGATCGCGGAGCAGGTCGCGTACTTCACCGGGCTCGAGCGCGACTTCGAGTGGAAGCTGTACGGCCACGACCTGCCCGCGGACCTCGGGCAGCGGCTCGTGGCGGCGGGATTCACGCCGGAGCCGGAGGAAACGCTGATGATCGGCGAGACCGCCGCACTCACCCTCGACGCCGGGCCGCCCGAGGGCGTGCGCATCGTGCCCGTCACCGACCGGGCGGGCGTCGACCTGGTGGCCGGGGTGCACGAGAGGGCGTTCGACGCCGACGCCTCGTGGCTGCGCGGACAGTTGCTCGACCAGCTGGCCGACTGCCCGGGCACCGTCGTCGCCGTGCTCGCCCTGGCCGGCGACGAGCCGGTGAGCGCGGCCCGCATGGAACTGACGCCGGGAACCCGCTTCGCCGGACTGTGGGGCGGCGGCACGGTACGGGGCTGGCGCGGCCGGGGCATCTACCGCGCCCTGGTGGCACACCGGGCCCGCGTCGCCGCGGACCGCGGCTACCCCTACCTCCAGGTGGACGCCTCCGATCAGAGCCGCCCCATCCTCGAACGCCTCGGTTTCGCCGCCGTGACGTCGACCACGCCGTATCTGTACACGCCCGTGCGGTGAGGCGCCGCGGCCCGTTCGCCCCTCCCACGGAGGAGACCGCCGCGCGGGCCTCCTCCGCCTCCGCTGCACGACGCCGGCGTCCGGCGGCACCGTCGAGGGGTGCCGCCGGACGCCGGCTTCGCTCATCCGGTGGCCGGCCTAGCGGCCGGCCTTCGAGCGGTCCAGAGCGGCCACGCCCACCGCGGCCAGACCGATCTGGATCAGCCACTCCACCCAGTCGACACCGTCGGTGTCGGCCACACCGAAGCCGGCGGCGATCGCCGACCCGAGGAGTGCGGCGGCGATGCCGACGAGGATCGTCCACAGAATGCCGATGCGCTGCCGGCCCGGAACCACGAGCCGGCCCAGAATGCCGATGACAATGCCGATGACGATGGCACTGATGACGCCGTCGATCTCCATCTCGCCCCTTCTCCTCGCGTCTTCCGCTGCAGTGCGTCTGCCCCCGCGCCGCGCGGACACTCCGCCCCGCACGGGAGAGCGCCGGCCCGCGGCGGACGCGGACCGGCGCTCGACTCCCCTTTCGCCGCGGGCCTACGGCTTGGGCGCGCTCCTGGCCGCCGTGGCGGCGCAGACCGCGCCCAGCACCACGGCGAGGGCTCCGATGATGACGTTGTTCCAGATCACCCCTGCGTCAGGGCTGCTGCCGACGATCCACGGCGAGATGATCATCCATGCGCCCAGGGCGCACATGGCCCAGCTGAGCCCGTACATGCGCGCCGGGGCCGCGGTGAACCCGAGGGCGAGCACACCGATCGCGATGCCCACGACGAGGTTGTGGGTCACGAGGGCGGGCTGGCTGGTCGTGTAGTGGAGGATCCAGGGGGACACCGCGCAGTAGAGGCCGAGCAGGAACACCGGACCGTCCACGAGGGCCACATCGCGACCGCCGAGCACGCGGTCGTACCGTGCCCGCATCTCCGGTGCGTCGGGGTGGCTCGTGAGGTCGCTGCGCGCGTGTGAGACGTTGGCCATGAGTCGTCTCCTTCGACTAGCGGGCCTGACCGCTGTGTGCGGTGTGCGGTAAGTGCCGCGCTCTTACATTCTGTACTTATTTTTCCCTTATGTGTAGAGCTGGGCGGAGAGTGTACGGGCAGGGTGACCGCCCGGGCTTCTATAGGGTGATCCCGTGGCCAGAGCAGACGACGAGGAGCGGCGGACGGCGGGCCGGGGCGGACCGGGCGGGTCTCCGGTGCCGGGACCGGCCGAGCTGCAGGCTTTCGCCGTGCAGCTGCGCCGGATGAACGGCGAGATCAACCGCATGGTCCACGGCTTCGCACACCACAACGGCCTGCACGTCACCGACGTGCAGGCGCTCGCGGCGATCCTCGACGCCGACGAGCCGATGACCCCCGGCCGGCTCAGGGAGCACCTCGGGCTCACCTCGGGGGCGGTGACCGCGTGCGTGGACCGGCTGGAGCGCGCCGGGCACGTCACCCGGGTGCGGGAGAGCAGCGACCGACGGGTGGTCCACCTGTACTACGCGGCCGACGCCAGGACCACGGCCCGGACGCACTTCCGTCCGCTCGCGCAGGCGGTGGGTTCGGTCCTCGCCCGCTTCGACGACGCCGAACTCGCCGTCGTGCTGAGGTTTCTGACCGCGTTGAACGAGGAACTGGCGCTCCGAGGCACCTCCGGGCGGCCCTGACCGCCGGGCCTGACGGTACCGGCGGACGCGGTGTGGTCTACGATCACCACCGCAATCTATTTCAATCATTGAGATTGTTTTCTATTCAGATGATTACCGCCGCACCTGGAGAGCGATGAACGCCTCAACGCGATGGGCCCGCCGGCTCGTCCCCCTCCTGCTGGTCGTCGTGTGGCTCGGCATCGGCGGGGCCTTCGGTTCCTACGCCGGCAGGCTCGGGGAGGTGGCCACCAACGACCAGGCCGGCTTCCTGCCGCGCAGCGCCGAGTCCACTGAGGTCGTCGAGGAGCAGAAGGCCTTCCGGCAGGACGAGACGCTTCCGGCGATCGTGCTGTGGACCGCCGACGGAGGCGGTCCGGTGACGGACCGGCAGGGCGAGGCCACCCGCTCGCTCGCCTCCCTCGCCGACGCCCCGGGCGTCGCCGGCAAGGTCTCCCCGGCGCTGCCCTCCGAGGACGGCGAGGCGCTCCAGGGCGTCGTCCAGCTGGAACCCGCCGACGGGGACCAGCTCGCCGAAGCACTCGAACGCATCCGGACGGCGGCCGGCCAGGTGGAGGGCACCACCGTCCAGGTGGCCGGACCCGCCGCGACCCAGGCCGACCTCGCCGACGCCTTCGCCGGCATCGACGGTCTGCTGCTCGGCGTCGCCCTGGTGGCCGTCCTGGTGATCCTCGTCCTGGTGTACCGGAGCGTCCTGCTGCCCCTGGTGATCATCATTTCCGCGGTCATGGCGCTCGCCCTGGCCTGCGCGGTGGTGTACGCGCTCGCGAAGAACGACATCGTGCGGGTCGACGGCCAGGTGCAGGGCATCCTGTCCATCCTCGTCATCGGCGCCGCCACCGACTACGCCCTGCTGCTCACCGCCCGCTTCCGGGAGGAACTGGCGGAGCACGACCGTTTCACCGCCATGCGGTCCGCGCTGAAGCAGACCTGGGGTGCCGTCGTGGCCAGCGCCGCCACCGTCGTCCTGGGTCTGCTGGCCCTGCTGCTCAGCGACCTCACCAACAACCGGGCGCTCGGTCCGGTCGGCGCGATCGGCATCGTCTGCTCCGTGCTCAGCACCCTGACCTTCCTGCCCGCCGTACTGGTCCTGCTCGGCCGCGCCGCCTACTGGCCGGCGAAGCCGCACAGCGCCGAGGAACGGCGCACCGGTGACGGGCTGTGGCAGCGGGTCGCCTCCCTCGTCGACCGCGCCCCGCGCAAGGTGTGGGCGCTCACGCTGGCGGGCCTCGTCGTGTTCGCCGCCTTCTCACCGGCCCTCACCTCCAAGGGGGTTCCGCTCGACGAGACCTTCGTCAACGACGCCCCCTCCGTGGCCGCCCAGGAGACCCTCTCCGAGCACTTCCCCGGCGGCTCCGGCAACCCCACCGTGGTCATCGCCGACGCCGGCCGGCTGGAGCAGGTCGTGGCCGCGGCCGAGGACACCGAGGGGGTCGCCTCGGCGGCCGGCGTCACGGCCTCCGGACGTCCCGGCGGCGAACCGCTGGTCGTCGACGGGCGGGTCCGCGTCGACGTCACCCTCGACGCCGCCTCCGACAGCGACGCAGCCAAGGACACCGTGGCCCGGCTGCGCACGTCCTTGCACGGCGTTCCCGGCGCCGACGCCCTCGTCGGGGGCTACACCGCGCAGCAGTACGACACCCTGCGGACGGCGGAGCGGGACCGCGGGCTCATCGTCCCCGTCGTCCTCGTCGTCATCTTCCTGGTGCTGACGGTGCTGCTGCGCTCGCTGCTGATGCCCGCGCTGCTCGTCGCCACCGTCGCGGTCAACTTCCTCGCCACGCTCGGCGTTTCCGCCCTCGTCTTCCCGTTGTTCGGGTTCACGGGCACCGACCCGTCGGTGCCGCTGTACGGCTTCGTGTTCCTGGTCGCCCTCGGCGTGGACTACAACATCTTCCTCATGTCCCGGGTCCGGGAGGAGTCGCTGCGGCACGGGGCCCGTCAGGGCGTGCTGCGCGGACTGGTCAGCACCGGCGGGGTGATCACCTCGGCCGGCGTGGTGCTGGCCGCGACCTTCGCGGCGCTCGGAGTGATCCCCCTGGCCTTCCTGGCGCAGGTCGCCTTCATCGTCGCCTTCGGTGTCCTCCTCGACACGCTGGTCGTCCGCTCCCTGCTGGTGCCCGCCCTCGCCCTGGACCTCGGACCGGTGGCCTGGTGGCCGGGCCGGATCTCCAGGGAACGCAAGGAGGCGCGGAACTGACCGCGTCCCGCGGACGGAGCCGGGACACGTGCGCGTCGGCCCGTACATGTCCCTCGCGATCCGGGGCAAACGCACCCCACGGACGAAGGGCGGCGCCGGGCAGGTCCCCGGCCCGCGGGCCGACAGGAGGTGTCCACCGACATGACAGCCGTGACGGAAGCGAAGGTGCTGGAGCGGTTCCCCGCAGGATCCCCCCGCGGATCCTGGCCCGCCGAGGAGTGCGCGGCCCGGCACCGCGCCTCGGGCGAGCCCGCCACGGTCGTCATGGATCTGGAGTCGGACGCCTTCCTCGTGGTGGTCCCGTCCGAAGAGGGCGGCTGACCCCGCCCGCCGGACCCGCCGGTGCCCGGTGACTCCCCAGGGAGTCACCGGGCCCCGGCATGATCACTGGTCTCTACCCTTGACTGGTACAGACCAAAGCGGTTGAGTGTGCTCGACACCCCCACCACGGCCGCCCCCACGCCGCGCCCGGCCCCGCGGCGCGCACGCACGGAATCCGGCCGGGCTCGTCCTCGTCCGGCGGCGGCCGTGTCCCGCGAAGGAGTTGACCCCTTGTCGAGACGCCGCATCGCCGCCGTGACCGCCGCCCTCGTCCTCGCCGGCAGCGCCCCCGTGCTCCTCCCCGCCGCCACCGCGTCCGCCGCCCCCGCCGCCGCGTGCTCCGGCTACCCCGACTGGGTGGCCGGGACGTGGTACAACGCCGGAGACGTCGTGCGCTACACCGACGGCCGGGCGTACATCGCCGAGCACGCCAATCCGGGCTACGACCCGGTCATCAGCACCTGGTACTGGGAGCCCTACGCGTGCGACGACGGGCCCGGCACGCCCGTCGGGAACTTCGTCGTGACCGAGGCGCAGTTCAACCAGATGTTCCCGAACCGGAACGGCTTCTACAGCTACAGCGGGCTCGTCGCCGCGCTGAACGCCTACCCCGGCTTCGCCAACACCGGCAGCGACACGGTGAAGAAGCAGGAAGCCGCCGCCTTCCTGGCCAACGTCCACCACGAGACCGGCGGCCTGGTGCACATCGTGGAGCAGAACACCGCCAACTACCCGCACTACTGCGACTGGGGACGGCCGTTCGGCTGTCCGGCAGGCCAGGCCGCGTACTACGGCCGCGGGCCGGTGCAGCTGAGCTGGAACTACAACTACAAGGCCGCGGGCGACGCGCTCGGCATCGACCTGCTGAACAACCCCTGGCTGGTGCAGAACGACTCCGCCGTCGCCTGGAAGACGGCCCTGTGGTACTGGAACACCCAGACCGGTCCCGGTTCGATGACCGCGCACAGCGCCATGGTCGACCAGGCCGGATTCGGTCACACGATCCGTGCGATCAACGGCTGGGTGGAGTGCGACGGGAAGAACCCGGCGCAGGTGCAGAGCCGGGTGACCAAGTACCAGCAGTTCACCCAGCTCCTCGGTACGACACCCGGCGGCAACCTGTACTGCTGACGCGGGACCGTGCGTCATGGTGTCATGCCCCTGACCATCCGTACGGCCGTGGCGCACCTCGCGCGCGCCCGGCCGTGCCCGGACGAAGGGCACCCACCATGCGCACCCCCCACGCCCTGCTCGCCACGACCGTCTCGGCCGCCGCGCTGGCCGCGACGGTCGCGGCACCGGCGCCCGGCCTGGCCGCCGACGCCGTCCCGCCACCCGGCACCTACTACGTCCAGAGCGCCACCACCGGACTCAACGCCGCCGACCGTTCGGGCGCGGTCGAACAGCACCGGCCGCGCGGCGACGAGGACCGCCAGCAGTGGAACCTCAGCCCCGACGGCACCCTGGAGAACACCGACAGCCCCGGCACCTGCCTCGGCCGGACCGGCGACCGGGCCCGGACCGTCCCGTGCGCGAGCCCGGAGGCGCGCTGGGAGATCGCCCCCGCCGGCGCCGACCGGTTCACGCTCACCGTCCCCGGCACCGCCCACCGCCTCACCGTCGCCCCGAAGCCCTCCGGCGCCAACCACCCCGCCCCGCTCGCCGTCGCCACCGCCACCGGCGGCCTCGCCGACTGGTACCTGACCCCGGCCGACCCGGTGACCCGGCCCGCGCCGCCGCGGGAGCAGCGCACCCTGGACCAGGTCACCTTCCTCACCGCCCACAACGCCTACGCCAACGGTGTCGACGGCGGCTTCGCCCCGCCCCTCGTCGACCTCTTCCCCAACCAGAGCCGCGGCATCGAACGTCAACTCGCCGACGGAGTACGCGGTTTCATGCTGGACATCCACCAGACCCCGGACGGCGCGATCCTCTGCCACAACAGCTGCGCCCTCGTCCGCAGACCCGTCGCCCTGTGGGTCGACCTCCAGCGCATGGTGGACTTCCTGCGCGCCCGGCCCGACCAGTTCGTCACCGTCTTCCTGGAGGACTACGTCGACCCGGGCGTGCTGCGCGCCGAACTCGCCCGTGTCCAGGGGCTGTCGGAGGTGCTGTACCGGCCGGACCGCACCGGCGTCCGCGAGAACGGCTGGCCGACCATGGGCGAACTGGCCGCCGCGGGGCAGCGGCTGCTGATCTTCACCGACCACAGCCGCGCCGCCGACCGGGCGGCGGGTCTGACCCGGGACACCTTCGGCGTCATGTACCAGCGGGAGTGGACGGTCGAGAACCACTGGTCCATGGGGCCGGGCGTGGGCACCTCCGACTGGTCCTGCTACAGCCGCTGGTACGACGCGGGCACCGACATCCCGCTGACCCGCACCGAGCCCGGCTTCCGCCCCCTGTTCGTCATGAACCACTTCCGCGACGCCGCCGTCGCCTCCACGGCCGTCACCGACAACGCCAAGCTCGCCGACCGGGCCCGTCGCTTCTGTCAGCCGGCCGCCCGCAAGAAGCCCACCTACCTCGCCGTGGACCGCTACGACCTGGGTGGCCCCGCCTCCGCCGTCGCCGCCCTCGACACGTACGTGTATCCGTAGCCGGCCGGCCGCATCCCGTTCCGGGGGAACCGGTCCCGGAACGGGATTGGCGCAGCCGGTGGTTTTACGTATAACCTCTCCGGTCAATCCCACCTGCGAGAGGTCACGATGAGACGCATCCCCCTGGTCACCCTCGTCGTCGACGACTACGACGAGGCGGTCCGCTTCTTCACCGGCGCCCTCGGGTTCCGGCTCGCCGAGGACGCGCCCCGGCCGGACGGCGGCCGCTGGGTGGTCGTCGAACCGGATGCCGGACACACCGGGACGGCCCTGCTGCTCGCCCGTGCCCGGGGGGAGGCCCAGCGGGCCAGGGTCGGCGACCAGACCGGCGGGCGCGTGGGCTTCTTCCTGCACACCGACGACTTCGCCCGCGACCACGCGCGGATGACCGCCGCCGGCGTGACCTTCCTGGAGGAACCGCGCCACGAGCCCTACGGCTCGGTCGCCGTCTTCCAGGACCTGTACGGCAACCGCTGGGACCTGCTCCAGCCCGCCGCCTGACCCTCTCCCGCCGCTTCGAACCGCCCGCTCAAGGAAGGTCCCCGCCATGACCGCTACGCGCGTAGACACCGCTGTGATCCGACGCCTCCCCAAGGCCGTCCTGCACGACCACCTCGACGGCGGACTGCGCCCCGCCACCGTGGTGGAACTCGCGCGGGCGGCCGGCCACACCCTGCCCACCACCGACCCCGACGAGCTCGCCGCCTGGTACGTCGAGGCCGCGAACTCCGGCGACCTGGTGCGCTACATAGCCACCTTCGAGCACACCCTCGCCGTGATGCAGACCCGCGAGGGCCTGCTGCGCACCGCCGAGGAGTACGTCCTCGACCTCGCCGCGGACGGCGTCGTCTACGGCGAGGTGCGCTACGCCCCCGAGCTGAACACCCGGGGCGGGCTGACGATGAGCGAGGTCGTGGAGGCCGTCCAGGAAGGTCTCGCCGCCGGCATGGCCAAGGCGGCCGCCGCCGGGACGCCCGTCCGGGTGGGCACCCTGCTCTGCGGCATGCGGATGTTCGACCGCGTCCGCGAGGCCGCGGACCTCGCCGTCGCCTTCCGGGACGCCGGCGTCGTCGGCTTCGACATCGCCGGCGCCGAGGACGGCTTCCCGCCGGCCGACCACCTCGCCGCCTTCGAGCACCTGCGCCGCGCGAACGTGCCGTTCACCATCCACGCCGGCGAGGCCCACGGACTGCCCAGCATCCACCAGGCGGTCCAGGTGTGCGGCGCCCAGCGCATCGGGCACGGGGTGCGCATCACCGAGGACATCGCCGACCTCGCGGCCGGCAAGCTCGGCCGTGTCGCCGCCTGGATCCGCGACCGCCGGATCGCGCTGGAGATGTGCCCCACCTCCAACCTCCAGACCGGCGCCGCCACCTCGATCGCCGCACACCCGGTCACCGCGCTGAAGGACCTCGGCTTCCGGGTCACCGTCAACACCGACAACCGTCTCGTCTCGGGCACCAGCATGACCCGCGAGATGTCCCTGCTGGTCGACGAGGCCGGCTGGGGCGTCGAGGACCTGCGGACCGTCACCGTGAACGCGGTGAAGAGCGCCTTCCTCCCGTTCGACGAGCGCAAGGCCCTCATCCGGGACGTGATCCTGCCGGGCTACGACGCGGCGCTTCGGACCAGCCCCCGGGCGTAGGCGGCCTGTCCGACGTGCTGGAGGTCGTCGGACAGGACGCTCACCAGCCGGACGCCCAGTGTCACCGGGGGGTCCCAGCGCTCGTCGACCACGCGCTCCAGGTCCTTGGCGGCCAGGGCGCGCAGCGCGGCCAGGGTCCGCTCGTGCACCGCGTCGTGGTAGCCGGTCAGCAGGTCACCGGAATCGACCCGCACCTTGGCGACCTTCGCGGAGGTGTGCCCGTACCCGGTGTCGTGGCGGGGCAGGCCGAGCCCGAGGCGCTTCTCCCAGCCCTCGGAGAGCCACACCTGCTCGTGGCCGAAGGCGTCGGCGAGGTGATCGTCCTGGACCCGGGTGAGGTGCCACACCAGCCAGGCCACGGAGTTGGCGCCGGGGCCGGGGCGGGCGTTCAGCTCGTCGGGGCCGAGGTCACCGACGGCGGCGTGGACCTCTTCCCGGACGCGGCCGAAGCCGTCGATGAGGATGTCCTTGGCATGCATGCCCCCACCCTCGCGCATCCGGGCGCCTCACGCGCCCCCGCCGTCCAGCAGGGCCATCAGGGCCCGCGCCGCCGGGCTGGCCGCCCGCGGGGAGGGCACCAGGGCGACCGTCTCGTACGCGGCCTCGTCGGTGTCCTTCAGCGGGAGCGCGGTGAGGGCCTCGCGCTTGTGCCGGAAGTGCCGCGGCACGACGGCGACGCCGAGGTCCTCGTCGACCAGGTCGAGCAGGCTGTGCACGTCGTTCACCTCCAGCGCCACCGTGCGCCGTACGCCCGCGGCGGCGAAGGCGGCGTCGGTGGCGCGGCGCGGACCCCAGTCGGGATGGAAGTCGACGAACACCTCGCCGGCCAGGTCCCGCGGGGTCACCGGCGCCGCGGCCCGGGCGAGCCGGTGGCCGGGGTGGCACAGCACGGTCATCGGCTCGCTGGTCAGGGGCACCGACCGCAGCTGCTCAGGGTCCGCCTCCGTCCGGTAGGCGAAGGCCAGGTCCAGCCGGCCCGCCGCGACCTCCTCGGCCAGCGCGGCCGAGCCCCACTGGCGCAGCCGGATCTCCACATCGGGGTGCCGCCGCCGGAACGCGGCGAGCAGTTCCGCCACGTCCACCCCGGCGATGCACTGCTCCGTACCCAGGGCCAGGGTGCCGCGCAGGACGCCCTGCACCGCCGCCACCGCCTCGTGCGCGGCCCGCACCTGTGCCAGGATCCGCTCCGCCTCCGCCAGCAGCGCCCGCCCGGCCTCGGTGAGCGTCACCCTGCGGGTCGTCCGGACGAACAGCGGCGCCCGCAGCTCGCGCTCCAGGGTGCGGATGGAGGCGGACAGGCCCGACTGGGAGACCATCAGCCGTTCCGCCGCGCGGGTGAAGTGCTGGTCCTCGGCGACGGCCACGAAGTGCTGGAGGTGACGCAGTTCCATGATTGAGAAGCGTATCCGCTGAATATCATCGGATTCTTCTGTTGGACCACTGCCCGCAGGCCACGACAGAGTGGGACAGGCGGTTCGCCGGAACCGCCGAGACGTGTGCCAACCCCCCCTGGAGTCCCGTTGTACACCGCACACCCCGACCGTTACGCGGACATGCCCTACCGGCGCTCCGGACGCAGCGGCCTGAAGCTCCCCGCGCTCTCGCTCGGCCTGTGGCACAACTTCGGACCCGACCGTCCGGCCGGGACCCAGCGCGCCATCCTGCGCCGCGCCTTCGACCTGGGCGTCACCCACTTCGACCTGGCCAACAACTACGGGCCGCCGCCCGGCGCGGCCGAGTCCGCCCTCGGCGAGGCGCTGCGGGCCGACTTCGCGCCGTACCGCGACGAGCTGGTGATCTCCACCAAGGCCGGCTACCTGATGTGGCCGGGCCCCTACGGCGAATGGGGCTCGCGCAAGTACCTGCTGTCCTCGCTGGACCAGAGCCTGAGCCGGATGGGCCTGGACCACGTCGACATCTTCTACTCGCACCGCTTCGACCCGGAGACTCCGCTGGAGGAGACGATGGGCGCCCTGCACACGGCGGTCCAGCAGGGCAAGGCGCTCTACGTCGGCGTGTCCAACTACTCGGCGGAGCAGACCCGCGAGGCGGCCCGCATCCTCGGCGAACTGGGAACCCCGCTGCTGATCAACCAGCCCCGCTACTCGATGCTCGACCGCCGCCCGGAGGACGAGGGGCTGATGGACGCCCTGGACGAACTCGGGGCCGGCTCCATCGCCTACTCCCCGCTGGAGCAGGGCCTGCTCACCGCCCGTTACCTCGACGGCATCCCCGAGGACTCCCGGGCCGCGAGCGACAGCCCCTTCCTGAACACCGACGCCGTCACCGGAGAACTGGTGGAACGGCTGCGGTCGCTCGACGAGATCGCCGGGTCCCGCGGTCAGACGCTGGCTCAGATGGCCCTGGCCTGGGTGCTGCGCGGCGGCCGGCTGACCTCCGCGCTGGTCGGCGCGAGCAGCCCGGAGCAGCTCGAGGACAGCGTGGCCGCCACCCGCAACCTCGACTTCACCGAGGACGAGCTGTCCCGCATCGACGCGGTCGTGAAGCAGTAGTCACGGCCCGCGCGGCCGGATTCAGGCCCCCTCGGGCACCCGGTCCAGGAAGCCGTACACGGCACGGATCCGGCCCCCGGAGTCGAAAGTGATCACATCGGATCCGGCGACCGGGGCCGAACCGTCCGCCTCGCTCACCAACTCCCAGGAGAAACGCGCGGTGTCGTGGTGCCCGTCGACGGCGCCGAGGAGCCGGAAGGCGAACCCGGGGAACTGCTGCCGTGCGGAGGTGATCACCGCCGTGACCGCCTCGTGGCCGGTGGCGTCGGACACCGGGTCGGTGTAGCGGCCGTCGGCCGTCCACGCCTCGGCGACCGCCTTGGCGCGTGCCTCGTCGCCGTCGGCGTTCCAGGCCTCGAAGTAGCGGGCGACGACGGCGTCGTGATCGTGGGTGTGCGCGCTCATGGAGATGCCCCCTGGGATCGTGGTGTGCGTACCGGGTCCCGGTGACCCGGTACGCACACACTGCCCCCGGCCGGTGGCCGCGGTCGATTACCCGCGAGGTCATGCGCACCGTCGGCCACGGGCCGAACCGTTTCGGCCAGACATGGCCGTGAATATGCCAGGAGACTGGCCGGAAACCCATGGTGACAGTGATTCAGCCGTGAACATACTCGACAAGGAGAGCGCTTCACACCGCGCGACGGCGCCCTCACGCACAGCACGCGAGCCCCAGGGCGGGCAGCCGGCCCGTACCGGCAGGCCCGCGACGCAGCGGGGGAGGGAACGTGCACGACGAATTCCTGTGCCACGTCACGGCCTACGGAGTCTGCGACGGACGGCGCATCGGCGTGCCCCTGGGCACCTACCGCGCGCCCACCCTGGCCCTGGCCCTGTGGTGGCTGCGCGACCGTGCCTCCTGGATCGCCGAGCGGCTCGACCCGTGCCCCGACGCCGAGCGCTTACCTCCGGGCGCGCTCGTCCCCGTCCCCGACGGCGTGCCCGACGTGCCCGCCGTGCTGCGTGCCTGGTGCGGTGACGTGGTGCGGCAGGAGGAGGTGGCCGAGGCGCTCGCCGCCGGTCGCCTGGTGCGGCTGGCCACGGGGGACGACACCACCGAGTACGAGTTGCTGGCCGAATCCGTGGACGCCCTGCGCATGCAGCGCGCCGCCCGCGCACTCGGCGTCCCGGTCGCCTGAGACGGGCCCCGGCCCCGCCGCTGCGCGCCCCGGTCGCACGCCGGCCCGGCCCGCACCGCCGGGGAGCGGTCAGCGGTCCGTACCGCCGCCCCGCCGGACCGCGCGCGCCGCCGCCGCCCCCGCGAACCCGGCGGCCAGCCCCCACAGCAGGGCCAGCCCCAGGGCACTCCACAACCGCGGCGCCAGGACGACCTCCCCGGAGAACCCCTCGCCCGGATCACCGATGCCCAGCACGGACAGGCCGATCCGCGCGGAGATGCGAGCCATGAGGCAGATCATCAGCACCGTGAGCGCCAGGGCCACCGCCAGGCGCACCGCGTGCTGCCACACCCTGACACCGGCGGGGGACAGGGCCGCCATCACGAACGCGGCGGCCAGCAGCAGCACCGCGTCCACCACCAGCAGCCACCACCACTTCGCCCCGTCCTGCTCGACGAGGGTGCCCAGATTCAGCTCCGAGAGGTCCGGGCTCCGCAGCACCTCGTCCAGGACCTGCGGCATCGGCAGCCCGAACGGCCCCTCCACCCTGCCGTCCCAGGTGGCACCCAGCCCGACGGTCAGCGCGAGCCAGGCCACGTTGGGCAGCCCGAGCAGGATCACGGCGAACGTCTCGACCGGACGGCCCCGGGTGGCGGCCACCACCAGCGCCACGACCAGGGCCACCACGACGGCGGCGAGCAGCAGCCGCACCATCGCGACCACCGCGGGACGCACCGACGCCTGCGAGCGCAGCAGCCCCGCCGGCAGCGGCGCGCCGCGGGACACCGTCAACGCCACCAGCAGCACCCCCGCCAGCCACACCAGACCGATCAGGACGGTCAGCGGCACGTCGGCGGCGAAGCCGACCACCGGCCTGATCCCGAACAGCTCACCGAGGTCCCCGAGCGGCCCTTCGCCGAGCGGGATCTCGAAGGTGTGACGTGCGGCGAGCGCCAGGCCGGCGAGCCCGAGCAGCCACAGCACGGCGATCCGCGCCGCCCACCCGCCCAGCCCCGGCGCTCCGGCGACCGTCCGGTGACGCAGCGGACGCAGGAACCCCCAGCCGACGACCAGCGCCCCGGTGAGGGTGACGGACAGCGGGATGACGGCCAGACCGCCCTCCGTGCCGGCCAGTCCCCCGGCGTCCCCGGACAGGCGCACCGTGCCGCCGACGGCCGTCACCAGGGTCGCCGCGAGCACCTGGGGGAAGGCGCCACCCGGAAGGTCCGCGGCACCGGCCGCCCACAGCCCGAGCGCGGCCACCGCGCCCATGGCGGCCAGTGCGCCGAGGACCGTGACCAGGGCGTGCGCCCAGCCGTGGCGGGAGACCAACGGGCCGGAAGAGGTGCGTGCGCTCACCTCTGCACGCTAAGCAGCGCGGGCCGGTGCCGCCTGCCGGGAGGTCCGTCCGCGCGCCTCAGTCCGGCGGCCGGCGCGGCCCGGTCCGGACGACCAGGGCGTGGTCCCCGAGACCCAGCATTCGGTCGGACGGCAGCTCGCCGGAGGTCGTCAGGACCGCCTCGATGCGGGCGGTGACCGGATCGAACGCCGCGTCGAGCACCGTGCCGCGCTCCTCACCGCACTCCGTGAGCACGCGGCTGCCCACCAGTTCGTGGTCGGCCGGGGCCGGCCCGGCTCCGCAGCCCGAGCGGGCGATCAGCAGGTCCGGTCCGGTGGCGCCCAGCGTGCTCCACGGCACCACCGCGTCCCTGCGCAGCCGCCCGCGCGCTATCCGGACGGACGTCACGCGCCACGGCGCCCCGCCGACGGTCAGCGCCCGCACGACGCCGACCCGGCCCGCGTCGCCCGGAGTCAGCACAGGCAGCCCCCGCACCCGGGAGAACAGCATCATCGCGCCGCACCCCTCGCGCGGGCGTGGTGGGCACCGACGCGGGCGGTGAAGGCCGGCAGGTCGTCGCTGACGTACGCCGTCGCGTGCGCCGGGATCACCAGCGTCCGTCCGCTGACGCTCAGGACCTCGCCCCGCGGCACGTACACCCGGTGCCGCCGGTGCCGGGAGCCGTGCACCAGGTCACGCTGGGCCGCCAGCCGGAACGCGACGAGCCGGCCGCTGGTGCCGCCCTCGACCAGGACGTCGAGCACCGTCCCCACCGTCTCGCCCTCGTCGGTCAGCACCCGGGCCCCGAGCAGCCGCCCGCGCACCGTGTCGCGGCGCACCACCGACAACGGCAGGTCGCACAGCGCCCCCGCGTCACGCACCATCACCGCGTCGCGGCCCAGACAATGCACCGCCGGCCAGGGCAGGTCCCGCGGCAGGGGCCCCGACAGCAGGGTCCTCCCGGTCAGCGTGAAGCTCGCGATCCGCCCGGCCGAGGGGTCGAAGACCGTGTCCTTCACATGGGCCACGGCGTCGCCGCCCAGGGTCACCACGGGCAGCGTCGCCAGGCTCCGCACCGCCGTCAGATCGTGCATGGCACACCCTCCCGCCGGACCTGGCGGAACACGGGTTCCCCACGGGGCGGGACCGAACACCGATCAGGTGGACTGCGGCGCCGGAGTCGGGGTACCAGGACTGGTGCAGATCGTCCGGCCGGGCCGGCTACGCAGAGAGAACGCGCATGACCTATCACTTGGACGGGGCAGTGATACCGACTGGTTTCGACGTACCCGTGGAGCCGCTTCGACGGGCCGCACACTTCACCGGCGAGCCGGGATGCATCGCTCAGGCGCGGGCTTTCGCCGCGACGTTCCTGCAACAGCTCAGGACCGAGTGGTGCGCCACGATCGGCACACGGTCGGACGGCGCGGTGCTGCTGGTCGTCAGCGAACTGGTCACCAACGCGGACCGGCACAGCGAAGGCCCGTACATCCTGGAACTGGAGGGGACGGACAGCTCGGTCACCGTGGCCGTCTACGACAGCAGCGCCACCCTGCCCCGCGTCTTCCCGCGCAACCCCGAGCGGGTCGGACGGCACGGACTGGAGATCGTCCAGGCGCTGGCGCGGGACGTCGCGGTGGAACGCGTGCCGGTCGGCAAGTGCGTACGCGCCGTGCTGACCCTCGACGCCGGCTGACCATCCCGGCCCGCCCCGTCAGGCGCAGCCGAGCTCGCCCAGCATTCCCTCGCGCAGGCGGGCGATGATCCGCTTGATCAGACGGGAGACGTGCATCTGCGAGCAGCCCAGGCGCTCACCGATCTCCGCCTGGGTGGCCTCCTCCACGAACCGCAGGTGAATGATCTCGCGGTCGCGGTCGCTGAGCTCGGCCATGAGGGGGGCGAGCGTGTGGAAGTCCTCGACGAGCCGCAGGCCCTCCTCCTCGACCCCGATGAAGTCGGCGAGGACCGACTCGCCGTGCTCAGGGCCGTCACCGGTGAGGGCGGCGTCCAGCGACGACGAGTTGTAGCCGTTCGCGGCGATCTGCCCCTCGACGACCTGCCGCTCGGTGATGTTCATCAGGGTGGCCAGCTCGGCGACCGTGGGCTCCCGGTCCAGCCGGCTCGCGAGCTCCTCGCGGGCCTTGGCCAGCTCGACCCGCAGCTCCTGGAGCCGCCGGGGCACGTGCACGGCCCAGGTGGTGTCACGGAAGAACCGCTTGATCTCGCCCACGATGTACGGCAGCGCGAAGGAGGTGAACTCCACCTCACGGGACAGCTCGAACCGGTCGATCGCCTTGATCAAACCGATCATCCCGGTCTGCACGACGTCGTCCATGTCGTCGCCCCGGCCGCGGAACCGCCCGGCCGCGAACCGCACGAGGGACATGTTCATCTCGATGAGGGTGTTGCGCGCGTACTGGTACTCGCGCGTCCCCTCCTCCAGCTCCGCCAGCCGGTGGAAGAACTGCCGGGACAGCTGCCGCGCATCGCGCGGGGCGACGGCCCGGGGATCGACATGCCGCAGGTCGCCGCCACCCGTCCCGGCTTCGGTGCGCTCATCGACTACCTGTGCCTGCGACCGGATCACGGCGGTCCTCATTCCCTCTCCCACGAACGTCACGGCTGCCATGCGCCTGAGCCTCGCGAGTACCCAGCTCACACCGACCCATGCACACCACGTTTCCGAGCGACTCGCAAGCGTGATGCGCACCGGTCGTTCCCGTCTCGCTTCCGAGGGTACGCCGAAGGGGCGCGCGGGGCAGCGTGACCCGGCACGCCGGGCCGAGCCGCCCGGACCGACTTGGCCCGGACCGACTTCACTCAGGGCGGAACGCCGCTCCCTTCCGCCGCGGGCCGTACTTCCTAGGCTGAGCGGATGACCAGTCAAGCGCCGCACCACGCCCGCGTCATACCCCTTCGACCCCAGCCGGCCCGGCCCGCTCCGGCACGCCCGCCCAGGGAGCCGCTGTGGCGCGACCTCGTCGGCGACGTGCTCCGCAGGGCGCGGCTCGCCCAGAAGCGCACGCTGAAGGACGTCGCCGACGAGGCCCGGATCTCCGTGCCGTACCTCTCGGAGGTCGAACGGGGCCGCAAGGAGGCATCCTCGGAGGTCCTCGCGGCCGCCGCCCACGCCCTCGGTCTCGGACTCGGCGACCTGCTGTCCCTGGCCCACGGCGAGCTGGTCCGCGTCACCGCCGGCCGATCCCCCGCCGCGCGCGGCGTGCCCGCCTCCACGCCGTACGACGGACTCTGCCTGGCCGCCTGACCCGTACCCGGCGCCTACACCCCCACCAGGCGCCGGGTCAGCACCTCGTCGGCGAGGCCGTAGGCGACGGCCTCCCCGGCGGTGAACACCTTGTCGCGGTCCATGTCCGCCCGCAGCGTCGCCACCTCGTGCCCGGTGTGCCGGGACAGCACCTCCTCCACCTGGGACCGGATCCGCACCATCTCCTTGGCCCGCAGCGACAGGTCGGACGCCGTGCCGCGGGCCCCGTCCGCGGCCGGCTGCCCGAGCAGCACCCGCGCGTGCTCCAGCACGAACCGCCGTCCCGGATCCCCGCCGGCCAGCAGCACGGCGGCCGTGGAGGCCGCCTGACCGACACAGAACGTCGAGACCGGGGCCCGGACGAACGTCATCGTGTCGTAGATCGCCATGAGGGAGGTGAAGGAGCCGCCGGGGGAGTTGATGTAGACCGCGATCTCGCTCTCCGGGGCCGCCGACTCCAGGTGGAGCAGCTGGGCGATGACGACGTTGGCGACGCCGTCGTCGATGTCGGTCCCGAGGAAGATGATCCGCTCGGACAGCAGCCGGCTGAACACGTCGTAGGACCGCTCGCCCTGCGGGGTGCGCTCGACGACGTGCGGGATCGTGTAGGAGCCCATCACCGCAACCCCGCCCTCTGCCGCGCGGCGGCCGGACGGACGTCGTCCAGCGACTCCACCACCCGGTCCACCATCCCGTACTCCCTGGCCTGTTCGGCGGTGAACCAGCGGTCCCGGTCGCCGTCACGGGAGATGGTCTGCGCGCTCTGCCCCGTGTGCTCGGCGGTGATCCGCTCGACGGTCCGCTTGGTGAACTCCAGGTTCTCCGCCTGGATCTCGATGTCGGCGGTGGTGCCTCCGATACCGCCCGACGGCTGGTGCATCATGACGCGCGCGTTCGGCAGGGCGTACCGCTTGCCGGGCGTGCCGACGCAGAGCAGGAACTGGCCCATGCTCGCCGCGAAGCCCATCGCCAGCGTGGAGACGTCGTTGGGGATCAGCCGCATGGTGTCGTAGATGGCCAGCCCCGCGTGCACCGAGCCGCCGGGGCTGTTGATGTACAGGCTGATGTCGGTGCGGGGATCCTCGGCGGACAGGATCAGCAGCTGCGCGCAGACCCGGTTCGCGGAGACCTCGTCGACCTGGGTGCCGAGCAGCACGATCCGCTGCGCGAGCAGCTGGGCGGCGAGGTGGTCGTCGTACGGCGTCGGCGGGGTGTCGCCCTCCGCGGCCCGGGGCAGCGGGGCCGGCCGGGGGACGGCGGTGCGTGGGTACATGGGCGCTCCTGGTGGTCGCTGGTCGACGACGCGGCCGGGACGGCCGCGTGCCTCCCACTGTCGACCGGCCGGGACGGCGAGCGGGAAGAACTCTGCCCGTGGCAGATTCGCCACGGGCAGAGCCCTCCCCGCCACCCGGTCGCCGGTGCACCGATGAGTTCCGCGGTCCCGACCGGTCGACACTGGTGACCGCGTTCCACGCTTCCGGGAGGTACTCATGAACACCGACGGATTCACCACGTGTCTCTGGTTCGACGGCCAGGCCGAGGAGGCGGCGAACTTCTACGTATCGGTCTTCGAGAACGCGAAGCTCGGTGAGGTCGTCCGCAACACCGGCGCCGCGCCCGGCGCCGAGGGCTCCGTGCTCACGGTCGAGTTCACGGCCAACGGCCAGAAGTTCGTCGCGCTGAACGGCGGACCCCAGTTCACCTTCAGCGAGGCGATCTCCTTCCAGCTGGACTGCGCCGACCAGGCGGAGGTCGACCACTACTGGGAAAAGCTCGTCGAGGGCGGCGGTGCACACGGTCCCTGCGGCTGGCTCAAGGACCGGTTCGGCGTCTCCTGGCAGGTCAACGCCGTGCGGCTGACCGAGATGATCAGCGACCCCGACCGGCAGAAGGCCGACCGCGCCATGAAGGCCATGATGACGATGGGCAAGCTGGACATCGCCGCCCTGGAGCAGGCGTACGCGGGCGAGTGAGGTCCGGGGGAGGGCGGGAACGTCGGTGCCCGCGTTCGGTCAGGATCTCCCTGACCGTGTGGCGGGCGTTCGCCGCGAGCGCCGGGTTGGTGCCCCAGTGGTACGGCAGCTGGATCAGCGAGACCGACAGGGCCCGGCCCCGCCCGCGTGCCCACTGCGCGTCGTCGGCGCCCACCGCCTCGCGGAAGGCGCCCCGCGCCCCGGCGGGCAGCAGGTTCCAGGCGACGATCAGGTCGACCGCCGGATCGCCCACTCCGGCGCATCCGTAGTCGATGACGGCGCTGAGCCGGCCGCCGTCGGCCGGCACGTTCCCCGGTGACAGGTCACCGTGCGCCCACACCGGCGCCCCGCCGTGCTCCGGGACCGTCAGCGACTCCTCCCACGACCGGGTCACCGCCCCCTGGGTCGACCCGCCCGGCAAGACGCGCGACCGCCTCGCGCGTCGACGCGTCCCGGGTGGCGAGGGGCACGCCGCGGGAGCAGGCCGGCGCCTGAGCCGTGTCGATCGCGCGCAGCGCGCTGACGTACACGGCGAGGTCCCGGGCGAGCGCGTCCGGATCCTCCACCTCTCCCGCGACCGGGTTGACGCCGTCCGGCCAGCGGTACACCGACCACGGCCAGGGGAACCCGTGACCGGCCTCGCCCCGGCCCAGCGGCTCCGGCGACGCGAACGGCAGCCGCGGCGCCGGCCGGGGCAGCCGGCGCTGCTCGTGCGCCACGCCGCCGACGGCGCCGGGATACCGGGGCAGCCGCACGACCAGGTCCGCACCGAGCCGGAACATCGCGTTCTCGGTCCCCGAGGAACGCAGCCGGCGCACCGGCAGCCCGGCCCACTGCGGGAAACGGCCCGCGACCAGCCGGCGTACCAGCGGGGCGTCGGTCTCCACCTCGTCGGACCGCATCCTCAGGGCACACATGCCGCCCGTCACCGTGCTTGCCGCGGCCGCGTGTCGAGCGGTTTTCGCCGGTCCGCTCAGCCGGCGCGGACGTCCTCGGCGATCACCCGGGTGATCTCCCGGGCGATGCGCCGGATGCCGGGGGAGGGGACCGGGCACGGCCTGGGCTCGGACGTCGTGGGCGCCAGGCAGAAGTGCAAGGGGTCGTCGTCGAGGTGCAGGGCCGTCCGGTCCCGTCCGGGCTCGGTGCAGTGGTCCGGGTGGGCCCGCTCGTAGGCGTCGCACGGCACGTACTGCGTCCAGGTGTACCGGGCCCCCGCCGGGCTCACCGTCCCGCCCGCGTCGGCGACGAGGTCGCCGGAGCCGGCCGCACGCCGCTCGTAGAGCGTGTTCACCCGGCGCACCCGGTCGGGAGAGACCGGGTCCGGGCCCTGCAGCACCCAGACGATCCGCGGGCCGTTCTTCCCGCCCGCCGAGCGGATCTGGTCGGTCAGGCGCCGCACGTCGGCCGCGTACCGCTCGAGGTACCGGTCCCGCGAGCCGTCGTAGGTGATGCCGCCCATGCACGGCGTGTAGCCCCAGGAGTTGCCCCAGAACTGCAGCACCACGTAGTCCGGCCGCAGCTCGCGCACCAGTGCCGCCGCCTTGTCGGACGCCGGCACCAGGGACCGGTCGGCCGTCCCCTCCAGGTAGTCGCAGACGGTGGTGCCCGAGTAGGGGGCGCCCGTGTAGTCGGCCCGCAGCTGTCCACGCAGCTCCTCGCCGAGCACCTCCTGGTTCTCCATCGCCAGGGAGTCGCCCAGGTACAGCACGGTGGGCGCGGCCGCGGCCGCGGGCGGGGCGGAGACGGCAGGTGCCGGCTGCGTGGTGGCCGAGGCCGACGGCCTGGGAGAGACCGCCGGTGCGGGCAGGTCCTCCGGCCCGGACGACGGATCGGTGCACGCGCCGAGCAGAGCGGCGGCGAGCACCACGGACACGAACCACGGCTTGCGCATACGGCGGCATCCCCCCGGCCGGCGAAACGGCCCCCAGGCAAGCACAACCGGGGCCCGTGGGGAAGACACAGTTCCGGCCGGTCCGGGACGGCGCCCGGCGCGCCGGCCGGGGGAGAGGTGATGAGCGTGAGGAACGGACGGAACACTCGGGCATAATCGGGCGTATGCGTGAACGTGTGGTGGCCGCGTGCGACGGGGCTTCGAAGGGAAACCCGGGACCCGCCGGCTGGGGCTGGGTGGTCGCCGACGAATCCGGGACGCCGGTCCGCTGGGAAGCGGGGGCGTTGGGCACGGCCACCAACAACATCGCCGAACTCACCGCGCTGGAGCGGCTGCTGGCGGCCACCGACCCGGGCGTGCCGCTCGAGGTCAGGATGGACTCGCAGTACGCCATGAAGGCCGTCACCACCTGGCTGCCCGGCTGGAAGCGCAACGGCTGGCGCACCGCGGCCGGCAAACCGGTCGCCAACCAGGAACTCGTCGTGCGCATCGACGGCCTCCTGCAGGACCGCTCGGTGGAGTTCCGTCACGTCCCCGCTCACCAGGTCGACGGCGACCGGCTCAACGACTTCGCCGACCGCGCGGCCAGTCAGGCGGCGGCCGCCCAGCAGAGCGCCGGCAGCGAGCTGGGCTCGCCCGAACCGCCGGCCGCCCCCTCCCGCCCGGCGGGAGGCGCGGCCGGTCGCGGGACCGGGGCGAAGAAGACACCCCGGCAGCGCGCCGGCGGGTCGTCGTCCCGCACGATCAAGGCGAAGTTCCCGGGGCGCTGCCCGTGCGGACGCTCCTACGCGGCGGGCGAGGCCATCGCCAAGAACGACAAGGGCTGGGGCCACCCCGAGTGCCGGACGGCGGCCGGAATCTGACCGGGCCGCAGGCGTCGGCCGTGCGCCGGCCGGGGTGTGGGGACGGAGGGAGGGCTGATCCCGCGGGAGGGGCGCCCAGGGGTGCCGCCGGGGCGCAGTCGCGCCGTCGATGGTGACGGATGACAGACTGATCCCCATGGACGAGCGCACATTCGACAGGTCGGGCCAGCACGCTTCGGTGATCGGTCTCGGCACATGGCAACTCGGGGCGGACTGGGGCGACGTCGACGACAAGGAAGCCCTCACGGTCCTGGAGACCGCCGCCGAGTCGGGCGTCACCTTCTTCGACACCGCCGACGTCTACGGCGACGGACGCAGCGAGCAGACCATCGCCTCGTTCCTTAGCGGGCGACCCGACCTGCACGTCATGGTCGCCACCAAGATGGGCCGCCGGGTCGACCAGATCCCCGAGAACTACGTACTGGACAACTTCCGCGCCTGGAACGACCGGTCGCGGCGCAACCTCGGGGTCGACCGCATCGACCTGGTGCAGCTGCACTGCCCGCCGACCCCCGTCTACTCCAGCGACGAGGTCTTCGACGCCCTGGACACCCTGGTGGCGGAGGAACGCGTCGTCGCCTACGGCGTCAGCGTGGAGACCTGCGCGGAGGCGCTCACCGCGATCGCGCGGCCCCACGTGGCAAGCGTGCAGATCATCCTCAACCCGTTCCGCATGAAGCCCCTGCGCGAAGTGCTCCCGGCCGCCCGGGAGGCCGGCGTCGGCATCATCGCCCGGGTCCCGCTCGCCTCCGGGCTGCTGTCCGGCAAGTACACCAGGGACACCGTCTTCGCCGAGAACGACCACCGTTCGTTCAACCGGCACGGCGAGGCGTTCGACCAGGGCGAGACCTTCTCCGGTGTCGACTACGCGACGGGTGTGGAGGCGGCCGCCGAGTTCGCCGCGCTCGCTCCCGAGGGATACACCCCGGCCCAGCTGGCCCTGCGCTGGATCGTCCAGCAGCCCGGCGTCACCACCGTCATCCCCGGCGCCCGCTCGCCCGAACAGGCCCGCGCCAACGCGGCCGCGGCGCACCTGCCGGAGCTGTCCGACGCGACGCTCACGGCGATCCGCGACCTCTACGAAGCGCGCGTCAAGGACCAGGTGGAGGCCCGCTGGTAGCCCGCGGCGGACCGCGGCGGACCGGGGCTGTCACGGCTGGAGGAGCAGCTGCCTCTCCTGCTCCTGGTCGCCGGAGGCGGCACCCTCGTCGCGAGCGGTGAAGGACCGCGCGAGGGTGTCGCTCGCCTGCCGCACCTGCTGCGGGCTGCCCTGCACGGTGACGCTCACCGGCGCCGACAGCGAGCCCGCCTCCACGTCCCCGGACCCCTCCCGGCCCTCCCCGGTGAACGTCGCCACGCGGACCGTCGCTCCCTCCCCGGAGGGCTGCTGGTCCGCCGTCCCGAAGGTCCCCTCCAGGGCCCGGACGACCGCGCGGGCGTCGTCGACGTCCCCGCCGCTGAGCGTCACGGTGAGCTGAGTGTCCGTCATGCGTCCCACGACCTCCTGGCCTCGGTGTCATCGCCGTCCGGGTAACCGTGCCCCGCGCGCCCAAACCGCGGCCGGGCCGGGGGAGGACGGTGGCTTTCGGGGCATCCGAAGAGAGACCGCCAAGCAGAGGGAGGCACTGTGCCGGACACGGAGCGGGACGAGACCAGGCGCCGGGGGCGGAACGAGACGGAGGACGAGAGAGCCGACCGGATGTGGACGGAGCTCATCCAGGAGGTCCGTGTGGCCCAGATGGGTGTGCAGATCCTGTTCGGTTTCCTGCTGACCGTCGTGTTCACCCCGAAGTACGCCGATCTGTCCGACACCGACCAGACGATCTACATCGTGACCGTGGTCCTGGGCGCCTGTGCCACCGGCGCGCTCATCGGCCCGGTGTCGCTGCACCGCCTGGTCTCCGGACGGCGCATCAAGGCGCAAGCGGTGCGCTGGGCCTCCCGGCTCACCCTCCTCGGACTGGCGCTGCTGCTCGCCACCACCAGTTGTTCCCTGCTGCTCATCCTGCGCGTGGCCACCGACGACGACTTCGTCCCGTACCTGGTGACCGGAGTGGTCTGCTGGTACCTGCTCTGCTGGTTCGGCCTGCCGATCTGGGCCCGGTACCGCCACACGACCCGGTGACGGCGGAGCCGGGGGCTCAGCTCCCCGCGAGGACGTCGGCCAGGAAGCCGTCCAGGCCCACCTCCTCGCAGCCCGGAGGGACCACCCGGCGGGTCTGGTGCAGGAAGTCACCGACGCTCTCGGCCCAGGCGTACACCACCGCGTGGTGCCGGCCGCCGTCGGCGTGCGCCTCGCCCAGGAACTCCATCCGCAACTCCCGGCCCACTCCCCGGGACTCCGGGCTCAGCCGCACGTCGCCGACCCCGACCGCCCGGGTGAGACCTTCGGTGACCATCTCGCGGTCCAGCTGCCAGCGGGCCAGCACCCGGCCGTCGTGGCTGAAGACGATGGTGACGGCGAACGGGTCGGACGGGTCGTAGCTCAGGTGGGCGAGCACGGGGAAGCGGTCCGTGACGCCCGCCTGGAGCTCCACCACCAGGGTCTTGTGCACGAACGAGTTCACGAGAGGCCTTTCGGAGAACCGGGCGTAGGGACCTCTAGTACCCCGCATCCGCGGGAGATGCTCCGCCGGGCGGGTGAAGTACGGCGCACCGGGCCGCCGGCGTCAGCCGAAGGCGTCCCGCAGGGCCGGCAGCAGGGTCTCCTCCGACCAGTCCAGGAACCGCGGCTGCGATGCCCCGCCTATCTGCACCAGCGCGATCTCGGTGAAACCGGCCTCGGCGTAGGGGCGCACCGCCTCGACGAAGTCCGCCGGGTCGCTGCCGCAGGGGATGGATTCCGCGACGTCCTCCGGGCGGACGAACTGGGTCGCCAGGGTGAAGTTGTCCGGGTGCGGCAGTTCGGAGTTGACCTTCCAGCCGTTGCCGAACCAGCGGAACTGGTCGTGGGCGCGCTCGACGGCCGCGTCCCGGTCAGGGTCGTAGCACACCGGCAACTGTCCGACCCGGGGCTTGCCCTGCCCGCCGTGCCGGTCGAAGGCGTCGAGCAGTTCGGCCTTCGGCTCCGTGGCGATGACCAGGTCGGCGAGCCGGCCCGCGAGGGCGCAGGACCGCTTCCCCGACACGGCGATGCCGATCGGCGGCGGCTGGTCCGGCAGGTCCCACAGCTTGGCCGACTCGACGTCGAAGTGGGTGCCCCGGTGGTTCACGTGGCCGCCCTCGAACAGCGCCCGGATGATCTCCACCGCCTCCTCGAACATCTCGTGCCGCACGTCCACCGACGGCCAGCCGCCGCCCACCACGTGCTCGTTGAGGTTCTCGCCGGAGCCGAGCCCCAGCCGGAACCGGCCCTCCGACAGCAACTGCACCGTCGCCGCCTTCTGCGCCACCACCGCCGGGTGGTAGCGGAACGTCGGACACGTCACGTACGTCATCAGCGGAATACGCGAGGTGGCCTGCGCGGCGGCGCCCAGCACGCTCCAGGCGTAGGGCGAGTGACCCTGCGAGGCCAGCCACGGGAAGTAGTGGTCGGAGGTCACCGAGAAGTCGAAGCCCGCCTCCTCGGCCCGCACCACATGGTCGACCAGCTCTCGGGGCCCGGCCTGCTCGGTCATCATCGTGTATCCGATCTGCACCATGCCGTCCGGGTCCCCGGCCGCGGACGGGGGAAACGGTGGATCACCCCGGGGCGCCCGGGCAGGATGGCCCCATGACTGCCCGTGACCTCCCCGCCTCCGATCCCGCCGCCCAGGGCGTCGACGCGTCCGGCGTCCACGCCTTCCTCGACGCCCTCGAAGCCGCCCCGGACATCGAACCGCACAGCCTGATGATCCTGCGCCACGGCCGGCTCGTGGCATCCGGCTGGTGGGCTCCGTACACCGAGCGGCGCCCGCACCTGCTGTACTCGCTCAGCAAGAGCTTCACCGCCACCGCCGCCGCGCTCGCCGAGGCCGAGGGGCTGATCGACTTCGACGCCCCGGTGCTGTCGTACTTCCCGGAGTTCGAGGCCGACATCACCGACCCGCGCAGCAGGGCGATGCTGGTCCGGCACGTGGCGTCCATGGCCAGCGGCCACGACCGGGAGATGATCGACGCGGCGTACGGCACCGACCGCGCCGAACCCGTGCGCGGCTTCCTGCTCCAGCCGCCCGAGCACGATCCGGGGACCGTCTTCGCCTACAACCAGCCCTGCACCTACGCGCTCGGCGCGGTCGTGCAGCGGGTCACGGGCCAGACCCTCACCGACTACCTGCGGCCCCGCCTGTTCGACCCGCTGGGCATCGGCGAGACGCTGTGGCAGCGGGACCGGGCCGGCCGCGACATCGGCTTCAGCGGACTGCACGCCGGGACCGACGCCGTCGCACGCCTCGGCCAGCTCTACCTGGACGACGGCGTCTGGCAGGGCGAGCGGCTGCTGCCCGAGGGATGGGTCGCCCGCGCCTCCCGCCGGCACATACCCACCGCGGGCGCCATGGGGGCGGAGAACAGGTCCGACTGGGACCGCGGGTACGGGCACCAGTTCTGGATCTCCCGGCACGGATTCCGCGGCGACGGCGCCTACGGGCAGTTCTGCCTCGTCCTGCCCGAGCACGACGCCGTGATCGCCACGACGACGGCGACCGAGCAGATGCAGGACTATCTGGACCTGGTGTGGAAGCACCTCCTGCCCGCCTTCCGTCCCGGCCCGCTGACCGGCCGGGAGACCGCCGACACCGCCCTGCGCGAGCGCCTCGACCGGCTCGCCCTGCCCCCGGTCGCCGGGAGCCCCGTGCCGCCGGAGCGCGGCGGGGAGTGGACGGGCGCGGTGTTCGCCCCGGACGGGGGAATCTGCGCCGACCGGCCGAAGCTGACCGCGGTCGAGGTCGTCCCGGAGGCCGGTGGCGGCTGGACGCTGCGGCTCACGGAGGACGGTGAGCCGTTCGACGCCCGGTTCGACGGGCGGGGATGGACCGTCACCGAGGAGCCCGCCCCGGCCGCCGTGAGCGGCGGCTGGGGCGACGACGGCGCCCTCACCGTGGACGTGGCGTTCCTCGAGACACCGCACCGGATCCGGGTCACCTGCTCCCTCGCCGACCGGACCTTCACCGCCCGCTGGCACACCCGTCCACTGAGTGACCTGCCCCTGCGCCGGCTGCGCGCCCCGGGCCGCTCACGGCGAGCCCGGCCGGAACGTCCGTAGGAAGGTCCGCAGAGCCTCCCGGCTCGCGGGGTCGTCCCAGTCGGCGGCCGGGGTGGTCCAGCGCAAGGAGAAGCCCCGGCCGCCGCCCAGGAGGAAGCCCCGGCCGAAGGTGCGCACCCGGACGCCGTCGTCCTCGGCGTACCACTCCATGTCGGCGGCCTCGCGCCCCTGGTAGGTCCCCGCCCGGATCCCGCCGATCCGCTCGTACCCCCCGGACCGCTCCAGTCGGGGCTCCACGTCGTCCCGCCACACGGCCACGGCGTCCGCTCCCACCCGCTCGCTGTAGGTCACGGCGAGGGTGCGCGGGTCCCCGCCGGCGCCGAACGTGACGCGGTAGGACAGAGTGGCGGTGTCGGAGGTCTCCAGCCGCTTCCAGCCCCCGGGCAGCGCGACGGAGAAGCCCTCCGGAGCCCGGTAGGTCCGGAAGCCGGGCGGAAGACCGCCCGAGCCCGACGGGGACGGAGTGGGTGTGACGGAGGGCGGGGGCGGGTCAGGGGCAGCCGGGCCGTCCCCGCCGCCGGGCGCCCCGGAACCGGCCGACGCGGACAGCGGGGGCGGCGCGTCCGCCACGGTTGCGCCGCCGGATCCGGGCAGCCCACGCGCCGCGACGAACACGGCGGCCGCGACGGTGACGACGAGGGCGGTGCCCAGCACCACGGTCCTCCTGCCCCGCTCCGCTCCCCGGCCGGCACCGGGCGCACCGTGCGGTCCGGTTCTCGCAGCCGTCGCCGCGGCGGCATCCGGGGCCTCGCGCAGCACACGGGTGAGCGCCTCACGGACCACCTGACGGGGCAGCCGGTCCCGAGCGTCCTTGCGCAGCAGACCCTGGACGACCTGGGTGAGCGGGCCGCACCGCACCGGGGGGCGCAGCGGCAGCCGGTCCACCGCCCGCAGCGTCGCCTCGGGCCGTCCGCGGTCCCGGAACGGCGGCCGCCCCTCGAGCAGCGTGTAGAGGATCGCGCCCAGCGCCCACAGGTCGGCGGCGGGACCGATCCGCTGGTCGCGGGCCTGCTCCGGAGAGGCGTACGACGGTGCCGTGAGCCGGGGCGCCGACGTCATGCCGGCCAGCCCGTAGCCGGTGACGACCAGGGGGCCGTCCTCGCGCAGGAACACCTGGCCGGGACTGAGCTCCCCGTGCGTGACGGCTCCGGCGTGCGCGGCGTCCAGCACGTCGAGCAGCTCCAGCCCGACGCGCGCGGCCCGCGCCCAGGTGAACGGCCCCCGCTCGCGCAGGACTTCGTCGAGGGGCGTGCCGTCGATCCACGCGGTGACGGTCCACAGCGCGCCGGCTTCGCCGACGGCGTCGACGACCGCGGCGACCCGGCCGGGGCACAGCCCGCTCACGCTTCCGGTGGCCCGCAGGACCCGGGCGGGGGCGCGGCGGGCCGCCTCACCGGCGTCGTCCGGCAGCTCGGTACGGGTGGCCAGACACGGGCGGCCCGTCCGCAGGTCGTCGGCGTACCAGCTGACGCGGTTGGTCTCCCGGTGCGTGACCTCGACCAGCCGGTACCGGCCGGCGACCGGCCGGTCTGCCGAGACGTGCGCCCTGCCCATGGCCATCCCTCGTCGAACCGCTGGATCCCGCTTCCCCCACTGGTACGGGTGAGCGGGCGGGGTCCGTTCAAAGGAAGGCTCAGCGGAGCTCGAAGTGTTCCGCCCAGGCGATCATGTCGGCGGTCGTGGCGTTGCCGCCGCACACCACGAGGCCGAGCCGTGCCCCCTCACCGACCCGTTCCACCACCCGCCGCGCGGCGGGCAGCAGGCAACCGGCGGCCGGCTCGGCCCAGACCTTCGCGTGGTCCGCGAGTTCGAGGGACCCCCGCACCGCCTCCCGGTCCGTCACCACCAGGACCTCGGTGACCAACTCCGCCACATGCGTGTACGTGAGCCGGGAGACGGCCGGGGCACTGAGGGTGGAGACGATCGACGTCAGCTCCACCGGCACCGGGCCGCCCGCCGCCAGCGCCTCGGACATCGCCCGGGCGCCCTCCGTCTCCACGCCCCACACCCGGACCCCGGGCCGGCTCGCCCGCAGCGCCGCCGCGACCCCGGCGATCAGCCCGCCGCCCCCGATGCTCACCAGCACGTCCGTGAGGTCACCGGCGTCCTCGGCCAGCTCCAGCCCCACCGTGCCCTGACCGGCGATCACCACCGGGTCGTCGAAGGGGTGGACCAGCGTCAGACCCTCCTCCTGGAGCCGCCGCATCAGCCCGAACGCGCCGTCCATGTCGTCGGTCACCCGCACCGAGGCGCCCGCGGACTCCGCGATCTCCACCGCCCTCACGGGCGCCGAACGCGGCATCACCACCGTGGCCTTCACATCGAGGGCCGCGGCCATGACCGCGAGGGCGATCCCGTGGTTGCCGCCGCTCACCGCCACCACCCCGGCCGCCCGTTCGGCCTCGCTCAGCGACAACAGCTTCGCCGCCGCGCCGCGCACCTTGAACGATCCGGTGCGTTGCAACAGCTCCAGCTTCGCCGTGACCGGCACACCCAGCAGCTCCGACAGCCCGGGGCTCTGCGCCGTCGGGGTCCGCACCACGTGCCCGGCGATCCGCGCGGCCGCGGTCTCGATGTCGGCGATCTGGATCACGACTGTCACCTCTCCGGCACGGGGACCGGTGATCCGTGCCGTGACCACCCTGACCCCGTGCGGCGGGCCAGGTCAACGACGTTCAGTGCTGCTGGGCCTTGTGCGGTGTCGCCTCGCTGGGACGCACCACCACATGCCCCTCGCCCTGGAACTTCAGTTGCACGGCCTCGCCCGACCCGCCGCGCAGCATCGAGCCCAGCGACTGCGAACGGTGCAGCGAGGTGTCCAGACCCGCGGTCCAGCCGACGATCGCGTCGGTGTCCACGAACACCGGGTACTGCGGCGACACCGGGATGACCAGCGGGTTCCCCTCGCACACCAGCCCCAGCCGGCCGTGGCCGGTGAAGACGCTGTTGAACAGCCCGCCGCCGGTGATCCCGGCACCCTTCACGGTGGCGATGCGGTACGACAGCGAGGAGTCGAAGCACAGCACGTTGCGGCCGTTGACGGTGAACTCGTCGCCGGGGTCGACGTCGACGACGAAACAGTTCTGCGCCTCGTGCGCGAACCAGGCCTCACCCTGGCCGCGTACCGCCATCAGCGGCAGGCCCTCACCGGTCACCGCGCGCTTGAGCATGCCGCCCACACCCTGGCCCTTGCGCTCGAACTGGAGGTTGCCGCGGTAGGCGACCATCGCTCCCTGACGGGCGTGCATCTCGCCGTCGACCGTGTAGCGGACGCACTTGGCGTTCTCGATCGTCATCCCCGCGGCCGTGGCCGGCTGCACCATGTGCTGACTGGAAAACAGGTTACCCTTCATGGGGGGCATCCTCCCCCGGACCTCTTCCCTCCGCCAAGGCCGGCCGCCGACCGCGAAGCCGGCGCCGATGTGGGTGAAACCGGCCGCGAGGATGTCGGCGCGGTGGCCGGGGCTGTTCATGCAGCCCTCCACCACCTCGGTGGGCGAGAAGCTGCCCGCAGGCGATGTTCTCGCCGACGGCGGGTCGACGGTGAGCGTGTCGCCGTCCAGCCGTCCGCCCGGGGCGGACGGCTGGTTGCAGAACGGAGTCGGCGTCGTCGCGCACCTTCCTCCCGTCGTCCGTGATCAGCGCCGACACGTCGAAGGGACCGGGCACCCGGACCGTCACCGCACCGACCGGGAGGGCCAGAATGCCGCCGGGGCCAACTCGCGCATCACGCCGCCCTGATGATGTCGTCGTGCGCACGGACGGGTGGGGTGTCCGGTCAACGACGAGCGGCGTGCGGGGGTTCCCGGCCGTGCGGCTCAGCGGCGCAGCGCCTGCGTCCACTCGGCGGGCACCCGGCCCGCGGGGCCCGGCGCCGGCTGGTCGGCGGGGTGGCTCACCGGTGGGGCGAGGTCCGGGCCGGACGCGTACAGTTCGTCGGTGGCGTAGTTCCAGAACCAGGCCTCGCCCGGCTCGTAACTGCGCACCACGGGGTGGCCGGTGGCCTCGAAGTGCGCCGTGGCGTGCCGGCCGGGCGAGCTGTCGCAGCAGCCGATGTGGCCGCAGCTCGCGCAGCGCCGCAGATGGAACCACCACCCGCCCTCGGTGTCGCACTCGGCGCATCCCGTCCCGGTCGGCGGGACGCTCGGGTCGATGACGTGTTCGCTGGTCATGCCGGCTCCTCGGGGGTGTCGTCGGGCTCCGGGGCGGTGAGCGGGAGCAAGCACCTGGAAGCGGGTGTCGCCGGGCCCGGAGTCGAAGCGGAGGCTCCCGTGATGCGTGTTCACCACGATCCGCCAGGAGATGTCCCGTCCCGGGCCGGCGCCCTCGCCCGCCGGCGGCACCCGCCGTGCGCCCGGCACGACGTCCGGGGCCTGCTCCGGGAAAGCGATGCCGTCATCCGCGGCATCCGGTCGTCGGCGAGGATCACGGCGACGAGGCCGTCGCGCGGTTTCAGCTCGCGCAGCGCCCCGAACGCGGACTCGCCGGAGTCCGCGCGCACGATCCGGTACCACGCGCCGCAGTACCGCCTGAGGCCCCGGGCCACGGCGCGGGAGACCCCCGGGTCGTCGTCGACGGTCATGATGACCGTCCGCGCTGCGCCGGCCTCGGTCATACGTCCCCCACGGGCGGTAGGCTCCCCGGCACGGCGGATCCCGTCCGGCCACCGCACCGGCCCTGCCATCGTATGTGCCCCCGGGCCGGCCCGCTCGGAGGCGGGCGGGCCTCACCCGTGACGGGACGACAGCACGCAGAACTCGTTGCCCTCGATGTCCGCGAGGACCACCCAGGACTGCTCGCCCTGCCCGATGTCCACCCGGCGCGCGCCCATCGCGAGGAGGCGGGTGACCTCCGCGTCCTGGTCCTCGGGCCGGAAGTCCAGGTGCAGCCGGTTCTTGCCGGCCTTGGTCTCCCGTACCGGTTCGAAGATCAGGCCCGGCAGCCGGTCCGGTGACTGCCGGATCTCGAACTCGCCGGGGATGTCGTTCACCACCACCCAGCGCAGCGCCTCGCACCACCAGCGCCCGAGGGCCACCGGATCGGCCGCGTCCATCACTACCTGCTCCCACCTCAGCGTCATGCGGCCAGCGTAGGGAAGACTGGACCCCGCGCAGTGGACACGACACCGGGAGGAACCGCATGACGCGCCCGATCACGGCAGGGATCGACGGAACCGAGGAGAGCCTCGCCGCGCTCAACTGGGCGGCCAGGGAGGCGGTCCGCCGGGGACTGCCGCTGAGGGTGGTGCACGCCTGGACGTTCGAGTCGGGCGGCGCGGCGGAGCCGGGTGACCTGGGCACCCAGGAGCAGTGGGTGCGCGACTCGGTCGGTGAGGCGGCCCGCACCGTCCGGGAGCGGCACGCGGAGCTGTCCGTGACCACGGACGTCGTCGAAGGGGACGCCGTGGAGACGCTGACGGCGCTGGCGGCCGAGTCGGAGATGCTGGTGCTCGGCTCGCGGGGGCACGGCCGCATCGTGGGTTTCCTGGTCGGTTCGGTCGGCCAGCAGGTGATCGTCGGGGCGGGCCGGCCCATCGTGTTCGTCCGCGCCGGGGACCAGGCCTCGAACGAGGTCGCCGGGCACGAGATCGTCGTCGGCCAGCAGGGCGACCCGGAGGACAGCGCCGCCGCGCTCGGCTTCGCCTTCGAGACCGCCGCCCGGCGCGGGGCGACCGTGCGCGCCGTGCGGGCCTGGGCGCTGCCGCCGGTGTTCGCCTACAGTCCCGCCTCCCTCCAGGTCCTCGACGAGGCCGGTGGCCTCGAACCGTTCGAGCAGAAGTCCCTGGCGGCGGCCCTCGCCCCGTGGCGGGAGCGCTACCCGGACGTGCACGTGGTCGAGCACGTGGAGATGGGCAGCGCCGGACAGGTGCTGCTGTCGGTGTCGGGCACCGCACAGCTGATGGTCGTCGGCCGCCGCGCCCGCCGCACCGCCGTGGGCACCCGGATCGGTTCGGTGGCCTACGGAGTCCTGCACCACGCGGACTGCCCCGTCGCGGTCGTACCGCCCGCCTGAGGCCGCGGCCGGCTCACTCCTCCGTCGGCTGGAGCGTCGTCCGTGCCCTGGGGAGGATGTTGCGGATGTAGTCCTCGACGGCGGTGCCGAGGCCGATGTCGTGCTGGGCCCGTTCGGACATGTACCAGCGGTGTTCCAGGAGTTCGTGGTAGATCTCCGCGGCGTCCATCGGGCCGCGGAGCTCGGGGGGCACGGAACGCACGGTGGGCCGGAACACCTCGCGTACCCACCGGTGGGCGAGGACTTCCGGGCGGGCGCCGAGGGGATCGCCCGGGGCGTAGTCGTCCTGGGTGGCCATCCAGCTCTCCAGGTCGTTCAGCAGCCGCCTGGCCTGGTTCTCCTCGGCGTCGAGCCCCGTGAGCCGCAGCAGCTGCCGCTGGTGGTGGCCGGCGTCGACGACCTTCGGCACGAAGGTGACCGTGTCGCCGTTGGAGGCGTGCTCGATCTGCATCTCGGCCACGTCGAAACCGAGGTCGTTCAGGCGCCGGATGCGGCGCTCGATGTAGTGGTACTTGCCCGCCGGGTAGACGGAGGTGCGGGTCAGTTCCTGCCACAGGCTCTGGTAGCGGGCGCAGATCTCGGTGCCGAACTCGATCGGGTCGACGGAGGGGTGCAGCGCGCCGGACGCCTCCAGGTCGAGCAGTTCGCCACTGATGTTGACCCGGGCCAGGTCGAGGTCGTACTCGCGCTGGCCGGTGCTCAGTTCGGGGTGCAGGTCCCCGGTCTCGGCGTCCACGAGGTAGGCGGCGTAGGCGCCCGCGTCCCGCCGGAACAGCGTGTTGGACAGCGAGCAGTCGCCCCAGGCGAACCCGGCCAGGTGCAGCCGGACGAGGAGCACGGCGAGCGCGTCCATCAGCCGGTGCATGGTCGCCGGGCGCAGCGTCGTCTCGAACATCGACCGGTACGGCATCGAGCCGCCGAGGTGGCGGGTGACCAGGACGCTCTCCAGTGGCTCCCCGGCGGGGTCGGTGCGGCCGGTGACCACGGCGAGCGGGTCCACCGCCGGGATGCCGATCCGGTCCAGGTCGCGCAGCAGCTCGTACTCACGCAGGGCGGGCCGCTGGGCGAGTTCCTTGACCGCGATGACCTCGTCGCCGGCGCGCGCGTAGCGCACCACGTGCCGGGAGATGCCGCGTGGCAGCGGCACCAGGTACTCCTCGGGCCAGTCCTCCAGCGGCAGGTGCCACGGCAGTTCCAACAGGAGCGCGGGATGCTCCGGGTTGGTGGCGTTGATCTGCAGTGCCATGGCTGCGGTGTCCTCGTCTCGCGGTGATCGTCACCTCACCCTAGTGCGCGCGCTCCCGGGCCAGCCGGGCGGCGTCGCGCACGGGCCCCTCGTACAGCGGGCCGTGTCCGGGCAGCAGCAGGTCGCCGTCGAGCCCGCCCAGGACGTCCAGCGAGGCCACGGCGGTGGCGCGCTCGTGGTGGAACATGTCGCTCAGCATCTGCGGCCCCTCGGCCCGCGAGGTGGGATGCCCGCTCACCAGCGCGTCGCCCGACACCACCACCCCCCGCTCGGGGAGGTGGAAGGCGCAGTGCCCGGCGGTGTGGCCCGGGGTGTGCACGGGCACGGGCCGGCCGGGCAGGTCGAGCGGACCGGACCCCGGGAACGGCTCGGGCGCGGTGACCGCGACGTCCGCCGTCCCGCCGCTGCGCAGGGCGTGCGCGGCCCACGGCAGCACACCCGGCCGCCATCCGCCCCGCAGCACCTGCCCGACGCTCACCTGGTGCAGGAAGTCCCGCCGCGCGTGCGGGACTTCGGCCTCGTGGGTGTACACGGGAGTGCCGTACGCGGCGCTCAGGTACTCGGCGGAGCCCAGATGGTCGTTGTGGGCGTGGGTGATCAGTACGGCCGTCACCGCCCCGGGCGAACTCCCCACCTCCGCGAGGGAGGCGAGCAGTCCCTCACGGTCGCCGGGATAGCCGGTGTCGATCAGCGTGACGGCGTCCCCCTCGGTGAGGATCACCCAGTTGGTGTGCGTGCCGTGCACCAGGTAGGTGCCGTCCGTCACGTGCCGCACTGTCGCTCGCATGACCGCCCCGAGTCCGCATCGTCCGTGTCCGACGGGAGAAGGAAAGCAGATCACGGCGGGAGCGCGGACGGCGGGTCGGGACACCCGGCGGCGGTGGGGAGGGGCCTCCGGCAGGTCAGTTCACGCCGCGTGGACGGTACTGGACGCTGATGCGCGGTCCGGCGGCGCGGCCGCTCTTGGGGACGGCGTGCTCCCAGGTGCGCTGGCAGGAGCCGCCCATCACGATGAGGTCGCCGTGCCCGAGGGGACGGCGCACGGTGTCGCCGCCGCCCACCGGACGCAGCAGCAGATCGCGCGGGGCGCCCACGGAGAGGATCGCGACCATCGTGTCCTCGCGCGCGCCCCGGCCGATCCGGTCGCCGTGCCAGGCGACGCTGTCCCGGCCGTCGCGGTAGTAGCAGAGTCCGGCCGTGACGAACGGCTCGCCGAGTTCGCCGGCGTAGTGCGCGCTGAGCGCCTCGCGGGCCTCGGCCAGCACCGGGTGCGGCAGCGGGTCGCCCGTGCGGTAGTACGACAGCAGCCGGGGCACGTCCACGACCTGGTTGTACATCTGCCGCCGCTCCGCTCGCCAGGGGACCTCGGCGGCCAGGTGCTCGAAGAGCGTGTCGGACCCTCCGAGCCATCCCGGCAGGACGTCGATCCAGGCGCCCCGGCCCAGCTCGGTGCGGCGCACCCCGTCGAGCGGGCCCAGCCGCAGCTCGTCGGCCTGGTCGAACAGGGAGCCCTGGAGCGCGGGGGCGTGGTGCGTGCTCATGGTGCCAGCGTACCTCTGAATCGAAAATACGTTCTAGCTCGATCTCGCGCGGCCTCTGCACGGGTCTGTTCGATACACCGGTGTATCGGATACGTTCCCGTATCGAACGGCGGAGCGGGAGGGGCACGGCATGGCGGCAGGCGACACGGCGGGGCGGGTCACCCGCCGCCGGCTGCGCACGCGCGCGAACCTCCTGGACGCCGCGTTCTCGGTGTTCGCGGCCAAGGGCTTCGGACACGTCTCGATCGAGGAGATCTGCGAGGCGGCCGGCTACACCAGGGGCGCCTTCTACTCCAACTTCGCCGGCCTGGACGAGCTGTTCTTCGCCCTGTACGCCGAGCGCGCCGAGCTGATCGCGGAGCAGGTCTCCGGCGCCCTCGCCCTGGACGGTCCCGATCTCGACGTGACCGCCGCCGTCGACCGCGTCACCGACGTCCTGCTGCTCGACCGTGACTGGCTGCTGGTCAAGACCGACTTTCTGGCGCACGCCGCCCGCGACCCCGAGGTGGCGCGCGGCCTGCTGGAACACCGGGCGCGGCTGCGGCGGGCCATCGCCGACCGGCTGGCCCGGGCCCGCGGCCACACGGAACTGCCCGCCGTCCTCGGCGACGCCGAGGGCGCCGCGCACGCCGTGATCGCCGCCTACGACGGGGTCACCACCCGACTGCTGCTGGACCGGGACGTCGCAGGCGCCCGGGCCTGGCTGAGACAACTGCTCACCGCGCTGCTCACCGGATGAAGGAAGGGACGGTCGCCATGGATGCCGACGTCATCGTCGTCGGAGCGGGACTCGCGGGCCTCGTCGCGGCCCACGAGCTGACCAGCCAGGGCCGCAGGGTCGCCCTGGTCGACCAGGAGAACGCCGCCAACCTCGGCGGCCAGGCCTTCTGGTCCTTCGGCGGACTGTTCCTGGTGGGCTCACCGGAACAGCGACGCCTCGGCATCAAGGACTCCTTCGACCTGGCCTGGAGCGACTGGCGGGGCAGCGCGGGCTTCGACCGCCTCGACGACGAGGACAGCTGGGCGGTGCGCTGGGCGAGGGCCTACGTCGAGTGGGCGGCGGGGGAGAAGCGGTCCTGGCTGAACGGCCACGGCATCACCTTCCTGCCCACCGTCGGCTGGGCGGAGCGCGGTGACCTCCGCGCGGACGGCCACGGCAACACCGTGCCCCGCTTCCACATCGCCTGGGGCACCGGGACGGGCGTCGTCGAGCCCTTCGTCCACCATGCCCGACAGGCCGCCCGGGACGGGCTGCTCACCTTCCACCACCGCCACCGGGTCGACGAACTCGTCGTCGAGGGCGGCACCGCGCGCGGGGTGCGGGGCACCGTGCTGGCGGAGGACGACGCCCCGCGCGGTGTCGCCTCCAGCCGGGAGACCATCGGCGAGTTCGAGCTCACCGCGCAGGCCGTGATCGTCACCAGCGGTGGCATCGGAGCTGACCACGACACCGTCCGCCGCTACTGGCCGGAGCGGCTGGGCACCCCGCCCCGCGAGATGGTCACCGGTGTCCCCGCGTACGTCGACGGGCGGATGCTGGACATCAGCGCCCGCGCGGGGGTGCGGCTGGTCAACCGGGACCGCATGTGGCACTACACCGAGGGCCTGCGCAACTGGGACCCGGTCTGGCCCGGGCACGGTATCCGCATCCTGCCCGGCCCGTCCTCCCTGTGGTTCGACGCCCTCGGCCGCCGGCTCCCCGAGCCGTGCCTGCCCGGCTACGACACCCTCGGCACACTGAAGCACCTGCGCACCACCGGGGACATCGCCGGATACGACCACTCCTGGTTCGTCCTGACCCAGAGGATCATCGAGAAGGAGTTCGCGCTGTCGGGCTCCGAGCAGAACCCCGACATCACCGCCAAGGACCGGACCGGCTTCCTGAAGGAGCGCGTGCTGGGCAAGGGAGCCCCCGGGCCGGTGGACGCGTTCCTGCGCAGGGGCGCGGACTTCGTCACCGCCCCGACCCTCGAACAGCTCGTCGAGAAGATGAACGCCCTCACCGACGAGCCGCTGCTCGACGCGGCACTCCTGCGGCGCCAGATCGAGGCCCGCGACCTGCAACTGGCCAACGCCTACAGCAAGGACGCCCAGGTGCAGGGCATCCGTAACGCCCGCCGCTACATCGGCGACCGCCTCGGCAGGGTCGCCACCCCGCACCGCATCCTCGACCCGGCGGCCGGCCCCCTGATCGGCGTCAAGCTGAACATCCTCACCCGCAAGACCCTCGGCGGCATCCAGACCGACCTCGACTCGCGCGCGCTCGGCGCCGACGGGCGGCCGGTCGAAGGCCTGTACGCGGCGGGCGAGGTGGCGGGGTTCGGCGGCGGAGGCGTCCACGGCTACAACGCGCTGGAGGGCACCTTCCTCGGCGGCTGCCTCTTCTCCGGCCGCGCGGCGGGCCGGGCGGCGGCCGCGCAGACGGCGTAGGCCACGGGGTGCGGCCCGCCCCTCAGTCCTCCAGGAGGCGGGCCAGCACCTCGGCGTGGCTGTGGCCGGTGTCCTTGGACGCGGTCAGCAGGGTCACGGTGCCCTTCTTCGCCCGTCGCCTCACCCGGTCGACCAGTTCGGCGGCCTCCGGAGCGGCCAACTCCGCCTCGTAGCGCTCCCGGAACTCCTCGTACGAGCCGCCGTCCCCGTGGTACCAGCGGCGCAGCTCCGTGGACGGCGTCAGCGCCTTGGGCCACTCGTCCACCCGGGCCGCGTCCTTCGCCAGACCGCGCGGCCACAGGCGGTCGACCAGGACCCGGAACCCGTCGTCCGGTTCGGGCGGCTCGTACACACGGCGCACTCGTACGCCCATGGTCCGGCCCCTTCCTGCGGTGTCCCGCGAGCCTACCGCCGCGCACGGGACCGGGCGCGGCGAGCCTCTCAGGAGCCGCCGCCGGCCCGGCGCGCGGCGATGCGCCGCTTCAGCGCACGCCGTTCCGTCTCGCTCGTGCCGCCCCATACGCCGAGGGACTGGCCCGTCTCCAGTGCCCACTGGAGGCACTGTTCCCGTACGGGGCAGCTCCGGCACACCGCCTTGGCCTGTTCCGTCTGCATCAGGGCGGGGCCGGAGGTGCCGATCGGGAAGAAGAGGTCGGGGTCCTCGGTCCTGCAGGCCGCGCTGCTTCGCCAGTTGTCCATCGGAAGTCACCTGCGATCGGAGTCGATGCACACCCTTGCGGGTGCCTTACTCCATTCCGGGTGACCTGTCGACCCGAGGCGAAACTGGCGGACCGTGTGCGCGGGGTCACCGCTCGCGCAGCCCCCACGGCGAACCGTACGCCGTCAGCAGCTCCAGGAAGGGACCCGCGGGGAACGCCTCCGGCCCCAGGACGCCCGTGCCCGTCCAGGCGCCGCCCGCGAGCAGTTCGAGGGCGACGACGGGGTTGACGGCGGTCTGCCACACCACGGCCTGGCAGCCGTACTCGGCCATGGACCACTCGTTGTCGACCACGTGGTACAGGTACACCTCGCGGGGCGCGCCGTCCTTGGTGCCCCGCACCCAGGTGCCGGCGCAGGTCTTGCCGCGCATCCGCCCGCCCAGCGTCGCCGGGTCGGGCAGGCAGGCGGCGACGACGTCCCGGGGCGAGACCCGCACCGGCCCGTCGGGACCCGGGACGGTCACCGGCTCGGTACGGTCCAGGCCCAGCAGGTGCAACGTCCTGAGGGTGTCGACGAACTCCCGGCCCAGCCCGTACTTGAAGGTGACCCGGCGGGCGTCCACCCACCGCGGCACGAGCAGCACCTCCTCGTGCTCGACGTTCACGCACTCCACCGGCCCGATGCCTTCGGGGAAGTCGAACACCTCCGGCTCGCTGAAGGGTTCGGTGGTGAACCAGCCGCGGTCCTTCTCGTAGACGACCGGTGGATTGAGGCATTCCTCGATGGTGGTCCAGATGCTGAAGGAGGGTGCGAAGCCGTAGCCGTCCACCGTGAGGTTCGCACCGTCGCGGACCCCGATCTCCTCGATCTCGTCGAAGAGTTCGTCCGCCGCGTACCGGGCGAACACGTCCGACAGGCCGGGCTCCACCCCCATGCCGACCAGGGCCAGCGCACCGGCGTCCTCCCACGCGCCGGCCTGCCCGAACTGCTCGTCGCCGAGCTTGACCCCGCACTCCTCGTACGGGCGTTGCGGGTGCGGCCGGGACAGCGACATCGCCATGTCGACGTACGTGGCACCAGCGCTCCGCGCGGCCCGGAACAGCGGCATCACGAACCGGGGATCGGTGGCGTTGAGCAGCACGTCGCAGCCGTGCCGCTCGAGCAGCGCCGTCACCGCGCCCTCGTCGGAGGCGTCCACGCGCCCGGATGTGAAGCGGGCGCCGTCCGCGCCGAGCGCCGCGACCGCCGCCTCGGCCCGGGCCGGGTCGAAGTCGGCCACCACCATCAGGTCGAAGAACGGCCGCCGGGCGGCGATCCGGGTGATGGCGGTACCCACGCCGCCCGCTCCCACCAGCAGTACACGCATGACGGAGCACTCCCTTCCTTCCTCGTGGATCCGCTCGGATCCGGGACGCGTACGGGGCCCCGGTGGGGATCCAACGCCGTGCCGCGGCGTAAGGTCAATGGTGTTGGCATAAGGGCGGCTGGAGGGGGACGGCGATGCCGAAACGCGTGGTGCCCGAGGAGCGGCGCAGGCGCCGCAGGCCCACCAAGGGCGGCCGGGTGCTGTCCGAGACGCTGATCGTCGAGACCGCGCTGCGGCTGCTGCACGAGCACGGCAGTGCGGGCCTGACCGCCCGTCGGCTGGGCCTCGCCCTGGACTGCGACCCGAGCACCTTCTACCGCTACTTCCGCGGCATGGACGAACTGACCCTCGCCATCGGCGACGCGCTGATCGGCCGGGCGCTGCGCGGCTGGTGCCCGGCCGGGTCCTGGCGCGAGGACCTTCGGGCCATCGGGCTGCGCATCCACACCGCCTACCTGTCGCATCCGCAGGCGGCCGTCCTCACGGCGAGCCGTGTCTCCGGGCGCGCGAACGAACTCGCCGCCGACGAGGCGGTGCTGGACGTGTTGCGCACCGCGGGCTTCCCGCTGCCGGAGGCGGTGCGCGTCTACCACGCCTTCATCGACACCACGCTGGCCTTCGCCGCCCTCGACGCCGCGTCCCTCGCGCTGCCGGGCGCCGCCCGGCGTGCCGACGAGGACATGTGGCGCTCGACCTACGCCCGCCTGCCGGCCGCCACCCACCCACGCCTCGCCGAGGCGGCCCCGCTCCTCGCCGCCGTCATGGTCACCAGCGCCTACCCCACGGCCCTGGACATGCTCCTGACCAGCGCCGAGAACGGTCTCGGCGGCTCGTAGGGCCTGTCACGAAGGACCCGCCCGGAGCCCCGGAGCCGTCCTCGGAACAGTCCGGCCGGCACTCCCCGGGACGTCGTCCCGACCGGGTCGGCTCCGGGCACCGGCGATCCGGGCCGACCCGAGCGGGGCCAGCGCGGGCGGGGCCGGACGGAGGAGGCTCCCACGGCGGCATCGGCAGCCGACCACGACGCCGGCGTGCCGGCTCCCGCGACCACGGCCGGAGACCGGCCGCCAAGTCAGCGGTACAGCGCCTCCGCCGCCGCCGCGGTGACCGCGTCGGTCACCGCGGCCAGCGCCGGCGAGTCCAGCTTCCACTGCTGCCAGTACAGGGGCGCGTCCACCGCGCGGTCCGGGGCGAACACCGCGAGGCGGCCGGCGCGCAGCAGGGGATCCGCCTGGACCTCGGGGACCATGCCCCAGCCCAGACCGGCGGCGACCGCCTCGAGGAAGCCCTCCGAGGTCGGTACGTGGTGCCGGCGCTCGCTCGCCTCCGCGCGCCCGCGGGTGAACCGGCGCACGAAGCCGTCCTGGAAGTCGTCCCGTCGGTCGAACACCACCACCGGCGCCTCGGGCAGCGCCTCGCGCAGCGGCCCCGCCAGGTGCTCCGCCGCGAACCGCGGGTTCGCCACCGGGAGATAGCGCATCCGGCCCAGGTGCCGCACGGAACAGCCCGGCACCGGGTCGGGCGAGGAGGTCACCGCGGCCATCACCGTCCCCTCCCGCAGCAGGGCCGCGGTGTGGCCCTCGTCCTCCCGGCGCAGTTCGAAACAGAGGCCCGCTCCCGCCGGCAGCCGGGTCAGCGCCCCCAGGAACCAGGTCGCCAGCGAGTCGGCGTTCACCGCCACCGACACCCGGGTCGGCTCCCCGGCCCCGCTCAGCCCGAGTTCGGCGTACGCGTCCCGTTCCAGCCGGCCCACCTGACGCGCCAGCCGTACCAGCACCTCGCCCGACTCGGTGGGCCGCACCGGCTTGGTGCGCAGCAGCAGCACCCGGCCCGTGCGCTGCTCCAGCGCCTTCACCCGCTGGCTCACGGCCGAGGGTGTCACGTGCAGCGCGGCGGCCGCCGCGTCGAACGTCCCCTCGTCCACCACCGCGAGCAGCGTCCGTACCTGGTCCAGCGGGAGGTCTGTCATCACGACAGCTAAGGCTACGTAAGAATCCTTAGCTGTACTGCACCGTCCGCTCGAACGTAACGTCCTCGGCATGACCAGCACCCTCACCACCGCCGCCGCCGGATTCGGCACCGGCCTCTCCCTCATCGTCGCCATCGGTGCCCAGAACGCCTTCGTGCTGCGCCAGGGCGTCCGCCGCGACGCCGTGCTCCCCGTCGTGGCGATTTGCGCCCTGTCCGACGCCGCCCTCATCGCCCTGGGTGTCGCCGGGGTCGGCGCGGTGGTCGTGGCCTGGCCCGGCGCGCTGACGGCGGTCGGCTGGATCGGCGGCTCCTTCCTGCTCGGCTACGGCGCCCTGGCCGCCCGCCGGGTGCTGCGTCCGGCCACCGAGGGACTGCGGACGGAGGGCGAGGCGGCGGGATCACGCCGCCGGGCCGTGCTCACCTGCCTCGCCATGACCTGGCTCAATCCGCACGTCTACCTCGACACCGTGTTCCTGCTGGGCTCGGTCGCCGCCGACCACGGAGCGCTGCGCTGGACCTTCGGGCTCGGCGCGGTGCTGGCCAGCCTGTGCTGGTTCGCCGCGCTCGGTTTCGGCGCCCGTCTGCTGAGCCGCTTCCTGGCCCGCCCCACCGCGTGGCGTGTCCTGGACGCGCTGGTCGCCGCCACCATGATCGTCCTCGGTCTGACGCTCATCGCGGGGGCCTGAGGGTCTGACGCTCATCGCGGGGGCCCGAGGACGGGGCCGCCGCCGGCCCCCGCGACACTGGCCGGGCCGCTGCGCGCCGGGGCGCTGATCCCCGTCACCGGCCTGGCCGAGCCTGGAGGGCTTCCGCTACATCTCCGGCCCTGCGGTGCTGCTGCTGTCCTTCCTCGCCCTCGCCGGGCTCGCCGACATGGTCTCGATGGTGTTCCGTGGGGCCATCCTGCTGTCCGCCGCGACCGAGGAGATGCCCGGCCGGACGCAGGGCGTCTTCACCGTCGTCATGGCCGGCGGCCCCCGGCTCGCCGACGTGCTGCACGGCACGGCGGGTTCCGCCTTCGGGCCCCGTACGGCCGTGGCGGATGGCGGGATCCTGGTCGTGGTCGTGGTCGTGGTCGTGATGCCGGCGCTCGCCGCCGCGATGCCGGCGCTGCGCCGCTACCGGGTGTGAGGGCCTACACGGCCCCGCCGCGCCGGTGCATCGCGTACTGCTCCATCAGCTTGCCGCGCGTCGTCTCGAGCCGGTGGGCGAGGACCTCGGCCACCTTGCGCACCAGCAGCAGACCGAGCTCGGGGTCCTCCTCGCACAGCCGGAGCACGGCCGCCGCGTCGAACTCGTAGGCGCGCACCGGGCTGAAGGCCACGGCGCCGAAATCCCACTCGTGCGGCGGGAACAGCCAGGACCAGCCGAGCAGGTCACCTGCGCCGAGGCCGGCGACCGTCACCCGGTGCAGCGCGTTCACCGGCTGGTCCAGCGAGACGGCGCCGGAGCGGATCACCCAGAAACGGTCGGCGGTGCCTCCCGGCTCGAAGATCCGGGTGTCCTCCGGGAAGGACACCTCCCGCGCCAGGGCCATCAGCCGCGCGCGCTGCGGAGGGGGGAGGGCCGTCAGGAGTTTGATCGCTTTGGTCATGACGCGGGGCTCCTCGCCGGGCAATCGGTTCCGGTGCTTTCCCTATGTTCATTTCATCCGCTGCCGCCGTTCGGGGCACCTCGGCGGGCCGGTTCGCCTCCGGACATGAAAAAGCCCTAGCTGGACGGGGGAAGCCAGCCAGGGCCGTAAGCGGTGGTGTCGGAGGACGGGGCGTCGACTCCGTCACCACGTATGGATGAACGATAAACCATCTGGTCGGCGTTGCGGTAATCCGGTCGCGTGACCTCTTTCACGCCGGTTCCACGGAGGCGCCGGCCGCGGCCTCAGCCGGCCCGCTCGTCCACCACCCGCACCGACTCCAGGCCCGGATCCGACGGGTCGGGCAGGTACATCCCCGCGTCGAGGCCGCTGCGCAGGTACCGGAGCACGGGCTCGGTGAGCCGCTCGCCCGGCAGGACGGCCGGGATGCCGGGCGGATAAGGAGTGATCATCTCGGCCGCTGTCCGGCCCGCTGCCCGCGACAGCGGGACCTCCTCGGCCGGACCGAAGAACGCGTCCCGCGGCAGCATCGCCTGCTCCATCCGCAGCTCGCCCGGCTCCGGCACGTCCACCCGCGGCGCCGTCGGCAGACTCCCCGCCGCCCGGCCCAGGTCCCGCAGCGCCGACAGCAGTTCGCCGGTCGTCTCCCGGTCGTCGCCATGGGTGATCTGCGCCCCGATCCGGCGGTGGTCGGCCAGATGCGCGTCGATGCTCCGGTGCTCGCGCAGCCAGTCCGCCGCCTGATAGGCGGTGATGCCCAGACCGCTGAGGTCGATCACGCAGGGCAGCGGATCGAAGTCGTCCGCGAGTTCCGGGCCGCAGAAGTCGTCCCGGTCGTGGACGTGCATCCCGTCGATCCGCTCGATCGCGGCCCGGACCTCGCCCGCGAGCTCCAGGGCCGCCCCCATCAGCTCCTTGCCGCCCAGGGCCATCTGCCGCCGCCAGCCGTCCAGCCCGGCGAAGATCAGCGCCGACGGACTGGTGGTCCCCAGCAGGTCGGCCCGCATGCCCAGCAGCGCGGGCGGCACCAGGTCCCCCTTGAGATGGAACACGGAGCCCTGCTCCAGACCGCTGCCCATCTTGTGGATGCTGGTCACGCAGATGTCGGCTCCCGCGTCCATCGCCCAGGAGGGCAGATCCGGGTGGAACGGCAGATGCGCGCCCCAGGCCTCGTCCACGATCAGCGGACGCGAGCGCCGGTGGCACGCCTCGGCGATCGCCCGCAGCGGGGCCGCCGCGCCGTACGGGGTCGGGCTGGTCACCAGGGCGCCGCGGGCGTCCGGGTGGGCCTCGAAGGCCCGGTCGAAGTCGACGGCCGACGGCGGGTGCGCGAGCTTCCGGTCCGCGTCCCACCGGGGCTCCACCCACACCGGCTCGATGCCGGACAGGATCAGCCCGGCCACCACCGACTTGTGGGCGTCCCGCCCGATCAGCAGTTTCTCGTGCGGACCCGCGACCGCCAGCATGGCGGCCTTGACCGACAGGGAAGACCCGCACGTGCTGAAGAACGTGTGGTCGGCGTGCACCGCGTCGGCCATCAGCTCCTGGGCCTCCTGGAGCACCCGCCCGCGGGTGAGCCGGTCGTCCAGACCGCCCGTCGCCAGCACGTCACCCAGGAACACCGCGTCCCCGAGCACCTCACGGACCGCGCGGTCCGCTCCGCGGGCCTGCTTGTGGCCCGGCGGCGTGAAACCGATCCGCCCCTCGCGGTGGTAGTCCTCCAGTGCTTCCAGAATCGGCGCCCGGCTGTGATCGACCGTCATGGGCTCCCGGGTGCCCGGGCGCGGACGGTGTCAATCCACGGGCCCCGCCGTTCAGCCCCGCGCCGCGTGCCGTCCCGGCGTCAGGATCTCGTCCAGCACCCGCAGCACCACCCCGTACGCCACCGTTCGCACCTCGGCGTCCCGCGCGGCCGCCGGGTCGCCGGAGCCCTCCCGTCCGAGCTCCTCGCCCCGGGCCCGCCAGGTCCGCTCCTCCTGGGCCGCACAGGCCCTCGCCCGCTGAATGCGCCGCAGCAGTTCGTCCGCGTCCACCACATCGGTCATACGCACCACATACCCGTGTGCGGCGTTCGAATGACAGGAGACCGGGAAACGGCCAGGAGGTTTGCCCTCAACAGGACAGGTGAGCCGAAAAGGGAGCTACGAGGCATTTGCGTCGACCACTGTCAGCCACCGACCCGAGGAGCCGCAGCATGAGTGAGGAGCGCACGACCGAATCCGTTCTCGAGCCGCCCGGGGCGCGCAGCCCGGTGCCCGCCCGCCCCGCCGAGGTGCGCGAGGCCGTCACGCGGGCGGTCTCCGAACGCTGCCGCGCCACCCACACGGCCTGCGACACCGACGCCCTGGCGGACGTCCTGCTCGTCGCCTCCGAGCTGACCACCAACGCCATCCTGCACGGCGGGGGAGTCACCGACTTCCGGGTCGACGTCAGCGGTCCCGGGGTGCGGCTGTCGGTGAGCGACCGCAGCGACGAGCTGCCCGTCGCCGTGCCGCGCACCGACCAGCGCGGACGCCGCCGCCCCGGCGGTCACGGCTGGCCCATCGTGTGCCGGCTCGCCCACGACATCCGGGTGTCCGACCTGCCCGCCGGCGGCAAGTGCATCACCGCCCTCGTACCCCTGGCCTGAGCCCCCTGACGGATTGCGTGGCGAAGCGGAGTTTGTTCCACCGGGGCCGGGGCAATCGGAGGTTCGTGCTTCGGACCGGAGGCGCGCCGGCGGGAGTGGCAGGCCGCTCGAGGACCCTCCGGGTGTCCTGGCGGCAACCATCCCGCGGTACCCCCCTCACCACCACCGTTCGGGAGCGAACCGCATGCTCATTGACACGTCCGCCCATCGTCCCGGCTCCTCCGACACGCAGACCGCACCGCCCCGCCGGCGACACGACGACGCCCCCGACACCGCCGCCCTCTTCGACCGGCTGGCCTCGCTGGAGGACGGCCCCGAGCGGGACGCGGTCCGCGACGAGCTCGCCAGTGCCTGGCTGCCCATGGCCCACCGCATCGCCGGCCGATTCCGCGACCGCGGCGAGTCCATCGAGGACCTGCGCCAGGTCGCGGCCCTCGGGCTGGTCAAGGCCATCGACCGGTTCGACCCGAGCCGCGGCGCCTTCGAGAGCTACGCCGTCCCCACCATCACCGGTGAGGTCAAGCGGCACTTCCGTGACCGGATGTGGGCGCTGCGGGTGCCCCGCCGCGTACAGGAACTGCGCAACAAGGTGCGGGTGGCCCGGCGCGAGCTCACCCAGAACCCCGGCAGCCCCGAACCGTCCGTGGCGGCCGTCGCCGCGCACACCGGGCTGACCGAGGAGGAGGTCGCCGCCGGAATGGAGGCGCTGGAGAGCTTCAGCACCCTGTCCCTCGACGCCGAGCTGTCCGCCGACGACGACGGCTACAGCCTCGCCGACACCCTCGGCACCGCGGACGCCTCCTACGACGTCGTGATCGACCGCGAGTCCGCCAAGGAAGGGCTGCGCCGGCTCCCGGAGCGCGAGCGCGCCATCCTCTACATGCGCTTCTTCGAAGACATGACCCAGAGCCGTATAGCCGACCGGCTCGGCATCTCCCAGATGCACGTCTCCCGCCTCATCAGCCGCAGCTGCGCCCGGGTGCGCGCCGACGTGCTGGGACAGCGGAAGACGCCGCGCGGCGGAGACGGACACTCGGCGACGGCGTGACGGCGCCCGCCCCGGACCCGAATCGAGAGAACGAGACACATGCTGAAGCCCCACCCCACCGTGCTGCGCCGCCTCGTCGAGGAGTACGAGGCCCTGGCGGCCACCGGAACCGTCACCCACGGCGTCGCGGCGAACGACCCGCGGACCGGTGACCTGACGTACACGCTGTGCGTGTCGACCGGCACCCGGGACGTACGACAGGCCCTGGCCACGGCACACCGCTGGCTGGCGGCGGCCGACGGGCCGGACCTGCCGGACGCGGCCGCCCAGCCGGCCGCCGTGTGACTCGGCGGGTGCGGGGAACCCGAAGAAGATGAGCGAATCCGAGATTCCCCCGGAAGGCCGGCCCGTGGACGTCTACCTCGACCTCCTGCGCGTCCGGATGGACACCGAGGACTACCGGCTTCTGCTCGACGTGGTGGAGCCGGTCCTGGAGGCGATCGACGAACACCGCCTGTCGGGCATGGACCTCGCGCTGGACAGCGGTGACGAGGAACTGCCCCAGGAGGTCCGCGACGAGGCCGCCCTGGTCATCGCGACCGCCGTCACCGGCCGCCTGGACAACGAGGTGGTCGAGCTGGAGGTGGACGACACCGGACCTGTCAGGGTGGTCACCGACGCGGCGACCGCCGCGGACCCGTCCCGCCTGGGCGAGATCGCCGACTTCATCAGGGACCGCCACCGCCAGAACGAGGAACTGCGAGGCATCGCCAAGGCCAGCGGACTCCCGACGGACTTCTGACCGCCCGGCGCTCGCACGGCCCGTGCCCGCGCCACCCACCGGGCCCGTCTCCCCACCGGGGCGACGGGCCCGGTCCGTGTGCGCGAAAGGCCCGACGCACCGGCGGGGGAGGCGCCGCCGCCCCGCCCGGCGGGCCGTCCCGCGACCGGGCCGCCGGGCGGGCAGGCCGCGGGGCCGCCTCGTGCGACCTGGAGCCCCGGAGTCTGTGATGGTCCACCAGGAGTGTTCGCTCCCGACCCCGGACCGCTGGGGCCGCGAGCCCCTGTGCCGGCCGAAGGGCCGGGGCCGGGGCCTGTGATGTGCGGGTCGCACGACCCACTCGGCCCCGCCGGGCCGCCGGATCCCGTCGCGGCCGAAGGGGGCGGCAGCGTCGGGGGAGGGCGGCGGGCCCCGCTGTCGGCGTGGCCGAAGGGCTCGGGCCGCCCCGGCCGAGTGGCGGCCGGAGTGTCGCGCGAGAGGCGCGGCTACCCCGCCCGGGACGCGCCCGCCCCGCCCCGCGCCGGCGGGCGGGTCAGTGGTCGGGGGCCGGGACGCGTACGTCCAGCGGGCGGGCGAGGCCGACCACGGCCTCGTCGAGGCGTTCCAGGTGGCGCAGGACCCGGCCCGTGATGCGACCGTAGCGGGACGTGCCGTCGTCGCCCAGGAGCGAGGCGATGCTCGGGCCGGTCTCGACGGGCCCGGACACCTCCTCGCCCGCGACCCGGGCCGCGATCGTCCTGATGTTGCGCACCGTGCGACCCGCCGCCCCGCGCAGCCGCGGGTCCGCCGCGATCGAGGGATGGGTGGGCAGCAGTTCGGCCGTCGCCGCCAGTGAGCGCGCGTGGTACGCGCAGGTCTCCAGGAGCGCCACCACGAACCGTGCGTTGGTGCGCCGGGCCCGAAGCGGGGTGACCGGGTGGGTGAGCGGCTGGGTGGCGGAGCGCAGGTCGCCCAGTGCCTGGTCCAGCTCCCGCGCCCGGTCCAGCAGGTCCTCGCCGGGAGCGCCGCTGAGCTGCCCCACCGCGGCGTCGGTGACCTCGGCGAGCCGTTCCAGCACGGTCACGAGCAGCTCGTCGGTGCGCCGGTCGGTGCGTACCGGCAGCACCAGCGCCGCCGCGACCACCCCGCAGGCCGCGCCGAGTGCCGTCTCCTCCAGGCGCAGCACCAGCACCTCCCAGCTGTAGGTGTGCAGCAGGGTGTAGAGCAGTCCGAGCATCGCGGTGACGAAGAACGACATCAGCGTGTAGGACAGCGGCGCCGTGTAGAACATCAGGAAGATCAGCACCAGCACCAGCAGGAACGCCGGCAGGGTGTGCCGGCCCACCACGGCCGCCAGCGCGATGCCGGCGACCACGCCGAACACCGTGCCCAGCAGCCGCCGGTAGCCCTTGACCAGGATCTCGCCCGTCGAAGCCGTGTTGATGAAGACGATCCAGCAGGTCAGCACGGCCCAGTACCACCGGTCGGTGGACAGGAGCTCACCGCCGATGATGGCGAGCGTGGAGCCCACGGCCACCTGGACGGCCGCCCGGGTGGTGGGCCGCCGCAGCCCCGTCCGGTGGTCGGCCTCCTCGGCCTCCTCACCGGCGTCGATGGCGGCGTCCTCCGCCTCCAGCTCCTCCCGGGACCTGGCCGTCGCCGGACTGTCGTCCGACTCGTCCTGCGGACCGTCCAGGGCGATCCGCAATCCCATGACGGCGCGCGCCGTCTCCCCGACGGCCCGGAACACGTCCTGCACGGCCGGCGAGGCCTGAGGCAGGTGCTCCTCGTCCCGGTAGGCGAGCAGCCGGTTGCGGACATGGGCCACGCCCGTCCCCGCCGTGCCCGTCCACAGCACCAGCGCGCGCAGCGCCTCCAGGTCCCGCCGCAACCGGTCGACGGCCTCGTCCGGCCCGGGCAGCCGCCCGACCTCCGGGGCGGGCGCGCCCGGCAGATGCAGCGTGAGGGTGTCCGCCCGTTCGGCGCTGCGGGCGGACAGCAGCAGCAGACCGAGACGCTCGGCGGCGATCTCCGCGTCCGCGATCCGGCGCTGCACCAGCCGTGCCGCCGACTCGTCGGGCGTGCCCTCCTCCAGCCGGGTCTGGATCATCAGGGCCGTCTCGTGCAGGCGGGCCGTTCCCTCCCGCACCTCCTCCAGGGCCTTGTCCATCTCCTCCGGCGCGGCGTCGAGCAGCGCCAGGTGCGCGGAGACGAGCCGGCCCAGCCGGGCCCGGAACGCCTGGCGCAGCCGCACCAGCAGAGCGGCCGGTGCCACCGGGACCACGGCGAACCGCACCAGCGCACTGCAGGCGAACGCCACGGTCAGGGCGGCCCACAACCCCGGCAGGTCGTCGGGAGAGGCACCGACGAACAGGGACACGAAGTAAACCTGGAAGCCGATCAGCCCGAGCGAGGTCCCGCGGTCGCCGAACCGGCGGCCGTACACCGCGCAGAAGATCAGGACGACGAAGAAGACGTCCCCGACGACCGGCCGCTCGTTGAGCACCGCGCCCAGTGACACGGACACCAGCGCGACCACCAGCCCGCAGGCCAGCGTGACCGCCTGGGCGCCGCGCCGCCGCTCCCGGATGGCGAAGGTCGCGACCATCGCCGTGATGGCCCCCGTCACCAGACGCGGGACACCGAATCCCAGCGAGGCGAGCACGGCCAGTGCCAGCGCGACGGCTCCCACCGTCCGCAGCCCGGCCGTCAGCCTCAGCAGACCGGGATCGGACGCCGCCAGGTGGTCCCGCAGCCGCGTCCACCGTGTCCACCCCGGGCGTCCCGCCGCGTTCACTCCGCCGTACCCTCCCCCGTCACCGGCCCGGACCCCGGCAGCGCACGGCGCGAGCCGTCTCCCGCCCCGCGGATCACCGGGCCGCCCGGCCCGCTTCCTCGACGTGCGTCCGCACCTGCTCCGGCGTCAGATAGGCGTCGAGGTACTCGAAGTCCCGCAGATTGCCCGGCCGGTGCGCCTGGAACCCGGTCCTGACGAAGTCGTCGCCGGCGACCGCGTTCAGCAGCCAGTTGGTCATCACCCGGGTCTTGGCGACGCCGGTGCGCAGCGCCGACCAGTGGTAGCCGCGTGCCACCGCCTGCGCGGGCAGACCGTGCAGCTCGAAACCGAACGGCTTGGACACCGCGTCCGTGCCGCCCAGGTCCACCACGAGTCCGAGGTCCCGGTGGACGTACGGCCTGGTGGGCCGGCCCCGCAGCGTCGCGATGACGTTCTCGGCCACGTGCCTGCCCTGCCGCAGCGCGTGCTGCGCCGTGGGCGGGCACACCGCGCCGTCGCCCTTGGCCACGTCGGGCACGGCGGCCGAGTCGCCGAGCGCGAACACCCCGTCGTGGCCCGGCAGGCACATGTCCGCGTTGACCGCGAGCCGCCCCCGTACGGTCTCCGCGCCCAGCGTGGCGATCAGCGGGCTGGCGACCACCCCCGCGGTCCAGATCAGGGTGCGGGTGGGCACCACCCGGCCGTCGGTGAAGGTCACCTCCTCGGCGCTCGCCTTCTCGATGGAGACCCCCAGCGAGATCTCGATGCCGCGCCGGGTCAGGATCTCGTGCGCGCTGCGCCCGAGTTTCTCGCCCAGTTCCGGCATGAGCCTGGGCGCGATGTCGATCAGGTGCCACTTGATCAGGCCGGGGTCCAGCCGGGGATAGCGCTTGACGGCCGCGTGCGTCAGCCGCTGGAGGCAGGCCGCGGTCTCGGTGCCCGCGTATCCGCCGCCGACCACCACGAACTGCAGCCGCGAGGCCCGTTCCGCCGGATCGTGGGACGCGTCGGCCAGGTCGAGCTGAGAGATGACGTGATCCCGCAGGTAGGCGGCCTCGGCCAGTGACTTCATGCCGAAGGCGTGGTCCGTGAGCCCGGGGATGTCGAAGGTGCGGGTGACGCTGCCGGGAGCCAGCACGATGTAGTCGTAACGCTCGTTGACGATCTCGCCGTTGACGATGCGCACGACGCAGACCTTGGACCGCAGGTCCACGCCGATGGCCCCGCCCGGGATGATCCGGGTGCGGTACCTCTCGCTGCGGCGCAGCGAGAGCGCGACCGACTGCGGGGTCAGTACACCCGAGGCCACCTGGGGGAGGAGGGGGAGGTACAGCTGGTAGGAGAACGGCGTCACCAGGGTGAGCTCGGCCTCGTCCGGGGCGAGCCTGCGCTCCAGCCGTCGCACGCATTCCACGCCGGCGAAACCCGCGCCCACCACAAGGATCCTGGGTCGTGTCACGGTGTCCATCCCTTCCTGCGGCTTCAGGCGCCTGCCTCGGACGCCGATGCCTGACGCGTGCCCCTCTTCGGCACCACGATGCCCTCACCGGAGCGACGGCGCACCGGGAGGGCACGGCCGACCCACCCGTCGCCCTCGTGTCAGGGGTGCAGATGGCACAGCAGCAGGCACACGTCGTCGTCGCGCTCGGAGTCGCTCAGCAGTGGATGGAGTATGCGGTCCGCCGACTCCTCCAGATCCGCGTCCAGGTCGGCGGAGCCGTACGCCCCGAGGGCCGTGGCGAGCCGCTCGATGCCCGGGTCGATGCCCGCGGCCCGCCGCTCGACCAGCCCGTCGGTGTAGAGCGCCAGCGTCGAACCGGGCTCCAGCTCTTCGGTGTGGTCGGCGATGTCCTGCCGCAGCGGAATGCCGAGCATCGCGCCCGGCTTGGCGTCCAGCACCCGCACCCGGCCGTCGGGCAGCCGCAGCACCGGCGGCGGGTGACCCGCCGCGGCCCAGGTCAGCGTGTGCCCGTCCGGATGGAACCGCGCGATGACCGCGGTGGCGAACAGGTCAGGCTGCAGGTGGCGCAGGTAACCGTGCAGTCGGGTCAGCAGCCGGCCGGGTCCCCCGCCGTCGACGGCGTAGGCACGCAGCGCGGTGCGCAGCTGGCTCATCATCACCGCGGCGTGCAGTCCGTGCCCCGTCACATCCCCTATCACGGTGATCAGGCTGCCGTCCCGCTGGCGGAACGCGTCGTACCAGTCGCCGCCGATGTTCAGCCCGTGCGTGGCCGGCAGATAGCGCGCCGCCAGGCTCAGGCCCGGCGTCGCCGGCAGCTCCGTGAGCAGGGCGCGCTGGAGCGTCTCGGCGATGTCCCGGTTGTGCTCGAACCGGCGCGCGTTGTCCAGGGCGATACCGGCCCGCCGGGCCAGCTCGATCAGCATCACGGCGTCGTCCGGGTCCCAGCGCGTCCCGGGCGACGACAGCGTCAGCACACCCAGCGGCGTACGGCGCGCCGACAGCGGTACGCACAGCAGCGGCCGCCCGGGGTCCAGGGCCGACGGCGGCCGGTCGTCCACCCCGGGCATGCCCCCGGGATGGTCGGCGGCGTACTGGGGGCGCCCGGTGCGGGCCGCGAGCACCGCCGCGTTCGGGTGGTCGGCCGGCAGGCGCAGGTCGTCCTCGTCGTCGAACAGCCACACGTCGACCCCGCCTGCGTACCGCGGCACGAGCAGCTCCGGCAGCCGGCGCACGATCTCGTCGTGGTTCAGGGAGGCGGTCAGCACGGCGCTCGCGTCCGCCAGGAACGTCAGTCTGCGCCGGGCCTTCTCCGCTTCCTCGCGCGCCCGCCGCTCGGCGGCGAACGCCTCCTGCTGCGCCCGCCCCGCCGCGTCCAGCTCGGCGTGCAGCGCCACGACGCCCTGATTGGTCTGGTGAAGTTCCTCCCGGTGGAAGGCGACGAGCTCCTCCTGCTCGGCGAGCTTGTCCAGTACCAGGGCGGCGTCCTCGTCGGCGCCCAGCAGCGCCTCCGACAGGGCCGCCGGATCCGCCGCGACCGCGTCGGCGTCGGCGTCGGCGTCGACGGCGTGCCCCGGCTCGGTGCAGGGAACCGTCACCGTCCACGGCGTGCGGCCCGCGTCGGGCGCGTCGGACGAGGGCGTCACCACGGCGTGCAGGGCCGTCGCTCCGGCGGAGGACTCCGAACCCTCCAGGCTGAGCACCCAGGTGCCGCCCTTGGTCAGGCACTGCCTCAGACGGCCGCTGAGCGCCGTCGCCAGCCGGACCCGTTCCACGGAGGGCACCCCGTACGCCTCGGCCAGCCGCGCGACGGCGATGCGGGCGCGCGCCGCGTCCGTGACGGTGCTGATCCTCCAGTCGCGCGTCATGGGCGCCTCGCCGGGACGGGGGCCAGCACGGCCACGGCGGTGTCGTCCCGCACCGGGCGCGCGGAACTGCCGGAGTCCCGGACGGCCACGGCGGCCGTCACGGCCGGGTCGGCCGGCGGCTCCCCGGTGTCCGGGGGCGGCGTCCAGCGGCTGGGCAGCCCGTCCGTGTGCAGGATCAGCAGGCTCCCGTCGGTCCACGGGACCTCGTCCTCGCGCATGGTGTGCGGCCGGTGCACCCCGACGATGCCCGGCTTGGACAGCAGGGAACGCCAGCGGTCACCCTCCCGCAGCCGGGCCGAGACGTTGCCGATCCCGGCGAAGCGCAGCCGCCCGGCCCAGGTGTCGAGCTGGGCCACGGCGACGGCCGCGCCCCGCGTCCCGGCCAGCGCCGGATGGAGCTTGCGCAGCACCTCCGCCGGCGACAGCCGGGCCCAGTGGCGCAGCTCCTCGACCGCGGCGGTCGAGGCACGGGCCGCCTCGCCGCCGTGTCCCAGCCCGTCGGCCAGCATCAGCGTCGTACGGTCGCCGGACCTGACCCAGGCCCATGCGTCGCCCGAGTGGTCGGCGCCGGCGTAGGGGATGTTGACGCCGCCGGCGCGCACCCCGAGGTCGCGCGGGGCGTCCTCGCCGTGGTCCGGGCGGTCGTCGGACACGAAGCGGGCCACTGCCACGGTGCCCCGCCCGGGCACGCTGTGCAGGCCGAAGTCGTCGGCGAGGCGCCGGCAGGTGCCGAGGCCGGCCCCGAGCGAGTGGGCCGAGGAGAACCCGTCCCGCATCGCCCGGGCGACGTCGGCGATGCCCGGCCCGTGGTCGATCGCGGTGATCTGCACGGCCCGCCCCGGCCGGCCCTCCCGCGGCGCGGGCGGGTCCACGACGTCGACGAGCACCTGGCCCGCCTGCGCGTGCTTGAGCAGGTTCGTGGCGAGCTCGGTGGCCACCAGTGACACCGTGGCGGTGCGCTGCTCGTCCAGGCCGGCCAGGGCCGCGGCCTCCTCCGCCGCGACCCGCACGTCACGCACCCGGGTCGGGTCCTGCACCGGTACGTCCCAGAGGCGGGGCATCAGAGGTCCTTCCGTGGCCGCGGTGGCCGGGACACCCACGAGGTCACCCGCACCGACGTTCCCGACCCGGGGTCGGTCTCGACCGTGAAGTCGTGCACCAGGCGGCGGGCGCCGCCCAGCCCCATGCCGAGCCCGCCGCCGGAGGTGTAACCGTCGCTGAGTGCCCGGTCGAGGTCGTCGATGCCGGGACCGGTGTCGCTGAAGGTGAGCCGCAGCCCGTGGTTGTGGCCCGTGCTGACGTGCGACGCACGCATCTCGCCGCCCCCGCCGTGGACCAGGGTGTTGCGGGCCAGTTCGCTGGCGGCGGTCACCAGCTTCGTCTGGTCCACCAGGGAGAAGCCGAGCTCGGCCGCGGCCTGTCGCACGTGCTGGCGCACCCACACCAGGTCCATGTCCGACCGGATGGGCAGGCGGGTCCCGACGCCCGCGGCGGTGTCCATCATGGACTCTCCTCGCGCCCGCCGCGGGCCCGCGGCGGCGCGACGGGCTGCCCGAGCAGCTCCATGGCCGCCTCGGCGGTGACCGCGGTCCGCAGCCCCGGCAGCGTCAGCCCCAGCTCCACCAGGGTGATGGCGACCGCGGGACGCATACCGGCCACCACGGTCCGCGCGGCCAGCAGTTCGCTCTGGGCGGCGATCTCCGCCAGCACCCTCCCGAGGAAGGAGTCGACGATCTCCACACCGGAGATGTCGATCACCACCCCCGTGACGCCGCTGCGCACGATGGTCTCGGAGAGGTCCTGCTGGAGCCGGTCCGCCATGCTGTCGTGCAGGTCCCCCGGCAGGGTCACCAGCAGCACGTGCCCGAGTCTGAGCACCGGCACCTGTCCCGCGACCGGGCGGGAGAACGCCTCGCTCACCGCTGGTCCGCTCCGCCGGGTGCCGCGGCGACGATGTTCGCCCCCAGCTCGTCCAGACAGTGGGCGAGGGCGTCGGCGAGGCCGGCCCGGGTCTTCACCGTGCCGAGGTCCAGGCCGAGGTGCACCATGGTCTGCGCGATCGCCGGACGGATACCGGACACCACGCATTCCGCGCCCATCAGCCGCACCGCGGCGACCGTCTTCATCAGGTGCTGCGCCACCAGCGAGTCGACCGTGGGCACACCGGTGATGTCGAGGATCGCGAACCGGGCGTGCTGGTCGACGACCGCGTTCAGCAGGGTCTCCATCACCACCTGGCTGCGGGCGCTGTCCAGGGTGCCGATGAGCGGGACGGCGACGATGCCGTCCCAGAGCCTGATCACCGGTGTCGCCACCTCCAGCAGCTGGAGCCGCTGCCGGTCGGTGAGCGCCTGTATCTCGCTCAGAGCGGTCTGCATGGCCACCAGGCGCAGCGTGCCGATCAGGACGGTGAGCGTCGTGGAGCACTCCCGCAGCCGCTCCGGCCGCTCCCGTTCCAGATCCGCGACCAGGAGGTTCTCCACCGGCGGCAGCAGCGCGGCCAGCTCGGCCGACACCTGGGTGGTGGACAGTCCCGCGCGGGAGCGGGCGGCCCCCATCCGCGCCAGCTGCTCGCGCACCGTGGTGAAACCGGCGGCGTCCGGGTCCTCGACCCGCTCCGAGCCGGCGACCCGGGCCAGCGCGTCGACCACCGCCCTGCCGGCTTCCACCGCCTCCTCGCGCGAGACCGTGAACACCGTCCGGAACAGGGGCTCGTCCGCCCACCGCTGGGCGATCTGCTCGCTCCGGCGCCGCAGGAAGTCGCTGACCTCGTGCGCCGGTGTCCCGGGTGCTCCGCCCGTTTCGTGCTGCGGCACCTGCTTCTTCTCCTGGTCGTCGTCGCCCGCGCCGGGATCGCCCCCCGGCACGGCGGTGTCGGATGGGTCCTCAGGACTCCGGCTCGGCGTCGGGCGCCTTCGGCAGCCCGTCGACCCGCTCCAGTGCCTCCTCGACGCTCTCCGAGACCGGGACGGTGATGCTCACCCCCGTCAGGTCCAGGATGCGGCGCACGGCCGGCGCGGGCGAGATGATGTGGACACTCCCCGGCAGTTCACGCGCCTCCTGGTACACGCGCAGGATGATGTTCATGCCGGAGGAGTCCATGAAGGGGACCGCCGTCAGGTCCAGCAGGAAGTGCCGGCGGCCGTGATGGAGCTGGTTGGCCAGGTGGTGCTGGAACTCGGTCGCCGTGTCGACGTCCAGATACCCCTCCACGGTCAGAAGGGCCACGTCCTCACGTGGCAGGGTCACCTCGACGGACAATGGGTCCTGGGCGATGTGCACGAGTACCTCCAACAAGGTGATCAAGCTCTATGTCGCGCAGCCGCGCGTACCCCCGATTCGCCGGGTCATGCATCGGCCCGCCGTCAGGGAGGGCTGAACCCCTGGCGGCGGGCCGTAGCGCTCATCCCACGCGGATGCCCACGATGCAGGTGTCGTCGTCCGTGTCCGACCTGCTGTACGTGAGCAGACGGTCCAGCCGCTGGTCGAGCGTGCCCGGAGCGTCGGCGGCGGTGGACAGCAGATGCGTCAGGGACTCCTCCACCGTACGGTCCCGGCGCTCGATCAGTCCGTCCGTGTACATCAGCAGATTGTCCTCGGGGGCCAGCTGCACCTCCCCTTCCTCGTACGACGCCTCCGGTACGGCACCCAGCAGCAGCCCGCGCACCAACGGCAGCGGGGCGGCGTCGGAACCCCGCACCAGCACCGGCGGGAGGTGGCCCGCCCGGGCCCAGCGCAGCGTGCGCGAGTCCGGGTCGTACAGGCCGCAGACCGCGGTGGCGGTGACCGCGCCCGTCAGATGGTGCGCCACGATGTTCAGCCACGACAGCAGCTGCCCGGGACCCGCGCCGGTGACGGCGAGACCGCGCAGGGCGTTGCGCAGGACGACCATGCTGGTCGCCGCCTCTATGCCGTGTCCGGCGACGTCGCCCACGCACAGCAGCACCAGCCGGGACGGCAGCACCACGGCGTCGTACCAGTCGCCGCCCACCAGCTGCTCGGCCTCCGCGGGCCGGTAGCGCACGGCCACGTCCAGGTCGGGCACCTGCAGCGGCGCCTGGGTGGGCGGCATGATGGCGCGCTGCAGCTGGAGCGCCAGCCGGTCGCGTTCACTGGCGTGCTGCTCGGTGTGCGCCAGCTGGTCACGGGTGGCCGCCAGCGCCACCTCCGTCCAGTGCTGGGCGGAGATGTCCTGGTAGGCGCCGCGGGTGGTGAGCAGCCTGCCGTCGGTGTCCAGGACCGGCTCGGCGACCACGCGGATGTGCCGCGTGACCCCGTCCGGCCGCTGCAGCCGGAAGGCCGCCGAGGCCGGCCGCCGGCGGTGCAGCAGCGTGCGCAGGAAGCGGCCGATGGTGACGGCGTCGTCCGGATGGGCGTGCGCGGGCAGCTCCTGCAACGGCACCGGAGAGCTCGTCTCGGGGCGCCCGTAGAGGTCGAAGAGCTGACCGTTCCAGGTGATCTCCCCGGTCAGCAGGTTCTCCTCGAAACCGCCGATCCGGCCGAGCCGCTGGGCGTGCTGGAGCAGGCTCGCCAGGCGCGCCGTCTCGTCCTCGATGCGCCAGATGAACAGGATCCCGTCGCCGTGCCGGCTGACACTGATGTCCGCGAGCGACGCCAGGGGCACCTGGTCGACGAGCGCGGTCAGATTCATGCGCCGGGCCCGGAACGGCTCACCCGTCGCGTACACCCGTTCGATCCGCTGGAACAGTTCGCTGTCCCCGGCGGCCATCGGGTAGGCCTCCAGCAACAGGGCGCCGCTGATCGTCGCGCGCGGCCGGCCCGCCGGATCCAGGAAGCGGCTGTTGACGTGCTGGATACGGAAGTCCACCAGGTTCCCGGAGGGATCCAGGTGAGGCACGAGGACGAGCGCCGGGTCGTACAGCCCGTCGGCCAGATCCATCAGCTCGGACGCGTCCGGCAGCTCCCGCGCCTCACGCGACGGGGCGCCCGGCGGCGTGTACAGCTCCAGGGTGTGCGCGCAGAGCTCGGCCAGGGCCTCCACCTGCCGGACGATCTGCGGCGGCTGCTCGGGCAGCGGCGCCGGCCAGACGATCTCCAGGACGCCGTACACCCGCCCCCCGGTACCGGCGGGCACCGCGGCCCTGCCGCCGTCCGGGTAGTGGTGGCGGCCCACACTGGGCAGGCCCCGGTCGTCCGTCGACGTGATCCACAGGCCGTCGCGCTCCGTCAGCGCGCACCGGGCGACCGTCGCCACGTCCGGCGGCACGTAGTGCCAGCGGGCCGCCTCGGCCGGGGAGAATCCGGCGCTGCCCGCAAGGGTGAGGGACCCGTCGGCACCGGCTGCCCAGATCGCCACGGCCACCGCGCCCAGCGGGCGCAGCGCCTGCTGAAGCAGGGACTCGGCCACGGCCTGCGTGTCGTCCGCCGCGAGCGCCCCGCTCTCGGCGGCGCGCAGGCGCACGGCGGCGGTCTCGGCAGCCGCCTCCTCGGCGGCCCGGGTGGCGGCCAGGAAGGCGTCCGTCACCTCCGACATCCGGTCCCGGGCGGCCTGGTTGATCACCTCGACCGCGAACTCCAGCTGCGTCGTCCCGGCCTGCTCGGTCAGCTCGGCGAGCTGGCGGGCGGCCTGCGTGGGACCGCACCCCAGGCGTTCGACGAGGATGCCCTTGGCGAGTTCGATCAGCGCCCGGCCCTCCGCCTCGGCCTGCGCCGTGCGCACCTCACGGCTGAGCCGGTCCACCGTGGCCGCGAGCCTGCCCACCGGTGAGTCGGTGGACACGCCGGCCGGCAGCGCCTCCGGCGGGTGGCCGGGCAGCGGTCCGTTCGCATGCTCCTCGTTGCTCATGCCGCGCACGCTCCTCGACGACTGGGGGATCCTGCCGCGGGGCTCATGCGGGCAGCCAGCGGCGCACGCAGGCGATCAGGGCCTGGGTGTCGACCGGTTTGGTGACGTAGTCGCTGGCCCCCGAGGCGAGACTCTTCTCCCGGTCCCCGGGCATCGCCTTGGCGGTGACGGCGATGATGGGCAGCTCTGCGTACTGCGGCATGCCACGGATCTCGGCCGTGGCGGCGTAGCCGTCCAGCTCGGGCATCATCACGTCCATCAGGACGAGGGCCACGTCCGGGTTGTCCACGAGTGCCTCGATGCCCTTGCGGCCGTTCTCCGCGTGCAGCACACGGAAGCCGTGCAGCTCCAGGATGCCGCTGAGCGCGAAGAGGTTGCGCGCGTCGTCGTCGACGACGAGGACCGTCCGGCCCGAGAACGAGCCGTCCACGACCGTCTGGGGGGCCGGCCGGTGGTGCGCCTCGTCGCTGCGCACCAGCGACAGCACGTCCCCGGGCTCCTCGGCGGACAGGTGCAGGGCGATGCGTTCGCGCAGCTCGTCCAGGCTGGAGAGGAACTCCAGCGCCGTGCCCTCGGCGTGCGAGCGCAGGGACTCCTCCGCCGCCGCGTCGGCCCGGTGACCGCTGTGCACCAGCACCGGCACACTGGCGAGCGCGGCGTCACCGCGCAGCGCCTCCAGGAACCGGGTGACCTCCGATTCCATGCCGAGCTCCAGCACCACGCAGTGGCACGGATCGGCGGCCAGCGCTCCGGCCGCCTCCTGCGCACCGACGGCGGTGATGATGTCGACCGACGGCCGGGAGGTGCCGTCGCCCTGCGTGACGTCCTGCACGACGCTCTCCGCGACCAGCGTCAGCAGACCGCGGGGCCGCTCCTCCACCACGAGCAGCCGCCGCGGGCGCTGCCCGGACCCGCTGCCCCCTTCGACCACGGGAAGGGGCCGGGGCGACGCCTCCGGCAGCGCCTGGGCCGGATGGTGGTCCGTCACCTGGGCGGGCCGCAGCAGATCCTCGAAGTCCGGCCGGGCCACCGGCAGGAACAGGGTGAACGTGCTGCCCTGGCCCGAGACGCTGTCCACCGTGACCGCGCCGCCGAGCAGATGCGCGATCTCCCGGGTGATGGACAGTCCGAGCCCCGTGCCCCCGTACTTGCGGCTCGTCGTGCCGTCCGCCTGCTGGAAGGCACCGAAGATCGACTCCAGGTGCTGCTCCTGGATGCCGACACCGGTGTCGCGCACCCGGAAGGCCACCACCGGGCCGCCGCGCAGCACACCGGCCGGCACCTCGTCGTCCGGGGCGGGCTCGATGCGCAGCTCCACGCTGCCCCGCTCGGTGAACTTCACCGCGTTGGACAGCAGGTTGCGCAGCACCTGCCGCAGCCGGGAGTCGTCGGTGAGCAGGTCCGCCGGGGCACCCGGAGCCGTCGTCACCGTGAAGTCCAGGCTCTTCTGCATCGTCATGGGCCGGAAGGTGACCTCGACGTACTCCACGAGCCGGCGCAGTTCCACCCGCTCGGGGCTGACGTCCATCTTCCCCGCCTCGACCTTCGACAGGTCGAGGATGTCGTTGATCAGCTGCAGCAGGTCCGAGCCCGCCGAGTGGATGATCTGCGCGTACTCGACCTGCTTGGGGCTGAGGTTGCGCGAGGGGTTCTGGGCGAGCAACTGGGCCAGGATCAGCAGGCTGTTCAGCGGGGTGCGCAGTTCGTGGCTCATGTTCGCCAGGAACTCCGACTTGTACTTCGAGGCCAGGGACAGCTGCTGGGCCCGCGCTTCGAGCTCCTGCCGGGCGTGCTCGATCTGCAGGTTCTTCGCCTCGATGTCCCGGTTCTGCGCCGCCAGCAGCGCGGCCTTCTCCTCCAGCTCCGCGTTGGAGTGCTGCAGTTCCTCCTGCTGGGTCTGCAACTCCGCCGAGCGTTCCTGCAGTTCGGCGGTGAGCCGCTGGGACTCCACGAGCAGCTCGTCGGTGCGGGCGTTGGCCACGATGGTGTTGACGTTGACGCCGATGGTCTCCATCAACTGGGCCAGGAAGTCCCGGTGGATCTGGGTGAACGCGGTCACCGACGCCAGTTCGATCACGCCGAGGACCTGGCCCTCGACCACGATGGGCAGCAGTACCAGCGTGGTCGGCACCACCTGGCCGAGACCGGAGGAGATGGCGAGGTAGTCCGGCGGCAGCTCGTCCACCGTGATGGTGCGGCGGCTGCGGGCGGCCTGGCCGACCAGGGTGCGGCCGAAGGCGATGCGGCTGGACCGGCCCTCGTCGTCGGGGTAGCCGTAGGAGCCGACGAGCCGCAGCTCCGGTGCGTCGCCGGCGCCGTCCTCCACGAGGTAGAAGGCGCCGTACTGCGCGGACACCAGCGGCACCAGCTCGTCCATGATCAGCTCGGCGACCACGGCCAGGTCGCGGTGCCCCTGCATCAGGCCGGAGACCCGGGCGAGATTGGTCTTGAGCCAGTCCTGCTGCTGGTTGGCGCGGGTGGTCTCGCGCAGGGACTCCACCATCGCGTTGATGTTGTCCTTGAGCTCGGCGACCTCGCCGGACGCCTCGACGGAGATCGAGCGCGTCAGATCGCCCTCGGCGACCGCGCTGGTGACCTGCGCGATCGCGCGGACCTGCCGGGTCAGGTTCCCGGCCAGCTCGTTGACGTTCTCGGTGAGCCGCTTCCAGGTGCCGGAGACGCCCTCGACCTCCGCCTGGCCGCCGAGGCGGCCCTCGGTGCCGACCTCGCGGGCGACGCGGGTGACCTCCTGGGCGAAGGCGGAGAGCTGGTCGACCATCGTGTTGATGGTCGTCTTCAGCTCGAGGATCTCGCCGCGCGCGTCCACGTCGATCTTCTTCGACAGGTCGCCGCGGGCCACGGCGGTCGTCACCAGCGCGATGTTGCGCACCTGGCCGGTGAGGTTGTTGGCCATGGAGTTGACGTTGTCGGTCAGGTCCTTCCAGGTGCCCGCGACGTGGGGCACATGGGCCTGGCCGCCGAGGCGGCCCTCGGTGCCGACCTCGCGGGCGACGCGGGTGACCTCGTCGGCGAAGGCGGACAGCGTGTCCACCATCGTGTTGATGACGTCGGCCAGCGCCCCGACCTCACCGGCCGCCTCGACCCTGATCCGCTGCGACAGGTCGCCCCGGCCCACCGCGGAGGCGACCTGGGCGATGGAGCGGACCTGACCGGTCAGGTTGGACGCCATCACGTTGACGTTGTCGGTGAGGTCCTTCCAGGTGCCGGAGACGCCCCGGACCTGGGCCTGGCCGCCGAGGCGGCCTTCGGTGCCGACCTCGCGGGCGACGCGGGTGACCTCGTCGGCGAAGGCGGAGAGCTGGTCGACCATCGTGTTGATGGTGTTCTTCAGTTCGAGGATCTCGCCGCGGGCGTCCACGGTGATCTTCTGCGACAGGTCGCCCTTGGCGACCGCCGTCGTCACCTGGGCGATGGAGCGGACCTGCGCGGTGAGGTTGCCCGCCATCGCGTTCACCGAGTCCGTCAGGTCGGCCCAGGTGCCCGAGACGCCCGGCACCTGCGCCTGCCCGCCCAGCGCGCCCTCGGTGCCGACCTCGCGGGCCACGCGCGTCACCTCGGAGGTGAACACGGACAACTGGTCCACCATGCCGTTGAAGACCTTGGCGATGTCGCCCATGAGGCCATCCGCGTCATCCGGCAGCCGAGTGCCGAAGTCCCCGTCCCGGACGGCCGTCAGCCCCGCGAGGAGCCGCCTCAGCTCCTCGTCCCCCGGAGCCGTGTCGGTCCCCTCGGCGCTCTTGCTGGTCATGCGCACCCTCGTTCCGGCTGAGTCAGTGCGCGTTTCCGCAGTTCACGGATTTGCGCGATGAGAAATACGCCGCAGGCTAACCCACGTTGCGGGTGCGGAACAAAGCGTGAGGCGGCCCCGGGAAAGTGTGAAGAAAAGCCGGAGGGGATGTGCATACCTTGCGCCGTCAGGGGTACACGGACCGGTTTCGCCGGACGCGCCGCGCACGGTCCGCCGACGCCGCGATACCGGGCCCGCACCGCTCGAATGCACGGGCCCCCGCCGGGTATTGGCCCTGTGAAGGAGGGCGCGGGCGCACATCGGACCCGCTTCCTCCGCGCAGCGGACGTTCACCGGGGAGGAAACGAGCAGTGCCCATCCACAGCATCTGGTCCTACACGCCGGACCTGGGTCCCGTCGCGGAGCGGGACCTCACGGGCTACACCGTCGTCGCGAGCGACGGCACCATCGGCCATGTCGACCGCCAGGCCGACCACCACGGGATGCGGCACCTCGTCGTCGACACCGGTGTGTGGGTGTTCGGACGCAGCGTCCTGGTGCCGGTCGGTGTCGTCAGCACCGTGGAACCGGGGGAGCAGAGAGTGACCGTGTCCTGCACCCGGGCGGAGGTGAAGGAGGCGCCCCGGTTCCGGACGGACAGCGAGACCATGGACCCGGCCTACCTCACCGCGGTCGGCGACTACTACCACGGGCTGCCGCCCCGTGAGGAGCCCGTCGGCTGAGCGACGGCCTCGAAGCCACCGCGTCCGTGGCGGCTCACCACGGCAGGAACACGTGGATGTCCTTGCCGTGGCCGTCACGGACCACACTGACCTGATCGCAGAGCGTGTGGATCAGATGCCAGCCGATCCCGCCCCCGCCGCTGTGGGGATGGAAGGGCCGCGGGGCCGGTTCCGTGGTGCTGCTGTCGTGCATCACCACATGCACCCCGTCGAACGTCCTGCGCAGACGCAGCTCGAAGGGACCGGGTGCGTACTGGACCGCGTTGGCGGCCAGCTCCGTCACCACCAGGAGTATGTCGTCCCAGTGCTCCGGAGCCGACGGCGCCGACACGCGGGCCAGGTCGAAGAGGAACTCCTCCGCGACCATGCGTGCGTCCGTCACATCGTGCAGCTCCCCCGGGAAGCTGGCGATGCGGCTCGTGATCTCCTCGCCGGCCAGTGTCCTGTCCCTACGCGGCTCGGGTGCCATCTCGCCTTCCAGGCCCCGGCACAGCGGGGCGGTCGTCGCTGTCCTGTGCGTCCCCCGATCTGGTGGGTTCCCGTGAGCGCGGAGCCTACGCGCCCGCATGCCCGTGGGTTGTCGGTGACAAACCCCTCACGGACCAGGACGGCCCCGGGCGTCCTCAGCGGAACACGTTGTCGGAGTCGTCCCAGCCCGCGGACTCCTCCGGCACCGGCGTCCGTCCGGGACGCGTGCGCGACTGGTACATCGCGTCGATCTCCAGCGCGTAGCGGCGCACGATCTCGTCCCGGCGCAGCTTCATCGACGGCGTCAGCAGACCGTTGGTCACGTCGAACGGCTCGGGCAGCACCCGGAACACCCGGATCGACTCCGCGCGCGACACGCTGCTGTTGGCCGCGGCGACCGCCCGCGCGACCTCCTCGCGCAGCGCGTTCTCCTCCCGCGCCTCCCGGGCCGGCGCGTCGCCCGGCAGGGACAGCGCGGCGCGCCAGTCGGACAGGAAATCGGGGTCCAGCGTGATCAGGGCGCCCACACAGGGGCGGTCGTCGCCCACCACGACCGCCTGGTGGACCAGCGGATGCATCCGCAGCCGGTGCTCCAGGGCCGCGGGTGCCACGCTCTTGCCGCTGCTCGTGACGATGATGTCCTTCTTGCGGCCGGTGATCGTCAGATAGCCCTCGGTGTCCAGCCGGCCCAGGTCCCCCGTGGCGAGCCAGCCGCCCCTGAGCGCGGCCCGGGTGGCGGCCTCGTCGCCGACGTAACCCTGGAACACGGACGGCCCGCGCACCAGGATCTCCCCGTCGTCGGCCACCCGGATTCCGGTGCCCGGCAGCGCCTGCCCCACGGTGCCGGACTTCTCCCGCCCGAACGGCTGCATCGTCGCCCCGCCGCTGGTCTCGGTGAGCCCGTACCCGTCGTGGACGTAGATGCCGATGCCCTCGTAGAAGAGGCAGAGGTCGCGGTTGAGCGGTGAACCGCCGGAGGTGGCCCGCAGCACCCGGCCGCCCAGCGCCGCCCGCAGCCGCCGGTAGACGGTGCGCTCGTACAGGGCGTGCTGCAGCCGCAGGTCGAAGCCCGGCCCGGAGCCCCGGCCCAGCCGCTGCCGCTCGACCGCGGCGGCGAAGTCCCGGGCCGTGCCGGCGGCCCGCTCGAACAGTGCGCCGCGGCCCTGCCGCTGCGCCGTGCGCAGGAAGTTCTTGTAGATCTTCTCCAGCAGCGAGGGCACCGCGTACAGGTAGGTGGGCCGGAAGGTGCGCAGGGCCGAGGACAGCGACTCGCCGCCCAGGTCGGGCTCGTGTCCCATCAGCAGACCGCCCCGGACGCACAGGCTCTGGATCATCAGCCCGTACACGTGGGAGAACGGCAGGAAGGCCAGGACGGCGCCCTGCTCCCCGGCCGGCGCCGCGGTGTGACCCCACCCCTCCAGCAGCGTGTCGCAGACGAACGCCAGACCGCGGTGGCTCAGCGCGCAGCCCATGGCGCGGCCGGAGGTGCCGGAGGTGTAGGCGATCACGGCGGTGGAGTCCGGCAGCACGATGCGCCGCATCGAGTCCACCGTGGCCGGCGGGATGAACTCACCGCGCGCCGTCAGCTGTTCCAGTGCGCCACCGTCCAGTTGCCACACGTGGCGCAGCCGTGGCAGGGCCGCGCACACCGACCCGACGGTCATCACGCTCTGCTCGTCCTCCACCAGGACGGCGACACAGCCGGCGTCCCTGAGGATCCACTCCACCTGGTCGCGCGAGGAGGTCGGGTAGATCGGCACGACCTCGGCGCCCACCGTCCACAGGGCGTGGCACAGCAGGGTCCACTCGTAACGGGTGCGCGCCATGATCGCCACCCGCGCGCCCGGGGAAATGCCGGACGCGATCAGACCCTTGGCCAGGACGACGACCCTGTCCCGGAACTCCACGGCGCTGATCTCCTCCCACGTGGAGTACGCCGGGCCGGTGCGGTGGGCCAGCACGGGCAGGTTCGGGCTCTCGTCGGCCCTGGTGAAGAGGCTGTCGGCGAGACCGCCGGTCAGGGGCGCGACGGACGGGGGAGCGAGAGCGAGGTCGCGCATGCGCTGCTCCTGACATGTACGGGGCGTGACTCGGCCGGTGAGGACAGTCATCGGCGGTTGCCTGAATGTAGTCCAGCCGGCCCGCCCCCGTGCCGGGATCGCGACAAGTGTGTCCGCACTGATGACCTCGCCGGTTTCGGGGGACCCGGACGTCATGACCTACGTGAACCCCGACCCCGATCCGGAACGCACCACCGGCCTCGAGCCGGGAGGCGGCGTACCGCCCGGTGAGACCCCGCCCGCGGAGAGCAGCATGCCGGAGGCGGGTCCCCGGGAGACGCACAATCCGACCAAGGGCTGGTCCAAGGGGCCCCTGACCGTGATCCTCGCCGTGGCGGTCCTCTTCGCGGCCTTCTTCCTGGTCTACGCCCTGATCCTGATCCTCTGACCCCGCCCCGCCCTACGCCTGGGTGTGCCGCACGCACTCCGTGACGACGTCCCGCAGGCTCCGGGTGCGCCCCATCACGTCCCGCTGCACCTGGGCGCCGTTGCCGTCGCGCAGCAGCCTGTCGCATCCCTCACGGGCGCGCTCCAGGTCGCCGTGCGCCTCCAGGGCGTCGGCGACATGGTCGAGGAGAGCGCGCACGACCTCCTCTGCAGGGGTGCGCCGCATGGTCCGCGGGTGGAGCAGCTCGCCCGTCAGACCCGAGCGGGCCGCCTGCCAGGCGGAGAGCCGCAGCAGGCTGACGCCGGGGTCCAGCGGCTCCTGGCCGGCCCGCCACTCCCGCGCCGCGGTCTCCACCAGCCCCCGGGCGAGGGTGGCGACCAGTGCGGCGGTCTCCGCGTGCAGGCACACGTCGGAGACCCGTATCTCCACGGTCGGATACCGCTGGGACAGCCGGGCGTCGAAGTAGACCATCCCCTCGTCGAGGATCACGCCGGTCGCCACCATGTCGGCGACCCGCCGGTGGTACCGCTCGGGCGAGCCGAAGATCTCCGTGGGGCCGGCGGAGGGCCAGCGCTGCCACACCCGGCTGCGGTAGCTGCTGTAGCCGGTGTCGCTGCCCTGCCAGAACGGCGAGTTCGCGCTCAGCGCGGCCAGCACCGGCAGCCAGGGCCGCAGCCGGTCGACGACCCCGGTGCCCTCCTCGTCGGACTCGACGGAGACATGGACGTGACAGCCCATGACGAGCTGTTCCCGGGTGGCGATGCCGTACTGCTCCTCCATCCACCGGTAGCGCCGGTTGACACCGATGGACGGGCTGACCGGCAGCGGGGACGTGGCGAGCGCGGCGACGGCGCAGCCGATCTCCCCGGCATGCCCGGCGGCCTCCTTGCGGCAGCGGACGATCTCCGCGTGCAGGCTCTCCATCGACGACTGCGGATGCGTGGCGAACTCCAGCATCTGCTCGTGGAGTTCCTTCTCGAAGACGTCCTTGCCCGAGCCCTCCCGCTCGGCCCGGGCGAGCACCGCCGCGGACATCGCCCGCGGTTCTCCGGTGTCAGGATCCACCAGGAGGAGTTCCTCCTCCACTCCCACGGTCCGCACGTGTCTTTGCCCTTCTGTGACCTGCCGCGACGACGCCGAGGTGCCCTCGGTCGTACGATCCCGGATGCCCCGCCGGGCCCGGGGGACACCTGGCGCCGTCGCGGGCGCTCACAGAGGGACGGGTGCCAGCCACACGGTCGCGAGCGGTGGCAGGGTGAGCCGGATGCGGCCGTCCTCGGGTTTGACCGGGCCGGGGTCGGTGACGCCCCCGCCGCCGTAGCGCACGGCGTCGGTGTTGAGCACCTCCCGCCAGGCGGTCACGTCGTCGCCGGTGTCGAGGACGTAGTCGCGGCGGACCACGGGCGAGAAGTTGGACACCGCGAGGAGCGGGGAGCCCTCGGCGTCGTACCGGAGGAACGCGAAGACGTTGTCGTCGGCGGCGTCGACCGACACCCACCGGAAGCCGGACGGGTCGGTGTCGCGCTGCCACAGCGCCGGGGTCGCGCGGTAGCGGGCGTTGAGATCGCGCACCAGGTCCTGCACCCCGCGGTGGTCACCGGCCGAGTGGTACCCCTCGTCGAGCAGCCACCACTCCGGCCCCTCCTTCTCCGACCACTCGGCTCCCTGAGCGAACTCCTGCCCCATGAACAGCAGTTGCTTGCCCGGATGGGCCCACATGAAGGCCAGGTAGGCACGGACGTTGGCACGCCGCTGCCACCAGTCGCCGGGCATCTTCGACACCAGCGCCTGCTTGCCGTGCACCACCTCGTCGTGCGAGATGGGCAGGCAGTAGTTCTCGCTGTAGGCGTACACCATCGCGAACGTCATCTCGTGGTGGTGGTACTTGCGGTGCACCGGCTCGTGCGAGACGTACTCCAGCGAGTCGTGCATCCAGCCCATGTTCCATTTCAGCCCGAATCCCAGGCCGCCGGTGTCGGTGGGCCGGGTCACCCCTCCCCACGCCGTGGACTCCTCCGCGATCGTCACGACGCCCGGGCAGCGGCGGTAGACGGTCGCGTTCATCTCCTGGAGGAACGCCATCGCCGCCAGGTCCTCCCGGCCGCCGTACGCGTTCGGCTCCCAGCCGCCGTCCTCGCGCGAGTAGTCGAGGTAGAGCATCGAGGCGACCGCGTCGACGCGCAGCCCGTCGATGTGGAACTCCTGGCACCAGTACACGGCGTTCGCGACCAGGAAGTTGCGCACCTCGGTGCGGGCGAAGTCGAAGGTGTACGTCCCCCAGTCGGGGTGCTCCGCGCGACGGGAGTCCCCGGGCTCGTACAGAGGTTCCCCGTCGAACCGGGCCAGCGCCCAGTCGTCCTTCGGGAAATGGGCCGGCACCCAGTCCATGATCACGCCGATGCCGGCCCGGTGCAGGGCGTCGACCAGGTACTTGAAGTCGTCCGGGGTGCCGAGGCGTGCGGTGGGCGCGTAGAACCCGGTGACCTGGTAGCCCCACGACGGGCCGAAGGGGTGTTCGGCGACCGGCATCAGCTCCACGTGCGTGAAGCCCATCTCCTTGACGTACGCGGGCAGCACGTCGGCCAGTTCGCGGTAGGTCAGCCCCGGCCGCCACGACGGCAGGTGCACCTCGTACACCGAGAACGGCGCCTCGTGCACGGGCTTCTCGGCGCGCCGCGCGAACCACTCGGCGTCGCCCCACTCGTAGTGCGAGGCCGTCACCACGGACGCCGTGTTCGGCGGCGCCTCCGTGCGGCGCGCCATCGGGTCGGCCTTGAGGAACCGGTGGCCGTAACGCGAGTGGATCTCGAACTTGTACTGGGTGCCCTCGCCGACACCAGGCAGGAACAGCTCCCACACTCCGGACGAGCCCAGCGAGCGCATCGGGAACGCCGTGCCGTCCCAGTGGGTGAAGTCGGCGGCGACCCGCACCCCCCGTGCGTTGGGCGCCCACACCGTGAAGCGCGTCCCGGTGACACCCTGGTGGGTCATCGGGTGCGCGCCGAGCGCCGTCCACAGCTCCTCGTGGCGGCCCTCGCGGATCAGATGAAGGTCGAACTCGCCGAGTGCCGGCAGGAACCGGTACGGGTCGTGCGTCTCGGCCGGCTCGTCGTCCTCGTAGGCCACCGCCAGGGTGTAAGCGGGGATCGCGTCCAGCGGCAGGACGACGGAGAACAGGCCGTCGCCCTCCGAGACGAGCGGGGTGCGACCGCCGTCGGCGATCACCACCACCTCGCGGGCGAACGGGCGCAACGCCCGGAAGGCGATCCCCCCGGGCACCGGGTGCGCGCCGAGGAGCGCGTGCGGGTCGTGGTGGGCGCCCGCCAGCAGGCGCCCCCGGTCGACGGGGTCGAGGGCCGGGGCGGCTCCCGGGGCCGCGGGTGCGGACGGGGCGGACCCGGCCGCTTCGGGAAGCGGGGTGTCGTGGGTGTCGTGCAGGGCCACGGCTTCAGTCTCCTCTCACGGCGAGGCGCTCGATCGCCGCCATGGGTACGGGCAGCCAGTCGGGTCGGTGCCGGGCCTCGTACAGCACCTCGTAGACGGCACGGTCGGTCTCGTAGGCGCGGAGCAGACCGTGCTTCTTGCGCGGGTCCCAGCCGGCGCGGGCCGCGTAGCCCGCGCAGTAGGCCTCGCGGCAGCGGCGCGCCCACTCCGGGCGCCACGGGCGGCGCTGGCGGGCGGCGTAGTCGAAGGAGCGCAGCATCCCGGCGATGTCCCGCACGGGGGAGTGGGCGCTGCGCCGTTCGGAGAGCGGCCGCGACGGCTCGCCCTCGAAGTCGATCACGAACCATTCGCGTCCGGCCCGCAGCACCTGCCCCAGGTGCAGGTCGCCGTGGATGCGCTGGGCGGGCGGCCCGGCGTCACAGGTGGCCAGCGCGGCGAAGGCGGCCCGCAGCCCCGGCACGAACGGCTGGAGCACGGGCACGGCGTGCGCCGCGGCGGTCAGCCGCTCCGTCATCGCCGCGGCCGTCCGCCCGTTCTCCCCGGGAGCGCCGATGGGGAACGCCGAGGACAGCGCCAGGTGGACGTCCGCCGTGGCCTGGCCCAGCGCGTGCGCCTGCGCGGTGAAGTCGTCACCGGCGGCGAGCGCGTCCTGGGCCAGCGTCCAGCCGTCGGAGGCGTCGCGCAGATACGGCTGGAGCACCCCGAGCGTCGCCGTGAACGGGTGCGTGGTGTGCAGCCAGGCCACCGGTGCCGGGACCCGGTGGCAGCCCTGGCGGGCCAGCGCCCCCGGCACCTCGAGGTCCGGGTTGACGCCGGGCTGGATGCGCCGGAACACCTTGAGGATGTACTCGTCGCCGAAGACCAGCGAGGAGTTGGACTGTTCGGCGGTCATCAGCCGGGGCACCAGTCCGGCGGGCACCTGCTGGGACGCGTCGCACTCGAACCGCAGGGGGCCGGCCGCGCCGGGCCGGCGCAGCCGCTCCAGGAGGAGCTGGGCGGCGCGCGGGTCGTGGAGGGCGTCGTGGACGGTCATTCCGGCGAGCCTGCCGTCCCTCACCCTGCCGATGACCGCCTTGCCGAGCCGGGGCGAGGGCCGCTCCCGTACGCCGAGGAGCAGCTGGTAGCAGTCACCGGCCGGGGTGGTGCCCCCGGGAGCTGGTACACCGCCGTGCCCGGCGTGCACCAGGACGTGCAGACAGCCCGGGAACAGCTCCGTCATCGACAGCACACCGAGGTCGGTGACGGGCCGGTCCTTGCCGGCGAACCAGCGCTGCAGCGGCAGCCACTCGCGCAGCAGCCCGGTGAGCGACTCCATGGGCTCGGCGGGCGCGCTCCGCGGGCGCAGGAATGCGGTCTTCGTCATGGTGACGCCTCCTTACGCCGGCACACGCTCACAGTCGGCGGCCGATGCGGGACGCGACTCGCGTGAGCCGGAACCAGTAGAAGCCGTGGCCCCCGAGGGTCAGCAGGTACGGCAGCTCGCCGACGGCCGGGAACCGCACCCCGCCGAACAGTTCGACGG